>NZ_FMUY01000017.1:0-52267 GCF_900101325.1 Pseudobutyrivibrio sp. AR14
CGCGGAAGTGTCGGAACTGGCAGACGAGCAAGACTAAGGATCTTGTGCTCATTGCGAGCGTGCGGGTTCAAGTCCCGCCTTCCGCATCCTTTAAAAGAGAGTAACCAAGTAATTGGTTGCTCTTTTTTGTTATACCACCTCACCCCGTCTTCCGCAGGAAGCAAACCTCATTCAGTTCCATCTACATAAAAAAATCACAAAGGCCTCCAAATTGCTTCATAATTTAGACACAGGGTTTGATGTATAGTTTTAATTACACACCACTTAAGTTACTAGTTTCATTTAGGGGGATTAATGTTTTCACAGTTTCATAGTCTTAAAAGAGGAGGTAACTGCTATGAATGAAGAAAACATTAAGCGAATGGAATCACGACTTGCAAGAGCTTACAAAGAGGGACACTATAAAGAGGACTTGGAAAAGATGCTTGAAAAGAAGCATGGTATTTTACATAATATTGCAGAAGCAATATCTTCTATTTTTAGCTAAGCAAAAGCGCTAACCCAGTTATATGGGCTAGCGCTTATTTTTAATCAACTTGTACTATTGGAAGCTCAAACCAGAATGTTGCTCCTTTACCTCTAATAGAAGAAACTCCATATTTGGCTCCGTGAAGCTCTAAGACATTTTTAACAATCGAAAGACCAAGACCTGTGCCCTGAAGCGCTCTCTTATGAGTGGTCTTGTCCTTGTAGTATCTATCCCAAACATAAGGGATATCCTCTTGCTTTACTCCATTTCCTGTATCAATAACTTCGATTCGAAGGATGCCATCCGTCACTTTCTGATGGACCGTTACTTTTTTGTCCTCACCGGTGTAGTTGATAGCGTTGTTTACCAGATTGTAAATAACCTGATACATCTTCTGCTCGTCAGCCTCCACATATATCTCATCATCATAGATGAAATCAATAGTGTAACCATCCACCTCTCTAAGCTTGTTATATCTCTCAAGAACATGTTTAATGCTTTCAGTAATATTGTAAACTGCAGGTTTGATGGTGATAGTGCCTGCCTTTAGCTTTGAAATATCAAGCATATCATTAACGAGATCTGTCAGACGCTCCGTCTCTTCTATTATAGCCTGAACATTTTCTGGAGTATTTTCTCCTGGGATATCTCTCATAACCTCTGCATATCCCTTAATCATAGTAAGAGGCGTTCTAAGGTCATGGGACACATTTGCAATCAACTCTTTTTGAAGAGCATCTGCTTTACCTAATTCCTTGGCAGCGTAATTAAGGGTGTCTGATAACTCGGCCACCTCCATATAGTCACCGGAATCAAATGTAACAGAGTAATCTCCCTGAGCAAGTTTTTTAGCTCCATCATTAAGACTGATGATAGACCTAGACACACTTTTTGAATTAACCACAGCAAGAACAAAAGCAAACACAACCATGATAATTGAAATCATCTTCAGCTGTGCTTCGAGAGTGGTAACAGTGGCATCAATAGGAGTAAGCACTGAATTAATCATAACCACAGTCTGTCCATGGTCGTTTTCAACTATGCTGACATAGATAACAGACTCAGCTCTATCATCACCTATATTTTGCCTAAACTCAGATATAGTTGTAGTCTCTCGTCCAGAAATGGTGTACCCAACTCTGCCTTCACCTTGATTAATCTCACCATTTTCCGACTCCGGTGTGGCACCAGAAATAATCTCAACGCTTTCTTGGTTACCAATCAACTGCTGAATAAGGAAGCCCTCTTGGCTATCTTTTTGCATCTCGCTTCCCTTGTACTCAACAACAGCTTTGCCCCCATTAGCCACGGCTGTATCATAAAAAAGTCCAAAAATATATCTAGGCATGCCCGCTATATGAGAATTTGGAATGTAATCTGCATTGTACAAAGTGTTTCCAAATCTATCGGTAATAAATATGCCCAGGTTGTGACTGGCAGCAATTTCTTCTATGGTGTCGCTATCATCCTCATTGTTGCGGACCAACTCTTCAATCTGGCTGAGAACAGTCTCCGTCTCTCTTCTTTTAATTATTTTGTAGAAATCATTTAGATATACTATCTGAAAAAGCCACAGCACTCCTAAAAGTACTATGGCAAAAATTAAGAATATACAAAATGTCTTCCATCTAATACTAAAGCGACTATTATTCAAAGGAATCCTCCAATGTCTCAAAACGATATCCAATACCCCTAAGTGTCACCAGCAATTTTCTATATTCCCCCAAACTATTTCGCAATAGCTTAATATGAGTGTCTAGAGTCCTATCGTCTCCATAATAATCGTAGCCCCAGACGTGAGTAATGATTTGGTTTCTTTGAAGAGCAATATTTTTATTCTTCGCAAGATAGAAAAGTAATTCATATTCCTTAGGTGACATCTCAACTCGCTTGCCGTCAATAGATACCGTCCTTGCAGTGAAATTAATCTCAAGTCCCTCGTATTTTAATATGTCAGCCTGCCCCTCAGTTGTTCTGACACGACTAGTAACTACCTTCACTCGCATCATAAGTTCCCTAGGTGAAAATGGCTTGATTACATAATCATCTACTCCTGCCTCAAAACCGTGGATTCTATCGTACTCCTCGCCTCTGGCAGAAAGCATAATAACAGGAATATCCTTTATCTTTTTTATCTCTGTGCAGGCAGAAAAACCATCCAGTTCAGGCATCATAACATCCATAATAATGACATCATAATTGCTATTTTCTTTAACCTTTTGGATGGCATCCATTCCATCAGTAGCTTCTTCAATTAAATAGCCTTCAAACTCACCGTATTTACGGATAATTGAACGAATCTTTTCCTCATCGTCAACTACCAATATTTTTTTCATATACGCCTCCTATATGCTATCACATCAAGCATTTTCGCTCCTCAATGTGAATTCTAGGTGATGTAAAATAAATTTTTTAGTGAATATATGTCTTTTTAGCTTTGCGAATTACATAGGAGAAAATAATCCAAACAACTACAAAGGCAAGTAAGAATGCAGCATTGACAGCCTTTGGAAATACCACCTTCTGTGAATCGCTTAATACGCCCTGAATACCAAACACAACGCAAAATGCACCAAAAATTGCTGACTTTGGCATGAGATATTTTGACAATCCCTGAATATCTGAAACTCTAGCTCTCTCCTCTGCTGTAATAAGCATATTATCCACATCGCCCTTCTTGTAATATCTGATTCCAGAAAAAACAAGATAAGCTCCAAGAGCTAAAACCACGATATCAATAATCAACATAAAATTCATTCCCATAACACATAAAACCTCTCAATTATTTTTTAGTTAATTATAGCTTTTTTCCTATGCTAATTCTATAAAAAACAACTATCTAAATGTCTTTTGTAAATTTCCATTCAATTCATTAATTATTCACAAGTTATCAGCAAATTCGTTTGAATTAAACCTATTGTTATTGTATTATTAATTTATACTTTGTAGGAGGGTAGGCTTATGGACATCACCAATAAGAAAATATTAATTTGCGACGATTCAGTTCTTGCTAGAAAACAGCTTATGGATGCCGTAAAGGAAATTGCAGACGGCGCTATTTTCCTGGAAGGCAGGAATGGTACAGAAGCCATCGAACTTTACAAGAAAGAGAAACCCGACATTGTTTTTATGGATATAGTTATGCCGGAGAAAGATGGCAACGAAGCACTTTCAGAAATTAAGGCATTTGATCAAGATGCGGTAATCATCATCGTATCTTCTGTAGGTACACAAGATCAGCTAAAAAAGGCTATTCAACTAGGCGCGAAGGATTTCATCCAGAAGCCTTTTGAAAAAAACCAAATTAGCGAAATTATTGAACTGCGTCTTGGAGGAAAATAATTTATGTTTACACAATTCTTAGGGAATTATTTGCTACAAAAGGGCATAGTCACACGAGACCAGCTCTTTAATGCAATGGCTCGTCTTTCACAGTCACACATCAAGCTTGGTACGATTGCAATCCACGAAGGTCTGATGACTGCTAATGAAGTTGACGAGTGTCTCTATATTCAAACTCGTGAAGATAAACGATTTGGAGAAATTGCTGTAGCACGTGGATATTTATCCGAAGAAAATGTCTCAGATTTGCTATCTAAGCAAACTCCAGACTATATTCTATTGGGCCAGAATCTCGTAGAAGATGGAATTATCAGCTATGAGGATTTGGAACGAATAATTTTCGACTATAAAGCTGACAATGAATTATATGATTTGGAGCTTGATGTAGAAAATAGCGGACTAGTTCAATCCATAATTGAAAAGTTTTTCCTCATGGCAGAAATGCCTGCTAACGATTTAAACATAATGTACTTGGAGCTTATGTTTAACAGTTTGATTCGCTTTATTGGCGAGGATTTCTCTCCTCTTACACCAATGATTGTAGACGAGTATCCAATTACATTTGGAGTATCGCAAGCTGTAATCGGAGACAGAGATTACATCACACATATTGACTGTGATAGAGAAACTGCCATCGCTTTCGCATCAAGATATGCAAAAGAAGATTTCAGCGAATTCAATGAATATGTAGTTGCAGCCCTTGAGGATTTCCTAAATCTACACAACGGTCTGTATATTGTAAATGTATCAAACCAGCAATCTAAAAATATAGAACTGGCACCACCAGAGATTACCGAAGAAGGTGTACTAATGGGAGTTAACAAATGTGTGGACTTCCCTGTAGCGTATCCATTTGGAATCGTTCATTTAATTGTTTCGTACTAAAAAAGAGCCCTAAGGGCTCTTTTTTAATATTATTAAATTCCGAGGAATCTCTTAACCTCTGAGCACATATCAGCAACTTCTACTACTGTATCGTGAAGTACTGCAGCGCTTCTGATTTCTTCGATTGCATTAGGAACATCTACCTTAGCAAGCTCAGAAAGCTTGTCAACAAGTACAAAATCCTCTTCCTTCTCGTATGCAGAATCGATAGCTCCCATTACCGCACGTGTGAACTTGAATGGGCTAGCTGTTGAAGCAATGACTGTTGTCTTGCCATCTGAAGCTTCACTCTCGTACTTATTGTAAACACATGAAGCAACTGCTGTATGTGTATCGATAACATATCCTGTCTTGTCGTAAAGATTCTTGATAGTCTTGCCTGTCTCCTGCTCTGATGCATAGTTGCCATAGAAAGAATCAAGCTTTGCCTTCATGTCTGCTGTAATCTCGTACTTGCCTGTTGTCTTGAGGCTCTCCATAAGCTGTGCATTCTTAGCAGCGTCATCTCCTGCAATATGATAGATAAGTCTCTCTAAGTTGCTAGAAATGAGAATATCCATTGATGGAGAATTAGTAAGGATAAAGTCACGGTTCTTATCATACTCACCTGTAGTGAAGAAATCGTAAAGAACCTTGTTCTCGTTAGATGCGCAGATAAGCTTTGCAATTGGAAGACCCATATTCTTAGCATAGTATGCAGCAAGAATATTACCAAAGTTTCCAGTAGGAACAACTACATTAATCTGCTCGCCGTTCTTGATCTTCTCCTCACCAAGAAGCTTAGCATACGCATATACATAGTAAGCAATCTGAGGAACAAGACGACCGATGTTGATTGAGTTAGCAGATGAGAACTGGAATCCAGCTCCATCAAGCTCCTTAGCAAGTTCCTTGTCATTGAACATCTGCTTAACACCAGTCTGAGCCTGATCGAAGTTACCCTTGATACCAACTACATGAGTATTAGCACCCTTCTGTGTAACCATCTGACGCTCCTGAATAGCAGAAACACCATTCTTTGGATAGAAAACTACAATACGTGTACCCTCAACATCTGCAAAACCTGCAAGTGCAGCCTTACCTGTATCACCAGATGTAGCTGTAAGGATAACGATATCATTTTTAATATTATTTTTACGAGCGGAAGTAATCATAAGATGTGGCAAAATTGAAAGTGCCATATCCTTGAATGCAATTGTTGCACCGTGGAAAAGCTCAAGATAGTATGCGCCATCAGCATAAACAAGTGGAGCAATCTCCTCTGTGTCAAACTTGCTGTCGTATGCGCTATTGATACAATGCTTTAACTCATCCTCTGTGAAATCGCTTAAGAAAAGCTTTAATACTTCGTATGCTACCTGCTGATATGACATCTCAGCAAGCTTATCTAAAGAAACATCAAGCTGAGGGATAGATGTAGGAACAAATAATCCGCCATCATCTGCAAGACCCTTTAAAATAGCCTGTGATGCTGTAATCTCCTGCTTATTTACATCTCTTGTACTAACATATTTAACTGCCATGATTCTTCCTCTCCATGATTATTAATTTTCTCACAATACTTTAACATACTAAAGAATTAAAATCTACATTTATTCTTTGCAGGCCTTGATTTTCGTCCTATTCAGCATTTTTAGGATTGGAATGCAAGTTTTTTTGTAACATTTAGTGAAAATTAATTGTGATAAAGCTTGTTTCCTTCGTAGCGAGGCTCACATGTAAGCTGTACGCCAAGCTGCTTAAATACACCTACATCCACTGAAGAAAGAATAACTGAAGAATGAACCTCAGCACCATCTAATGCAGGAAGGCAATCGTAAGCCTTTTTAGCATTCTCACTGCTGATAGCTTCCATTGAAAGTGCAATAAGGAGCTCATTCAAATGAAGGTGTGGGTTGTTATCGCCTAAATAATTAGTCTTAAGGTTCATAATAGGTGTAAGGACTTCTGGTGAAATAAGCTTTACCTCATCAGGAATCTCTGCCACGTATTTAAGAGCATTTAAAATCATAGCTGATGAAGCGCCAAGCATTTCAGATGTCTTACCTGTGATAATTTTGCCGTCTGAAAGCTCCATAGCAGCACATGGTACACCTGTCTGATCTGCTTTGATATTGGCTGCTGCAACTACCGGTCTATCAGACACAGAAATGCCTGCCTTTTCCATAAGAAGCTCAAGCTTCTGAATTGCAGAATCGCTTCCATCGCCCTTTCTTCTAGCAACAGTGGCCTCGTAATAGCGGCGGATAATCTCCTGCTTTGAAGCATTCTGACATGCCTCATCGTCAATAATTGCATTGCCTGCCATATTAACGCCCATATCTGTAGGTGACTTGTAAGGTGACTCGCCAGAAATCTTCTCAAACATAGCCTTGAGAACTGGGAATACCTCTACATCACGGTTGTAATTAACAACAGTCTCACCATAAGCTTCCAAATGGAATGGGTCAATCATATTTACATCATTTAAGTCAGCTGTGGCAGCCTCGTAAGCCAAATTTACTGGATGGTTAAGTGGTAAATTCCAAATAGGGAATGTCTCGAACTTAGCATATCCAGCCTTAACGCCACGCTTAGATTCATGATAAAGCTGAGAAAGGCATGTAGCCATCTTTCCTGAACCAGGTCCTGGAGCTGTAACTACTACAAGTGGTCTGGTTGTTTCAATATAATCATTTTTACCAAAGCCCTCATCAGATACAATAAATGGAATATTTGATGGGTAGCCTGGAATAATATAGTGTCTGAATACCTTTAAGCCCAAAGCCTTGAGCTTCTTCTCGTATGCTACTGCTGAAGGCTGTTCAGCAAATTGAGTAAGAACTACAGAACCCACATAGAGCCCATAGCTTGTAAATGCATCAATAAGTCTAAGAAGATCCATATCGTATGTAATACCGATATCTCCACGGACCTTGTTTTTCTCAATATCACCAGCCTTGATAGCAATTACAATCTCAGTCTTGTCAGCAAGTTCCTTAAGCATTGTAATCTTTGCATCAGGCTTGAATCCTGGAAGAACTCTAGAAGCGTGATAATCATCAAAAAGCTTACCTCCGAATTCAAGATAAAGCTTACCTCCAAATTGATCGATGCGCTCCCTGATTCTCTTTGATTGCATCTCAGTATACTTTTCGTTACTAAATCCTATGTTTCTCATACACTCTTCTTTCTCAACTATTATTTTATTTATGGGTCAAAATGCTCAAAATATCTCATTAAGCAATTGACTTTATAATCTTACCATATAACTTTTTCGAATCAACTGCCAATTGCTTAAATTTCACATTATAACTCTTATATTTTAACGTAACCTTTTATCGGAAAAAAGACCCCAATTAAGCTGACACAAAAAACGAGTCTCCAAATCAATATCGGGGACTCGTTTATCTTTTACAATATTTACTTTTCTTCCTATGCCGTCATCCATTTTTTCTCAAATGCCTCCCAGCCTTCTGATTCTCTTACAAACTTATAAGTATCATCCTCGCTGAAATGCTTAAGGGTATTAACACGCAAAGTCTGAATTATAGTAGGATTAACTTCCTGGAATGTCATATGCTCAAATAGCTTTGACTTTGTATAATCCATAACAGTATTAGTGGTTGATAAAAGGCAATCCAGTAGTCTTAATGTCTCTTTTGAATCTTTTAAAGCAACGGCTAACTCTAATTTTCCTGCATTTTTATGGTACTCACCCATTTCAAAAAGCTCTGCTAAAGCACTTTCTTTTTCAATAATCACCTGAGCTTTTTCAAAGTTTTCAGTTTTCACTGCTACCATGAATATCTCAAGAAGCATAACCGACATAGTCTGATAGTTAGCTAGCACCTCGGCTTCCAGTGTTTTATATGCCTCTTCATATTGGCCTTTGCCATAGTAAATAGTCGCTAACTTTCTCTTTCTATCAGGGTCCTTGGCTGAAAAATATCTCAAACATCTCTCAGCATCCTCATACATTTCCTTTCTAATATATAAAGCATAGAGACCATCAGCTGCTCCTACTCGTATTTCTTCATCATGGCTAAATAATAGATTCTGATAGCTTCCCTGAATCCACTTATCATATTCTTCATTTTTATCCACGCCTAGAATGACACACCTACTATTAAAAATACCAATAAGAGAAAGCAACAGCGACTCAGCATTAGGATATTCCTTGGTAACTTCTAAGATTCTCTGATACACAGTCTCAATTGGCTCGGTATCAAACATCTCGTATATCTCTTTTATAATACTTGATACCTCAATTTCCGACAGCTCCTCTTTGAATGAAAGAAGCTCATCCAATGAGACATTCAGCAATCTGGCAATGGGGGCTAGTAGGGAAATATCCGGCATTGAAGCACCGCTCTCCCATTTATTTACTGCTGGAGCAGTAACTCCCAGCCTATTTGCCATCTCTTCCTGAGTCATATTCTTTTCTTTCCTGTGTTTTCGAATTACTTCATTTATTTTCATAAATACCTCCATTCGACTCCTCGTAATTAACAGTTACATACACATTATAGCCGTATCTGTTGCTAAACTGTAGTGAATAGCTTTTAGCTTTTGTTTTATTTTTTTAACCAATAGTTATATTTTGTTACATTATATCAAAAATGGTAGCAGCAAAAAGGCAGCGGACCATAAAGTCCACTGCCTTTCTAACTATCATCTTATTTCACTGCACTAGCTATCAAAGATATAATTCCTACGATAATCAGTATTGGGAATGCGATGTAGAGGAGACCTCCAAATACCATAGCCACTAACATCAAAGGGAGAAATACGATAAAAAGCCCTATTTTTAGAATTCCCCATGTAGCTCTAAATGCAAATCCAATCATCTTGCCAAATATCATGAAAAACAGGATAAAAAATAGAATACCCATCTCTGTACCTCCTTAATTAACAACGTCTATTGGGCTATCATCCATAATAAGCGCTGCGATTATGTAAATTATGATACCGCTTCCTCCAGCAAGTGTAAATGCTGCCCAAATTAATCTTACTATCGTTGGATCAATATTAAAATACTCTGCTACACCTGCACATACACCACAGATTTTCTTGTTATTGCTCTTGTATAATTTTTTACCATTCATAATGCTTACCTCACCTTTCTTTATAAACGGTTGTTTACGTTTTTCTTATGTAAATAATACAATCCTATGAACTATTAAAAAATCACTATTTAGGTGAATAAATATAGTCTATTTTTCTTTTTTAGCAAAATAGATATAATAATTTTAATAGGAGGATTTTACCATGGGAAGAAAATCAATTAAAGATGATAAAAGTGTATATTTCAAAGCTCGCGAAGAGGCCGGTCTTACTAGGGCTCAAGCCAGCGAATTAATTGGCTCTATAACAGAAAGCCGCCTTGAAAAAATTGAAACTGGCAAGGTATCCATTTATCCTGAAGATGTAGTTGATTTGGCTAACGCTTATAAACGTCAAGATTTATGTAACTACTACTGCACCCATGAGTGCCGTATTGGTCAGGAGACCGTCCCAGAGGTAAAGACATCCTCTCTTCCTGAGATCGTACTCGGCATGCTTTCTGCCCTGAATTCTCTCAACAATCAGAAGGATAGACTAATTGATATCACAGCCGATGGCATCATTTCCGATGATGAAATCGAAGACTTCGTCGCAATACAAAAACAGCTTGAGCAAATCGACCGAACTGTCGAATCACTCAAGCTATGGGTTTCTAATATGATTTCAGAGGGCAAAATAGATAAGAATAAATTATTGTCCAACTGAATGTAATTTTTTGCGGATAGCAAAGATATATACAATCTGAATCACTAGCACCACGATAAGTGCGATAACAAATATAATAAGCAGATTGAGCTCTTTCTTCTCAGTCTTTTCTATCTCTGCTGCAGCTTCGCTATCGTACATTACTACATAGATAGAAAACTGTCCTGTAGAAACAGTAATTGTATTTGGATCATCATCATTGTCGCTGAATAAAGTAGTCTGTCCATCGTGCAGACGAAGCAAATAGTAATTATCTGACAAGCCTCTCATGCTCTCTGGCACAGTGACAACCAATTCTACTGGCTTGTTTGTGTTGCTTACATAACTCCAGTCCTCATCGTCCATCTGGAGATAAATAGATATATCTAAATAACCTGCAATATTAAGACCAGGCTTATCTTTTTTATATTCTTCTACACCCTTTTGGATGCTATCAGAATCCTCAGCTGACAAATCTGAAGCTTTAACAATATTTGCAGAAATCTTTAAATTAACAGTAGCACCTTCTGCTACTCTCTTTAACTGCTCATCTGTGAGAATGTTTTTCAAAAGAGTCTCATCATCAGTGATTGTGGCAGTTACTTCCGAAGAATTATCATTTTGAATATTGATAACGGCCTTACCCTTACCTACAGAAATCTCTGATTTTGTCTCTGTCTTGCTAGTTACAGCTACAGGGATGTCATCAGTAGACTCCTCCTTTTCCGGGGCTGGTGTCTGCTCTACTACGATAGATGCCTCAGTTGTCTGCTCCTCTACCTTTGGTGTAGCAGATGCACTATGACTACTGCTGCTACTGCTACTATGACCAGTATTGATGCTAGCTGTCTGCTGTGTAGAACTCTCAGCTGCTGGTGTAGTAGTCTGGACTGGAGTAGTACTTGTAGCTGGTGTCTCAGTAGCTGGGTTTGTACTATTTGAACTATTATTAGATGAACCGCTACTAGTGTTGTTTGAACCATTATTAGATGAACCAGATGGCTGTTCTGCTGCTGGTGCTGGAGTAGGCTTCTCCTGCTGCTCAGGAGTAGTCTCTACTGGCGCCTCCACAGGAGTCTCTTCTGGCTTCCCTTCTGGAGCTGGCTGCTCTGGTGTATTAACCTCAGGCTCTTCCACTGCTGGATTTTCTTTCTCCTCTGGTACCTCCACTGGAATTGGCTCATTCAACTGAACATTTATAGTTGGATAAATGCTGTTTTCAACAATATATTTAGTAGAATCTGTAGTCTGTGCTTTGAATGTATATACTCCAGGTTCCTCAGAATCAAAATTTGAACATACCCAAGTCACTGGAACAGATACATCTACGTTATATTCCATACTAGTTGCAGGACCTGTAGCTACTCCGCCAGAGCTACTAGCGCTCCCTTCCTCAACAGTATATCTGTCTGCTTTTGCTGCCAAAGCACTAGGCAATCGACTAGCAATCTCCCCATCTGATGTGCCAACGTCAAATTCTGTCTGTCCAACCTTAAAACCCAAAAAAGATGTGACTGTGTAGGTGACAACTGTCTCTGCTGACGCCGACAAATCCAAGGATAAGAATAAAAGCACTGATGCTAGCATTATTGAAAATAATCGACACAATTTGTTATTAGATTTCATTTATACGCCCTCAATAATCTGTGAATTTATATCTGATTCTCAAATCGATTGATGTTAGCATATATTTTCAGATTATGCAACCTAAAGTTGGAATAATTATCCATAAAGGATATAATATGCTTATGACAAAATCGACTATTCAAAAAATTTTAATAATAACATTTATTATAGTGACAGCATTAATCCTTGCTCAGTCTATATATTACGCCAAAAATTTCTTTGACAGACAGACTAATCATGAAAAAGTAACAGAGGTGCTTGCCAACAATAATCGCCTCTCTGGTGTTTCACTTGAGGACGAAGTCGAAAATATCAATGACATGATTACAAAGGGCGTATATGATGACACTGATTTAGGTCTGTTATATGAACAGGCTGGTCTCATCTACAATCAGATGGGAGAGGAAATGACCTATTACCGTTACTTAGGTTATGCCCTATACTACCTAGAGCAGTCTGATGAGAAGGATTACACGGTCAACATTTACCTGGATTTGGCAGCTCTTCATATTAGCAATCATGCTTATCCAGCTGCAGAGGAAATGCTCAGCCGCGCCAGAGACATTGAGCCTTTTGAGGAAATTTCCAATGTTTCCATAAAAAGCTATGCTTATCGAGTACTTGCTTTGCTAGACGCGGATAAAAAGAATTTTACTCAGGCCATTGAATACCTTAACAAATCTCAAGGATACGTGGATAGCATCATCGGCTCAGACCCAAACGTCGATGACTACACTAGAAATAATCAGATTACTCTTGCCAATATATATGTTCGCCAAGGGTTATTAGACGAATGTGCTGCTATATTAGATCAATATAGCGATTCGGATATTACAGCAGCCAAAAAAGAACCTATTTATCTTCGCAATTTTGTAATTCCTTATTATCAGACCCGCTGTCTTTTAGCGCTAGCACAGCATCCCGACTCAGCTTCAGTTGATACAAAAACATTGGTGGATGATTTTGTTAAACTATGTCAAAACAGTGGCTATGACAAGGTTGCTCTAGACACCCTTTTATTAATGCAGGAGTCCTGCCAACCTGATAATATTGAGATGCAGAAATTTCTCACTATTCGCATCCAAAATCTCAGTACGCTAATCATTGAAAACCAGAGTCAGACTTACTCTAATATTCTTAATAGTCAGGTAAATGATTCTCGACTTTCAATTGCCAAGGCCGCAGAGATTGCCCAAAATACAAAGAGCCGTACAGCGCTTACAGTTTTATCCATCATCATAACCTGCTTAATTATTTTGTTCTTTATTATTATCATTTTAAATAGTAGACGTGATGGATTGACTTTCCTCTATAACAGAAGGTCATTTAACTACGATATTGAGCGTATCAAGCGTTCCATGCTGCCATACTCTGTAATTATGCTTGATATTGATAACTTCAAAAATATCAACGACACCTATGGTCATCCAGAGGGAGACAAAGTACTACAAAAGGTGGGCCAATTCATCAACGCTGAGGTCAAGGCCAACTCTGATGTGCGAGGTTACCGTTACGGTGGTGAGGAGTTTGCTCTTATCATCAGCAAGAACTCCTACCCTCATACCATGGAGATAGCCGAAACTTTACGCCGCAACATGGCCGCCACAACCTGGTCTTTTGCTCCTGATCTAGTTATCACAGTCAGCCTAGGTGTGGCCTCCGGAAGCTTCTCAGAGGATGTTGTTAAAAAGGCTGACGACAATCTATACTTCTCTAAGCAGCACGGCAAAAATCAAATATACACAGATTAAAAAAGAGCTCCGAGTTTTATCCCGGAGCTCTTGATTTATGTCTTACATACAATCTCTATTTATTATTTAGCATCAGTTACTATGTTGTAGTATACATTTGATGTTACCTTGTAAACTACAGCGTAGAATATTGCAAATGCAATGAAACAAATTACAGTTGTCATCATAAATAATCCTGTATTAAAAAGTCCAAATAAATTCAAAATCTTTGAAATCATAGGGAAGGCAAATGCAAGGTGTAACCCCGCGAAAACCAATGGTATAAAGAACACCACAAGTAACTGTGAATTAATGCTTCTCTTGATTTCTTTTTTACTCATTCCCACCTTTTTCATAACCTCAAAGCGACCGGCATCCTCGTAACCTTCAGAAATCTGCTTGTAATAAATGATAAGTACAGCAGCTAAAATAAATACTATACTTAAAACTATTCCGATAAAGAACACGCTTCCATTTAATGCTACATATTCCAATGCCTCATACTCTCGCTCTTCATAATAATACCAGCAATTCTCACTAAGCTCAGACTTTTCCTCTAAAGCATTCGAAACTGCTTCCTTAAGACCTTTGGCATACTCCGCTGCAGTCATGGAAGAATCATTTAAATCAAAACTATACTTCCATGTAAACATATTATACCAACGGTCATTCGCTGATGCCTCAAAAAACTTCATAGTATCACTATAGTCACTGACAACAACACTAATCATAGGAATAATGTTTCCAAGGTAATAATCTGAAAAAATCTCTTCTGTTCCTGGGTTTACACACTTATAAGTTCTAGATTTTCCATCCACAGTCAAGTTAATTGTATCGTATTCTTTTGCTCCCTTAGATGAAAAAACAAGTGCCTCACCATCATCTAATGCTATATTCTGATTAGTCACTTCATTATATGTTTGCAGAGGGATAAAACAAACCTCTCGCATACTGCTCACATTAAAAGCATCAATATCAGACTTATCAAAATTTATAGTATTATTATCCTCTTCTGAGCCTGACATTTCCATATAAGGAAGATCTATAACAGTTGTAGTTGTTGAATCGTTCTCAGCACGATAGTCTTCAAAAGCCTGTCTTAAGTAAGCCATATTTTCTTCAGTCATTAACTCACTTTTATCAAATCTGAAAACAAAATTAATATCAGCTGGATATCTATCATCAATCATATCCTGACTTCCAAACCACATGCATGATGCAGTAGAAATCATAACAAGCACCATAGTCGCTATGATTGCTATAGACGCAAGACCCGCACCATTTCTCTTCATTCTATATACAAGAGAAGATACAGATACAAAATGCTTTGGATTGTAATAGTATTTTTTATTTTTCTGAAGTATGCGGCACAGCAAAACGCTTCCAGCAATCATTAATAGATATGTAGCTATGATAACCATAATAACAGCTACAAAAAATACCATAATAGCATCAAGAGGACTGACAATTGATACCGCCTTATAGTATGCAATCGCAAGAATTACTGCTCCACCTAGGCCTAAAAGCCAGTTAGCTTTAGGGGCCTTTTCACCAGCTTTTTCACTCTTTAAAAGTGATACCGCACTGCTGACACCAACTCTAATTATAGATGAAAACCAAATGACAGCAAAAATCACTAGATAAAATAATACTGTGATATACACGCTCTTCCATTCAATACGAATATCGTAGCTTATTTGACCTCCAAGCATTTTCACTAGGCCAAGCTCCGCCAGCTTTGAAATAACTATACCTACAAAAATACCTACAACTATAGAAATTCCAGATGTAATCAGTGTCTCAAAGGTAATAATCTTAGCAAGATTTCTCTTGCCCATTCCAAGTACATTATATAATCCAAACTCTCCCGCTCTTCTTCGAATCAAAAAAGAGTTAGTATAATAAAGAAAGATTACTGAAAATACCGCAATTACAAAACTTCCAAGAATCATAACCTGCATGGCTGTGGTTCCGCCTCGTGGTAACAGCTCTCCTGTTGAAGGAGATCCAAGGAACAGGAGAATATAAAACATAGATATCATGCAAATGCATGTCAGCATATAAGGAAATACTAGTCTCCTGTTTTTCCTTATGCCATCCCATGCAAGCTTAGGATAAAATAAGGTTTTCATTATTGGTTACCTCCTTGTGTAAGAAGTGTAAGAGTCTCTGTGATTTTCTGATAGAAACTCTGATTTGTGCTGTCACCTCTGTAAATCTGGTGGAACACCTCACCATCCTTAATGAAAAGAACTCTTCCTGCGCAGCTAGCTGCTTTCGCAGAATGGGTAACCATAAGAATTGTTTGACCTAATTCATTTACCTCTCCAAAAAGTCTAAGTAGCTCATCTGAAGCCTTGGAATCAAGAGCACCTGTAGGTTCATCTGCAAGGATAATCTTTGGATCAGTGATAAGAGCTCTGGCAACTGCTGCTCTTTGCTTCTGACCACCTGACACCTCGTAAGGATATTTCTTTAAAATCTCGGAAATACCTAACCTTGCTGCTATAGGCTTTAGCTTTTCGCTCATTTGACTATATTTTTTTCCCGAAAGAACTAATGGAAGGAAAATGTTGTCTTCGATGGAAAATGTATCTAGAAGATTAAACTCCTGAAATACAAATCCTAAATTGTCGCGTCGGAAGTTGGCAATTTTCTTTTCAGCTAATCCTGAAAGCTCCATGCCCTGCAAAACAACACGTCCCGCTGTGGCCTTGTCAAGAGCAGCAAGAATATTAAGAAGTGTAGTCTTGCCTGAACCGGATTCACCCATGATGGCAACATACTCACCTTCCTCAACTGCGAAATTCACATCACGAAGGGCCTCTACTTCCTGACCACCAAAACGTGTTTTATAAACTTTTTTCAAATTATTAACTTCAAGTAAACTCATAATTTTCAAACCTCCATTTCGTTTTCGGTTTGATTATAAATAAAAAAAGCCGATCCTCTCCATTGAATCGGCTTACAATCCGGCCCGAAAAACTTACAAATCTGTCACAATCGAATTTATTCTATAATAGTCCGCTTAGTTTCCAGGTTAATTTTGATTTTGGTACCACGTCCAACCTGTGACTCAGCACTTATTTCATGATTGAGATTCTTGCAAATCCTACTACATAAATATAATCCTAATCCACTAGCTTTTTTGTCAGCACGTCCTCTTACGCCAGTATAGTTTCTCTCGAATATACGAGGCAAATCCTCAGGAGAAATGCCCATGCCAGTATCCTCTATACAAAGGGTAAGTGGTTCCTCCACATATATGGAAATCTCTCCCTGCTTTGTATATTTAAGCGCATTGGACATGACCTGATCAATTACAAATGAAAGCCATTTCTCATCGGTAAGCACCTTTTTTTCTACTGGACTATAACGAAGCTTTATCTTTCGTAGAATGAAATCACCGGCAAACTTTTTAACAACACCGCCAATGATTGAATCCAAATCATATTCCTTGAAAATATAATCGCTGCCAGCTCCCTCTAATCTTAGATATGTAAGGACCATTTCTACATAACGCTCAATACGCCCCAAATCTGAAAGGAGACTCCTAGATAGCTCACTATCCTCTTTCTGAAGTCTAAGTCTCATGGAAGCGATTGGCGTCTTAATCTGATGAACCCAAAGAGTGTAATAATCCATCAGTTTGTCAGTCTCATCCTTAATAAGCTCCATGTCTTTTCGCTTTTGAGCCAACAGATTTTCTATTACCTCACAATAGTCCTCATCAAGTATCCTGTAGGAATTAGGAAGAAATTCTATAAGCTCTGCAGCTGATTTCTTAAGTTCAGATATTTCTTTGTAACGCTTGTAAGTGACATAATATCTGTAAATCAGATACAGCAATCCTATAAGTGCGCACAGCAACATAGGATAAACCACCGCCATTAACGGAAGCTCGTAAAGGGCAAATGATAAAACAAGCAACCCGAAGAATCCTAAAAAGAGGCAAACACCGCCGATTATGCTTTTAATGTAAGAATAAAACAGCTTCATTATCTACCCCACTTTGTATCCCACACCAGATTTGGTGGTAATGAAATTCTTAAGTCCTGCATTTTCCAGCTTCTTTCTAAGCCTTCCTACATTTACAGTAAGAGTGTTCTCGTCGATAAAATCTCCACTCTCCCAGAGGGCTTCCATAAGCTTTTCTCGGCTTACAATTTTTCCTTTATTCTGCATAAGTGTAAGAAGCAGGCGATATTCATTTTTAGTTAAATCGATTTTAGCGTCCTGATAGGTAAGGGTGTTATCTCCTGTATTCAACAATGCACCCTCGTGCTCGATAATTGGAGATGACACGCCAAAGTCGTAGGTGCGTCTCAAAAGAGCCTGTACCTTTGCTGTAAGCACATTTTGATCAAATGGCTTTGCAATAAAATCATCAGCACCCATGTTTACCGCCATTACGATATTCATATTGTCCGAAGCAGAAGAAACAAAAATGACAGGGACCGAGGAAACCTTCCTAATCTCGCTGCACCAGTGATAGCCACTCATAAAAGGAAGTGAAATGTCCATAAGAACAAGATGGGGCTGATATTCTGCGAATTCTCCCATCACATTGTGAAAGTCTAATACGGGCTTTGCCTCTAGACCCCATTGCTCCATCTGCTCAGTAATGCCCTCAGCAATACCTCTGTCATCTTCTACTATAAATATTCTATAATCCATACCAATATACCATTTTTGTCCATAAATTACCGTTTCATTATAGCATTACAGGTTTTGCATATAAAGGATTATCTACAGTTATAAAGTTTAAATTGACGAATAGTAAAGCCCTTGCTAAGATATCACTTATGAAATACAGAGCTATAGCATTAGATTTAGATGGAACTCTTTTAAATAGTAATAAAGAGATTAGTAAGAAAAACAAAGAAATAATAATGAAAGCCGCAAAGGCTGGAGTAAAAATAATACTTGCATCAGGAAGACCCGTTCCTGGAATCAAGAAAATTGCAAAGCAGCTTCATTTAGAAGAAGTTGGTGGATATATTCTGGCATACAACGGAGGTATGATTATCGACTGCAAAACAGGAGAAGTCATTCGCAGAGAAGTCATCCCTACTGAATACTATGCCGATATTGTTCACTGTGCCAATAAGCTAGAAGTTACCACCTTGACATATGATTCAGAGGGTATCATCACTAACGACGAAAATGATGAGTACGTGCACTTCGAATCCCGCATTAACAATATACCTATTCGACAGGTATTTCATCTAGAGGAGGAGGCTCAGCTAGACCCTCCTGTTAAATTTCTCTGTGTTGGCGACCACAAGATTCTTCAGCAACTTCAATCTAAGCTTGATGACAAGCTAAAGGGCGCGGTAAACATATTCTTTTCAGAACCATTCTTTTTGGAGATTACCCCACAGGGAATTGAGAAAGCATCCTCGCTGGAGATATTGTTAGAAAAGCTAGACATTGATAGGAAATCTCTGATTGCCTGCGGCGATGGCTACAATGATATCCCTATGATGCGATACGCAGGACTTGCCGTAGCTATGGAAAACGCTCAACCAGAGACAAAAGAATGGGCAGATTTCATTGCCCCATCCAATGACGCAGATGGCGTAGCTGCTGCAATCGAAAAATTCATTCTTCTAGCATAAAGTTATCTCACTGACATCCTCATGCGGATTGACCTTTGCCAAACCGATTTTCACAATCTTGGCCTTGATGCTCTTAAAATCCTGCATGACCTTTACAGCGTCTAGCATCTGTTCCCTAGACAATGTCTTTGCAAGTGTTATATGTGGTAGCCAGGAAAAAGGCTTATAGTAATTGCTCACTGTAGTCTCAGGAATACCTGCTAGATAATCAAAAACTCTCTGCTCTAAAGTTGACAGATAATCATTTAAATAGGGAGCCACATAAATCACCTGAGGCATCAACTGGCCCACTGTGATTATGGATATTTCTCCCTGCTTGATTTCTCCTGCCAGAGAATCAAATGCTGGCAGCAACACATCCACACCTCGGGCTTCTATAGCTGACAATGTCAAATGTGGTGGCACATTATTCTTAACCATAAAATCATTGCCTGTAGCCGCCGCTATTTTATTAATATACCCCTGCAGTATTTTATTTGTTTCATTGTCAAAATATGCTGAAACCAAGTACATAGTCTACCTCGATTGTAAATCCTTTCTTATTTGGTGCTTTCGTCATGATACTCTTTTAAAAAGTTTTCCATGTATTCATGCCGCATTACGGCAATCTTAATTGCAGCCCCAGTATTCATCTCATCTTTTAACAGAAGCAACTTATCATAAAAATGCTGTATTGAATCATCAAGAGATCTACCGGATCTTCCTCCATAGGCAAAAGTTCTGGCAATACCTATAGCTCCAATAGCATCAAGTCTGTCCGCATCCTGAACAATTTGACCTTCAAGTGTTCTAGGTGTCTTCCCCTTATTCTTACTAAAAGAAACAGAATTTATTACCTCACAAATTTCATCTATTAATTCTCTTGATAATCCATTCTCTTTCAAAAAGGTTCTTGCATTAAAATTATTCTCAGTTTTAAAAAGTTTATGATCATCCACATCATGTAATAATGCAGACAATAATGAAATAAAAGAGTCGGCTTCAGGATATGATTTTAATAATAACTGGACATTCTTGTATACACGAAGAGTATGCTGCACATCATGTCCATCTGAATTACCCTTAAATAACGTGCTAACATATTCTATAGCTCTATCAATTATTTCATCTTGAATTGATACACCCATCATATTCCATACCTCTCTATAAACTATTTCCTAAATCATACTGAATATAATTACTACAGCACGGAAACTAGTCTTCTAGTTTTGCCTCAGCCAGCTTTTTATAGTCTTAAGGATTTATCTATTGCAGAATTCTAATACTTTATTATAAAAATCCTTGTCTTCCTCAAAAAGGCCATGTCCAAGTCCTTTAAAAATCTGCATTTCACTGCCGGCAATTGCATCATGTAGCTCATAGGGAGCGTCATTTCCCACTGTGTTATCGCAGTCACCAGATAAAATATATGTTGGACATTTTATTTGAGATAGTACACCTCTCGCATCAAAATCCAATATCGCATATGCGTTTTTACAGAATCTATCATAATTTTTAGGCTTAGTAAATCGGGCTACAAGAGGAAGAAAACTCTTATTCTTTTCATTGAATTCTTTTGTGTAAACCTTCTCAGCAGTATCTAGCATTAATTCTGTATGAGAAGCTGTGGTTGTCATATCTATCCATTTTGAAACAACAGTTTTTATTGTTTCATTTGCATAGGGTGCTGTCACAACAAGAATTAGTTTTTCAACAAGCTCAGGGTGATTTGCAGCCAGAAATTGTGCTATCATTCCGCCCTGAGATACTCCCATCACCATAGCTTTATCAATTCCTATGTTTCTCATTGCCTGTGCCTGGTCATCTGCCATATCTTCAATAGAATAGCCTTCTGGAATACAATTTTTCCTGCTAAACATGTAAACCGTATAGTCGGTAAAAAACTTTTTATATGAGCCCGCTAAAAGCCATGCTTTTCCCCTTACAGTCCACAAGCCATCTGATAATCCCGGTAAAACTACCAGTTTCTTTTTTCCTTCCCCAAAAGCTACATAATACATATCTGTATTACCAACTTTTACGCATCCATTCTTATGCATTAATATCCCCCATATTATCTTATATTAAATAACTACTCCGTTTTCTTTATAGACTACCTCAAATTCCTCACAAACTAGCTCCATATTTTCATCAAACTCTTGATTTAACGACTTTAGCTCTTCTGTAAAAAATTCCTTATGCACTTTTCTCCAATATTCCAAAGAACGGTCACCTTCGCCCTCTTTATATGCATGTTCTTCTGAAACAGCATTGAACCTAGTGACATATACATTTATTGTTTTAATAATACAAACTGCATTTTCATTAGAATCAAGAATAATATTATAATCTCCCTTTTGGGGTAAATCTTCATCTTCTATTTCATAAAATACATGGGCAGAGCAGGTAGCAGTCTTTATCCCATTTTTTACTAATTTTGCAAGTGTATCAGCATCATCACCGAATCCCCATGCTATATATTCACCATCAATGCCAGATGCTCTCCACATTTCTCCAGCTGTCATAATTACTATATATCCTTTACACAATCTATTTTTATAATTATACCGAAAATGCGAATTGCAAAAAAGTAAATTCTATCCCCCACTTATTCCGCCGAAAAAATAACGCCTAATCTACTTGATTAGACGCTATTGTATGTACATCTATTTTAACTTGTTATAATCTTCAGCAGAAACTGCCTCAAGCCATTCATTGCTTGTATTCTCTCCATCTATTTCAATAGCCAGATGTGAGAACCATGAATCCTTGGCTGCACCATGCCAATGCTTTACATTAGCAGGTATATTTACTACATCTCCTGGATGGAGCTCTCTTGCCTCTTTTCCTTCTTCCTGATAATAGCCTCTTCCGCCGACACATATAAGCATCTGTCCGCCACCGCTGGTCGCATGATGAACATGCCAGTGATTTCTACAGCCAGGTTCAAATGTCACATTAAATATAGATATCTGCTCCTTAGAAACTGGTGCCAAATAACTCTGACCATCAAAATACTGAGCATAGGCATCATTTGGCGCACCTATTGGGAAGAAAATTGTATTCTGATAACGGTCTTTGTCGGTCATTTCCGGGATTGGCTCATTATATACTTCCTTAGCTAGATTAAACACAGCCCATGCTTTTGGCCATCCAGCATAAAATGCCACATGAGTAATTACCGCCGCCATTTCTTTTTGAGTAACTCCATGATTTTTAGCATTTGCGATATGATATTTAAGACTGCTGTCTGTGATTCCTTGAGACATAAGGGCAACTACAGTGATAATACTTCTAGTCTTTACATCGATATCCTGATTATTCCAGTTTTCTCCAAAAAGAATATCATCATTGAAATGTGCAAACTCTGGAGCAAATTCTCCTAGCTGTTGACGCCCTGCAGTCTGTACTATTTTCTCACTCATTTTCTCTCTCCTTATTTTAAATACTCGTTAAAAAAGCTCTCCAACTTGTCAAATGGGATATAATCCTTTTCTCCGCCATCATAAAGATCAGTATGTACTGCATCTGGAATTATCATAATTTCCTTATTTTCTACATACTTGCTGTCCTTAATCATGTCCGCATATGCATCCTTTGAAAAGTAGCAAGAATGAGCCTTCTCTCCATGCACAAGAAGAACTGCACTTCTAATCTCATTACTGTATTGGAGAATAGGCTGATTTACAAAAGACTCACAGCCAATCATATTCCATCCATCATTGGAATTAAGGGAACGATTATGATATCCTCGACTAGTTTTGTAATAATCAAAATAATCCTTTACAAAAAATGGTGCATCCTCTGGAAGCGGGTCCACAACACCGCCTGCTCTTAAATATTCTCCAGCCTTTAGATCCTCAAGACGTCTAGCACACAAAGCTTTCTTGGCTTCGTATCGCTTTTCTTCACTATCTTCAGAATCAAAATACCCCTTAGCATTAACTCTTGTCATGTCATACATAGTCATGGCAGCTGTTGCTTTGATTCTTGTATCAAGTGCAGCAGTGTTTATAGCCATGCCGCCCCAGCCGCATATTCCTATAATTCCAATTCTATTAGAATCTACTTTATCATTTAGCGAAAGAAAATCAACGGCAGCCATAAAATCTTCTGTATTAATATCAGGCGACGCCATATATCTTACATTTCCCCCACTTTCACCTGTAAATGATGGGTCAAATGCTATTGTGAGAAATCCTCTCTCCGCCATTGTCTGCGCGTATAGTCCTGAGCATTGTTCTTTGACTGCTCCAAAAGGTCCAGACACTGCAATAGCAGCAAGCTTGCCTTCTGCATTTTTAGGCACATACATATCTGCAGCAAGCGTAATCCCATAGCGATTCACAAATGTCACCTTGCTATGTTCTACTTTTTCACTTTTTGGAAAAGTCTTATCCCACTCTGTCACTAAATTAAGTTCTTCTTTTCTAATCATCACTTGAACCCTCCTAAATTATTGATTAATTTCTTTTTCAATTTTTCTAATCATGAAATCCATGCAATCTACTTTCCTTACACTTTCATGATATTCATCCATGACGTGGCATCTCTCTTTTTTCAGCAGATTTAGAAGCTCTTTCACATTGCCCGAATTTAATCGATTCAATATTTTTTCCATAACCTCATCATCACATCCCACATCAATAAGCATCTGTTTTAAACATTCTTTATCCATGAGTTTTCCTCATTAACTAATTGTTCTCTTGTTTACAGTTAAATTGTATTTGCTTGTGGACTTTTTCGCTAATGGTTATAATGAATAATATGATATTCCTTTTGCGCATATCATATAGCGATAAGTTTTTTATCCAGGATATACTATAGGAGAAATCACATGGAAATCAGAACCTTACGATATTTCCTTGCTGTAGCAAGAGAAGAAAATATGAGTAGAGCTGCTGAGCTTTTACATGTAACTCAGCCCACTTTATCAAAACAACTGAAATCACTTGAGGAGGAGCTTGGGAAAAAGCTTTTTACTAGACACAGCTTTAGTATAAAACTGACAGAGGAAGGAATCCTTCTTCGCAATCGAGCCGAAGATCTCGTCCGCATGGCCGACAAAATTGAGCAGGAATTCGTATCTCTTGACGACATAAATGGCGGCGAACTGTATCTTGGGCTTGCAGAATCATATCAGCTAAGATATCTTGCAAAATCCATCAAAGCATTTAAAGAAAGCTATCCAAATCTCCACTACCACATCACAAGCGGTGATACAGAACAGCTTTCTGAAAAAGTAGATAAGGGACTGTTGGATTTTGTAGTTTTTGTTGAACAGCCTGATGTTCGTAAATACGAATATATAGAATTTCCCCGAGCAGATATTTGGGGTCTTATTATTCCTGAGAATGATCCCCTTGCAAAGAAAAAAGCCATCCGTTTGGATGACCTTATTGGCTTGCCACTGTTCTGTTCAGACCAAGCATGGAATGGAGATATAAAGAACTGGGCTGGAAGCAGATTTTCAGAGCTTCAACTGGAGGGTTCCTTCCGCCTTTCTTATAATGGCTCCATTTTCACTATGGAAGGTCTTGGGTACCTTTTAACATATAAACATCTTATTAATACATCAAAAGACAGCGGCCTTGTATTTAGACCACTGTCTCCAAAGCTTGAAAACAAAATATATATAGCATGGAATCGCTATCAAACATTTACACCTATAGCCGAAAGATTCCTTTCTCACATAAAAGAATCCTTTAGCTAGCTATAGTCTTTAAAATATTCCGCCTGGAATATATACAGCTACAACAGCAAATATTAATCCAGGAAGCATGTTTGCAACTCGCACTGTTTTTCCCCATACGAGATTTACACCAACGCAAAAAATTAGTATAGATCCAATAAGTGACAGATAAGCTATTGCCATATCAGTCATAATTGGTGAAATCAGTTTGGCAAGCAAAGTTATGGACCCCTCAAACAAGAAAATAGGGATTGCCGAAAAAGCACTGCCCTTTCCTAATGATGAAGTCATAACTGCAACTACGATAAAATCAAGCACGGATTTTACAGCCAATGTAGAATAGTCTCCCAAGATTCCATCCTGAATAGCACCAACTATCGCCATAGCTCCAATACAAACTGTTAGGGACGCTGTTACAAACGCATTTACGAATTCCTTATCACCACTATTTCCCGATTTTACCTTAAGCCATTCTCCAAAGCGCTCAAAACCATTTTCTATTCCAATTAATTCGCCAATTATAGTTCCAAATACAATGCAAAGGACAACAAGCATTGATTTTCCACTGACAAGATTTTTACCATCAATAGCCATCATTCCCTGCATAGCACCAGCTATAGCAATAAACAAAACGCTGATTCCGCAAGCCTTAGTTATTGCATGTTGCTGATCTTCTTTAAACAATTTACCAGTAAAATTGCCAATTAATCCTCCAAAAATAATAGCTACTGTGTTAATTAAAGTCCCTAATCCTATCATTCTATTACACCTACATTTTCATTATTCTCTTTATCAAATATTGGGCCGCGGAAAATCTATTCCAAGTCTTCAACTCTAACTTCTAATAAACTTTTTATCTGCCTCATATTCGTCGCTTACAAATCTCTCAACAGTCATGTGAAGATTATACTTTTCTCGTAATTCAGCAAGCTGCTTCATCATAGGCGATGCATGATGGGCATCTATAGCAGCCTGGTCTGCCCATGAATCAATGAGCAAAACTGTTTCCGGGTCATTGATAGGCTGAAAATATTCGTAGCGAAGATTTCCTGCCTCTGCTCTAATTGCATCTGCAATACCGGATGCTTCCATTTCATCAGCGAATGCGCGAGCGCTTCCATTTGTCCCCTTATAATATAAATTTACCGTTATCATAGTCCCCTCCTTAAAAATAAAAACCTAATCCTCAGATCAGGTTTTTATAAATTACAATACTTCTACAAGCTCAATTGCGAAATTGAGCTCTTTGCCGGCCATCTCGTGATTTGCATCGAGAGTGATATTATTCTCGTCCTTGGCAACAACTTTTACAGGGAATGGTCTTCCGTATGGATCCTGTAAATATACCTGCTGGCCTACCTCTAGCTCCTCAGAGCCTGGAAGCTGTGCTATCTCTACTGTAAAAATAGCGTCCTCATCAGGCTGTCCGTATGCTTCCTCTGGCATAAGATGAATATCTACCTTTTCGCCAACTTCCATATTTGCAACAGCTTTATCAAATCCCTTGATCATCATACCGGCTCCACAAACGAATTCAAGTGGCTCGCCTCTATCATATGATGAATCAAACTGTGTTCCATCGTTAAATGTACCTCTGTAATGTGTGCGGCATGTCTTGCCAACATTCTTACCTGTGATTTCTGTACTCATTCTATACTCCTTATTTTCGAAACTTTTCTTATTATAGCTTCTATAAGTTTTTTAGGCAAATCATCTTTATTGCCTCATCAACAGAAATGCAACTTGCAAATCTTTTTGGCCACATCATCTCGTTGTAATATCTATAAGTAGTTTCACCGTCCATGTAATCATTATCAAAAGTAGAATTTGTTCCCTGAGGAACTATCACATTGAAACCTCTTTCAAAAGCCGATTTAACAGTCGCATCAATGCAAAAATTTGTCTGCAATCCAACTATCATCAAATCTTTTTCTCCGGAGCTCTTAAGATAATCTACGAAATCAGAATTGCCAAAGCAACTGTTTATGGTCTTAAAGTATATTTTCTCATTTTCTTTTGGCGTCATCTGATCTGCAATCTCAAAATCTCTATCGCCAATAGAAAAACCTGAGCCCGGTCCATCATCATGCTGCACATAAATAACCTCAACGTTATTTTTTCTCGCCGCATCAATGATATTTGTCACATTCTTTATAAAGCCCTCAAAATCATATAATCTTTCGTCGGTTATTCCTTTTTGTATGTCTACAACTATAAGCTTCATAAATATTCTCCATTTCCATTTTCTACTGTAAACTCTAGCCAATCGTTTTATATGCTTTTTCCAATGAAGCGGTTGCGTTTCCACTTTAGCAATCATTAGTCTTTGTAATTGCTAACTGTAGCCAACAATTCCTTGTTTCGCTCAAGCAAATCATAGATAGCATCTTCTGATAAAACGCCACGCTTTAGCTCCTTTGGAAGCTTCCCCTTCTCATCCAAGGCAAAGTCACGCTTCCATTCCTCACTGGAATAGTAGGCTTCTAACTTTTTAATGTCGTCCTGCATCTTGTAAAGATTATCTATTTTCTGCTCCAACTCATCCATTGCAGCTGTTGCCTGTTCCAAAATGGCTTCCATCTTGGTAATACGTTCTATGCTAGTCATCATATCGTCCCCTTTAACTCATTTACATTGCATTGCTTCCCATTCTGAACGAGTAATAGCGTAGGCATAAGAAATAGTATTTTTAGGATCAGGATATTCTTTTACTTTCTTCATACCATTGGCTACAGCCGTGGAATATGAACCTACATTTGTATACTTCATGTACGAATAGATTGTATCATACTGTGTATTTTGAAAAACCCAGTCACGCACAGCCCTTGCAGCTTCTTTTGCGAATCCACGTCTCCAATATTTCTTATGAATGTGATACCCAATCTCCGGGAGCATTTCCCCATCGATATTTTGTATGGTAATTCCACAGTCTCCGATAAACTCACCTGTTTCCTTTAGCACAACAGCCCAAAGTCCAAACCCATACTTCTCATAATTGTCCAAATTCCATGTAATCCAGCCCTTTGTCCGATCCTCATCAAAAGGCGACGGATAATGCTGCATCGTCTCAGCATCAGACATTATTTCGTAAAGGGCATCAAAATCATCCATCCTATACTCTCTCAGCAATAAACGCTCTGTTTCAATCATATTATCCCCCAAAATGAACCACTAACCCCGTCCCCCAGGGCCATTTCACCAAACCTACGGGTTTATTTTCATTCTTCAAAATTATACCGTAAAATTTTCGAAAAATCTCGCCTAGTGTGTATTATCTCGGCTTTATTAGAGGACAGATTATGAATCATGGGTTGCAACTGTCAATCATATCGACCGAGCACTATCAAAAGCAGCATTTTCCTACGGGTGAAAACGCATTTTTTAAAATATACCCGTAGGTTTTGAAATCCGGCACTGAAGTTATGCCACACAGCAAGAATTTTTTTAGAAAAGATATTGACCCTGACGTTACGTCGTAGTTTATTGTATAATTACCACGGAGGGAAAAGCTATGATGACAGTAAATGAAGTAAGCAAATTAGCAGGGGTGAGTATACGCACACTGCAATACTATGATTCGATTGGACTACTGAAGCCGGCTGAGTACACCGAGTCAGGGTATAGGCTGTATGACGATGCAGCAATGGAACGCTTACAACAGATACTATTATTTAGGGAGCTTGAATTCCCATTAAAGGAAATTAAGGAAATAGTTACGCGGCCAAACTTTGACAAGCAAAAGGCCGTGGAACAACAGATAGAGCTTCTTACTATGAAAAAAGAACATCTGGAAAACCTTATAGAATTTGCCCGTGGAATACAAAACGGAGGTAATAATTTTATGGATTTTACAGCATTTGATACTAGTAAGTTAGATGAATATACAAAAAAAGCAAAGGAGCACTGGGGTGAAACCAATGCATTTGCTGAATATGAAACAAAAGCTTCTTCTCGCACAAAGGATGATGAGAAAAAACTATGGCATGAATTCATGAAGCTATTCGAGAAATGTGGGGCGATTAAGGATTCTGAGCCTAAATCTGCTGAAACTCAAGCTATGGTAAAGGAAATCCAAGACTACATCACACAGAACTTCTACGAATGCACCGATGAAATTCTTGCGGGCCTTGGCAAGATGTATGTAGCCAATGCAGAATTCCAGGCGAATATTGATAACGCCGGCGGAACTGGTACTGCTGAATTTGTTAGCCGTGCAATTGAAGAATATGTAAAATAAAACATAGCAGGAGGCACTGAAGTGTCTCCTGCTATTATCATATAGATTACTGTAATCGGCTCCTATGATCCCAATGCAATAAAAACAAGCACATACATGATGATAATTGCTACTGTCGCTAGTATATCCAATATGCCTAGTACTCTAACTATTTTTTCTTCCTTTGCAATCCTTCTACCGATAAAAGAAAATACAAATCCAAAGAAGCCAAGCAACGTAAATACACCTATAAGGCTTCTGATTACTTGCGAATCTACACTTGAATAAATAAATATAATTGCAAGCGGAGCTGATATTATTGGGATTAGCTCCAATGCTACAGCTAATGCTTTTTTATTCATCTTAAAAACATCCTCCTATAATAAAATGAAAGTTATAAAATAATGTATTCTTCTGCAGACAGTACACTTAAAGCTCTGTCGAAATTTTCTGCCTTTACAAGAATATAATCTGTATTGAAAGTTGATACGGCAAAAATTCCAATACTATTATCTGCAAGAATACCTGATATTTTTGATAAGATTCCTATCAGCGAAAAATCAAGAACACCTTGAATGCGGAACCCTTTCCACCCATCATCGCGTTCTATTGTTTCTCTCGGTGTATCGGCCGTCTTACAAACCAAAGATATTTCTTCATCTGTTTTACCTATGAAGAAAAAATCAGATGTCATATCAATTTCCTCAATCAATTCAACCTTGCATACGGTCAAATCATATTCCAATGCCTTTAGTTCCATGTACTCCTCCAACAATTCTAGATTAGTTTAAAAATGAACCACTAACCCCGTCCCCCTGGACCAAAAAAGAGAGAGTCGACTGACTCTCTCTAAAAAAGATTGCTCTTTATTATTTGTTAGCGATAGCAGCCTGTGCTGCAGCAAGTCTAGCGATTGGTACTCTGAATGGAGAGCATGATACATAGTCAAGACCAATCTTGTGGCAGAACTCTACTGAAGATGGGTCACCACCGTGCTCACCGCAGATACCTACGTGAAGGTTTGGATTTACTGGCTTACCGAGCTTGATAGCTGTCTCCATAAGCTTACCAACACCTGTCTGATCAAGCTTAGCAAATGGATCGTTCTCGAAGATCTTTGTGTCATAGTAAGCATTTAAGAACTTACCAGCATCATCACGAGAGAATCCAAATGTCATCTGTGTAAGGTCGTTTGTACCGAAGCAGAAGAAGTCTGCCTCTGCTGCAATCTCATCAGCTGTAAGAGCAGCTCTTGGGATCTCGATCATTGTACCAACCTCGTACTCAAGCTTAGCACCAGCAGCAGCGATTTCAGCGTCAGCTGTCTCTACAACTACCTGCTTAACGTACTTAAGCTCCTTAACCTCACATACAAGTGGGATCATGATTTCAGGCTTAACATTCCAATCTGGATGAGCCTTCTGTACTTCAAGTGCTGCACGGATAACAGCCTTTGTCTGCATCTTAGCAATTGAAGGATATGTAACTGCAAGACGGCATCCTCTGTGACCCATCATTGGGTTGAACTCGTGGAGTGACTCGCAGATATTCTTGATTTCTTCTATTGACTTATTCTTAGCCTTTGCAAGCTTCTCGATATCAGCATCCTCTGTAGGAACGAACTCGTGAAGTGGTGGATCAAGGAATCTGATTGTAACTGGGCATCCCTCAAGAGCCTCATAAAGAGCCTTGAAGTCTCCCTGCTGGTAAGGAAGAATCTTATCAAGAGCAACTTCTCTCTCTTCCTCTGTATCTGAGCAAATCATCTCACGGAATGCTGCAATTCTGTCAGCCTCGAAGAACATGTGCTCTGTACGGCAAAGACCGATACCTTCTGCACCAAGCTCTCTAGCCTTCTTAGCATCAGCTGGAGTATCTGCGTTTGTACGAACCTTAAGTCTTCTGAACTCATCAGCCCAAGCCATAACACGACCGAACTCGCCAGCGATTACAGCGTCAACTGTTGGGATGATACCAGCGTAGATGTTACCTGTTGTACCATCGATTGAGATTTCAGAACCCTCTGTAAATGTTGTGCCTGCAAGAGTGAACTTCTTGTTCTCCTCATCCATGTTGATGTCGCCGCAACCAGATACACAGCATGTACCCATACCACGAGCAACAACGGCAGCGTGTGATGTCATACCACCACGAACTGTAAGGATACCCTGAGCAGCCTTCATACCTGTGATATCTTCTGGAGATGTCTCAAGACGTACAAGAACTACCTTCTCTCCTCTAGCAGCCCAAGCCTCTGCGTCATCAGCTGTAAATACAACCTTACCGCAAGCAGCACCTGGAGATGCACCAAGACCCTTACCAAGTGGAGTTGCAGCCTTAAGAGCAGCAGCCTCGAACTGTGGGTGAAGAAGTGTATCAAGGTTACGTGGGTCGATCATTGCTACAGCCTCTTCTGGAGTCTTGTGTCCCTCATCAACGAGGTCGCAAGCAATCTTAAGAGCAGCTGGAGCTGTTCTCTTACCGTTACGGCACTGGAGCATGTAAAGCTTCTTGTTCTCTACTGTGAACTCCATATCCTGCATATCATGGTAGTGATTCTCAAGAGTCTCACATACCTTGATGAACTCTGCGTATGCCTCTGGGAACTCCTTCTCCATCTGAGCGATTGGCATTGGTGTACGAACACCAGCAACTACGTCCTCGCCCTGTGCGTTGATAAGGAACTCACCCATAAGCTTGTTCTCGCCTGTAGCTGGATCACGAGTAAATGCAACACCAGTACCAGACTCATTATTTAAGTTACCGAATACCATAGGCATTACGTTAACTGCTGTACCCCATGAATAAGGGATATCATTGTCTCTTCTGTAAACGTTTGCACGAGGGTTATCCCATGAACGGAATACAGCCTCGATAGCGAGCTTTAACTGCTCTACTGGATCTGAAGGGAAGTCAGAACCAAGCTGATTCTTGTACTCAGCCTTGAACTGCTCAGCAAGCTCCTTAAGATCTGCTGCTGTAAGGTCTACGTCAAACTTAACACCCTTCTTTTCCTTCATCTCATCGATGAGCTGCTCGAAGTACTTCTTACCTACTTCCATAACTACATCTGAGAACATCTGAATAAATCTTCTGTATGAATCGTATACGAAACGCTCGAAAGCTGGATCTGGATTACCAGCGATCATAGCTGCTACTACTTCATCATTAAGACCAAGGTTAAGGATTGTATCCATCATACCTGGCATAGATGCACGTGCACCTGAACGAACTGAAACGAGAAGTGGATTCTTAAGGTCACCGAACTTCTTGCCGTTAATCTCCTCCATCTTCTTAACGCCGTCCATAGCCTGAGCCATGATCTCGTCGTTAATCTTTCGGCCATCCTCGTAGTACTGTGTACAAGCCTCTGTTGTGATTGTGAAACCCTGTGGAACTGGTAACCCAATACTTGTCATCTCTGCAAGGTTAGCACCCTTACCACCGAGAAGATTACGCATTGTCATGTCACCTTCGCTAAACATATAAACCCATTTGTTAGCCATTACAAAATCCTCCTAAAAATATAAATAACGATACTGAAACCGCCTGTTTTTAAACGGGGTCGCAGACGGTCCTTTTCTATTGAAACACAAATTGTACCCCACTTCAAACAATTTTGTCTGTAAAAATAGCAGAAAAACAGCAGCGATTTTTGTGCAATATTTTCACACTATTCGCTGCTGTTTACTGTCATTTAAAAAATATAGTCGCTTTTTTCTGCCGCAAGCCCCTGTTCATGCTGTTTTCTGACTGCTTTATCCAATGCTTCTTTGCTGTCTAGTAAGCTTTTGATGTGCCCCGCTAATTGTTTATAATCGTTAGACAAATAAACGTTTTCGTCGGCTATGTATTCGGCAGAATGAATTGTCTCTTTAAAGGCAAAAATAATCTGATTGTTAAAAAACGCTCTTCTTGTGGCCTCAACTATTTCCCCTTCATGATTGATATCTAGGAAAAAGTCGCATTCGGTAAATAATCTATCTAGTGTAACCATCTTAACATTTGGATACATGATTACATTTTCATATTGCTCATGAGAAAGAAGCTTTGCCGACATCTCTGTCAGGGCTGTCACATGGAATTTGACCATTGGAAGCTCTTCAAGAAGCTCCCTCAGCTTCTCAACATTTTCTGTATTAGTGCAGATAAGTGCCGATGGTCTACCAAGGTTTTCTCTCTTAAAACTATAGATAAATCCCATTTCTGAGATCATATCCTTCGGAGCCTTTAGGTCTTTCAACCGCTTGAAGGCTTGCCTATTCTGAACTATTACCCTCTGGCATCGGCTTGTTTTTTTATCAAATATAACCTGCATATTTCCAGGAATCTCAGCTCCCACATTTTCCTGCCAAAACAGAATGTCTCCCCTGTCGCCAGTTACATCCTCCAGTGCATTTGAAACAAAGAAAGGTACAGACAAGGAGTTAAAGAAAATCCTATTGCCCTGCCAATTCTGGCTGCAAATAAAATATTTTACAAACTCTGTTCTATTTTTAAATATCAAAATCTTTCCATCGATGTTTAGCACTATGTCGTTTGTCACGTAGTTTTCCGTGATTACCTCTCGGCCCTCAACATCGAAATAAGATTTATTAACCTTCTGGGATTTCTTGTTGAAAGTGGTCAGGGCATACTTGCACCCATATTTGTTGTAATGCTCAGAGAGACGCACATTGCCAGCTCCATCAAGCCAATCCACCACCTTCACAAAGCGCTTGTTCTTAGGCTCTGCATAAAAAATACGCCCACGCTCTCTGCTCTTGTCATGGATGGAGCCGCTGGTATTATTGCCGCTTACCTCCCAAAAATCAGGCACCTCGATTTGATTAAAATAACGTGGCTTTTGACTTTTCCCAGAAAAATCTCCCAGGTAAAACTCGAAGACATTTATAACATCATCTGGCAAAAATCCCTCATCGTTAATAACTACTGCCTGAAAATCAAGTCCTGCATTCTTGAAGGAATCCACCAAATCCTGGCTGCCCTTATTAAAATAATCCATGAGAAGTATTATTTTTTGTTCACTACTTCTTTCCACTTAGACTCCACCTCACTAGTCAAATATGCCTTAGCCTTCTCGTATGAATGCTCAGAAAATGCCTCCATATCGCTGTCTATAAATAGCTTTTTAATAGCCTCCACAAGCTTCTTCTGACGTCTGGTGCTCTCCATACCAATAGAATATGGAATGCGAAAACCATTTTTCCCATCATCTATAAATGCTTTATTACCATATCGCACATCGAATCCTATTATTGGAAGTCCAGAGCCAACTGCCTCCATAAGAGTTAGGCCAAAGCCCTCGCTGGTAGATGCAGAAAAATATGCCTGATACTTGATGTACACATCATCCAAATTGTGCTGGCCCATAAGATGTATGTAATCCTGGGCGCCAAGCTTCTTAATCTGAGCCTCCAAGTCTGTCGATGCGGCACCTTTTCCGTATATATCAAGGGAAATATCCGGAATATCTTTTCTTGCCTCAGCCACTGCTGAAACCAGCCAATCCACATGCTTTTCTGTGGCAAGTCGAGATGCTGTAATAGCAGAATGACTCTTTCTAGGTGCAGAAGGCTTTTTAAGCTCATCCAAACTGCCCACAGGAATAGTGTAAACCGTAGGCTTCACCCCTACATATTTTTCGAACTGCTGAATCAGAAGCTTCCTCTGATTCTCTGTGGCAGTCACATAAAAGTCAATGTGCCTGTTCATGGAGAATGTATACTCGTAATAATTGTTCCAGAGAATATTGTCCTCGTCTGTGGCCCCCTCGCTAAAATGATCAGCATGGATAACCACGCCAACCTTCGCCTGGCCCTTGTTCTCAAGGATGGCCTGAGCCTGTCCTGTGGCTCTGTCTATTATGACAATGTCCTCAGAAGAAAGCTGCAAGCGAGAAGTCATATAGCCAATCAGCTCCTCCTTTGAGCAAATAATCCTATCTGGAAACTTGTACATCACTACATCATCATCGATGACTTCCTCGTAAGCTACCGAGCCATCTCGATTAAAATATCTCCTGTGGTAAAGATGAGCCTTGCCATCTAAAGGTCCGTAGTATTCGCTAAAAATACGACCTGATGTAAAATAATCCTTTCGAATCAAGCAACCTGCAGAGACCATCTCCACTCTATGAACAAGTTCCTGCTTTTCATCTGTAAAATAGACTCTGTAGAAATTACCCTGGCCTTCAAAAATCAATCTACCAATATTGCCTTCCCGCTCATAGGTATAGCTTCTTCCATCTAGTGTAGCCTTCAAATCATCTAGGGTAAATGTCACCGGCTCTGGCACATAGTCAGAAAAAAATGTATAAAGCCAAATGATTTCCTCGTCAAGAAAACCGATATTCCTAGTCATATCGATTAGATTATCCCGTGAAAACATGTCGGTAAATATGAACTTTGCCTCAGCGCCGATTTTCCTAAAAATCTTCGCTCTGTAGGCCTGAGCATACTCAACACCTGATGAAGCCCAACCTATTCCTAAGTTGAAATTGTAAATCATGTAAGCCTCCGTTATGGCAATAATATGTGTAGCTTATTTTTCTTATCTAGACGCACTTCTGATAAAAGTACATTTCGAATAATATTTTTCTTGACTGTGGCCTCCATCTTTCTGAAGGACTCCAGTGCCTCAGCGTGATATTCATACATGAGATTTCTCTGGGCAGAGCTTCGTCCGGAAACCGCCGCCTGCAACTGCTGCAAATAGTCAACCTGCTCAATCCATGCATCGTCAATAGCAGAAAGTGCAGAGATACGTACAAAATCATCCATGGCATTCTTAGAGTTGAGGGTAGCTACCTTTTCCTGGAAAGATTTCTCCACCCTAGCCATAATGTAGGCTCTAACTCTGGTCTTGTTTTTGTAGTCCATCACATTAACTTCCCTATCCATGCTGTAGGAAATGTTATCAAGCAAAAATCTTTTTAGGGTAGGCCCATCTAAATTAGGATTGTCCTTGAGGAATGCATCAACATTGTCCTCCGCTATGGCAATGAGCCTATCCTTTTCAAGAGTGCCGCCATCCAAAAGCATATCTCTGGTATCATACATAAGCTTTCGCTCAAGCTGCAGAACAATATCGTAATCCTTGGCTGTCTTTCTATTGTTACTGCCCACCTCTTCATTTATGCGCTGGGCATTGTTAACTATTCTCTTTACTCTTCTGTCGCTGATTTTTCGCTTGCCGTCTATATATTTTTTCAACTTTTCAGGGTCTGTACCCTTTTCAACAATGTCATCCTCCAATGACACGATAAATCGGCTATAGCCAGGGTCACCCTGTCTACCTGCTCGACCTCTGGCCTGACGCTCATCTCGAATGTTAAGCATACGACCTACACCGATAACAGCAAGACCACCAAGTTCCTTAACACCAGCCCCCAGCTTAATATCTGTACCACGACCTGCCATAGATGTAGCTACTGTCATAGCTCCCATCTGTCCTGCCTCCTTAATAATCTCAGCCTCCCAGAATGCATTGTTGGCATTGAGTACAGAATGAGGAATGCCCTTTTCAACCAAAAGATGGGAAATGATTTCTGTATCGGAAATCATAGTGGTCACTATAAGCACAGGCTGCCCTGTGTCATGCTTTTTTAGAGCGAGCCTAATTGCTGCCTCAAATTGCTTTTTAGAATCACTAAAATACCAGTCTGGACAATCCACTCGCTGTATTGGATTGTTAGTAGGGATAACCACTACCTTTTTACCGTACACATCATATAGCTCGTCCTTGGCATCGTAGATAGTACCACTCATGCCTGACATCTTAGGAAACATTGAGAAGAAATTCTGATATGTGATGGAGGCCATAGAACGGTTCTCCTGAGTAATCTCCACCTGCTCCTTGCACTCGATAGCCTGGTGCTGGCCGCCTCTTAGCTTAACACCCTTAAGCATACGACCGGAGCTGGCATCGATAAGAGCCACTTCGCCTGACTCTGAAATCATGTACTCAGTACCCTTTTCAATAATCATATGGGCTCTAAGAGCAAGCACCAGATGACGATAAATTTCAAAGTACTCTGGCGCAAAAATATTATCTATTCCAAAATAACTCTCTGCATATTCCAGTCCCTTTTCAGTGAACCAAACATTTTTCTCCTCCACCTCATAGTCCTCATCCTCCTTAAGGGTACGGATGAAGAAATCGGCAGTCTCGTATAGGTTAGACTGAACACGAGGAGCACCTGAAATAACAAGTGGTGTGCTGGCACTATCAAGAAGTACCGAATCCGCCTCATCGATAATTATGTAATTGAACTCACGCAAAAATCTCTCTTTTGAAGACTTCACCAAATTGTTAATCAGATAATCAAATCCCAATGCTGAGTGAGTGGTATATACGATATCGCAGGCATAGATTTCTTTTTTCTCATCGTTTTCGAATTTCTCCGACTCATCACGCTTAACACCTGCTGCAATTGTAAGTCCCATAAACTCATAGGCAGGTCCCATTTCCTCAGCATCACGAAGAGCCAAGTACTCATTATTGGTAACAAGTATTGCCCCCTTGCCCTCTAAACCGTTTAGGTACATAGGAAGAGTGGCTGTAAGAGTCTTACCCTCGCCTGTGTTCATCTCAGCCAGATATCCCTTGTGAAGAGCAATGCCAGCCATAATCTGAACATCAAACGGGTACATTTTAAGAACACGAAAGTCAGCTTCGCACATAGCAGCAAAAGCCTCCGGCATAATGTCATCAAGAGTCTTGCCATCCGCAAGTTTCTGCTTAAACTCCTTAGTCTTTGCCTGAAGCTGCTCATCAGTAAGAGCTGCCATCTGTTCCTTGTAGCTTTTAACCTTTTTCAGTTCTCTTTGAAGTTTTTTTACTATTGACCTCGTCTTTTTAATTTTCATCTTATATTTCTTCTATGGTTACTGAATGGTAAACAAATTCTTTCATACCTGCATTTATCAACTGCATTTTGTAGCTGTAGGTTTTAAGAGGACAAGAAAACTCCGCCTCCGTACCTCTAATAGTAAAATCTCCTGCCTCGCGCTCATATCTGTCCAGAAATACCAGTCTTACCAGGCAGCCTTTGCCATCCTTGGTGTCTATATTTATCTTAATTCTATAGCGGCTCTCACCATCTATAATAGGCAGCGATGGCTCAATTCTTTGAGCCTGATAATTGGTCAGAGAATACCATTGCTTGATAACTGTGCCTGGTGGCATCAGCTCATTTTTAAACCTGACACAATTTCTCGCCTCATAATCAATTTTCGAGCCATAGAGATATGTATCAGAACTATATTCATTCCAATAAATTGTCCAAATCGCTTTTTCCATTTATTTCTCCAATGAATCCATTACATCTTTCCATTTGCCTAGAAGCTTTTTAGTGGTAAATCTCTGGGCAATATCATAGGAATAAACCTTGGCCTGATTCCAGTTGTAAAGAGAATCTAAGAAATACTCAAGTGCTGCTGGAATCTGTTCAAAATCAGTAACTACAAATCCGTTGTACATATTTTGCATGTACTGAGTCTCTCGCCTAATAATCTGCGGGATAGCACTACTGATACAGTTTATCTGCAAAAAGAGATCCGGATTATGGCGCATATCTACCATAATACGCTGCTCTCTGATGCATCTACTAACAGAAAGCTCATCCACACACTGCTCCACAAAAAATCTCACAGGCACCTGCTCTTCCTCAATCTCCTGCTCGTTTTCAGCAGTGTCATCCTCAACCTGATCTGGAATAACCATCCGCCTGTCAAAACCAGAAGCCTCTAATATTTCTGCAATTCTGGCTAAAAGTCTGTCTGGTAAATCATATTCTGCATTTCTAGTGAAAATATGAACCATGGCATTTTCATTTGTCATGATGTAGTTAGCAAGCTGAACCATCAATGTGATAAATCTATCCTCAGACAGATTGTCTACTGGAACGAGAATCTTCTGTACCGTAAGCTGCTGACTGATACCAAAATCCATTCGTGAATCATAAGGCGAAATGTCGATGACTTTTGTCAATTCCTCATCCATATCCCTAAGTAGGTATCTGGTAGTAGCCTCAGAATCCGTAACTACGTATCCCGCCTTTTTCACCATATCCTTATTATCTAGATGATCCCTCATTCGATAACGATCACCGTAAAATGACAATATCAGCTTTCTTTTTTCTACAAACTCTTTCATTACCTGCACATTTAATTCGTGCATGGCCACGCAAAAAACATCGTCCTCATCTCTGGCTTCTAGATTGGCAGTCATAACTTCCATTATGACATCTTTCAGGCTGTCATAGGTGAGTTGTTTGAATTCTCTGTGCTCTGAGCCACCATCTTTTGAGAGAAGGAAAGTATTTGACTTTTCATTTATCTCAACTCGACCAGTGGCTGCATATTCTCTAAGCTTTATGTTGCCTTTTTCTGTGAGGTAATCCGTATATGCGATAATACCGTTATCGTAAACTTCTGTAGAAGAAACAAATCCTCTGTCGTCATAAATATTTCTACGGCTCAATGAGCCAGCATTATACATACTAACTTCGATAGGGTTACCAGCTTCACCAAAATTAATCTCTGCGTATTTAACATTTTCAAGATATGCAACCACCACAAATGGTGTATAGACAAACTCTATATTGTCCGGCCAGCTTAAGTTATGGAAAGAAAATACCGCTGCCTTTCTTCTCTCCACCTCCTGAATGGCATCAAAACAAGACCAGTATGGAGCATGGAAAACTCCCTGGCGATGGAGGAAATGACGGAAATTCGGAGTGTGACTCAACAGCAAAATCTTGAAATCACGCATACCGTTACGGTAGAACATCTGCACCTGCTTTACTGTATCGTCAAACTCAGTGTGCATTCTACGGGTATGCCAACTCTGCTCAGACTCTCGCCATTTATTCTGTTGATACCAAGCTGGAATAAAATAAAGCATAATGTCTCCTATATCTACTGGAAAGCACAGCATTGATAATTGCCTTTGCAAAGGCTGTGCTGCAAAAACTATTTTTTAAATAAACGGTACATAAGCATCGTAGTCACGAACCGCTCTAAACTCTCTATAAAGATTACAGTTGATACTAGCCATAGCGATGATAATAGATGGCAAACTGATAAGGGATGCATCTATAAATCCTCTAATATGAAGCCCCAGTGGAAGCCCTAGGAAAATACTCATGAAAAATGCTGAAAAAATAGCTATCGAGAATACTCTATTGCTAATAAATCTGCGAGTCTTCTTACCTGCCTTAAGTCCAGTGATACTATCTCCAGATTTTTGTAAATTCTCAGCTAGATTCTTTGGACTGATGAAAATAAATGAAAAAACCACCGTAATGAAATAAAGTACAGCAATATAAACACCTAGACCTAGCGGATGAGTTGTATCCATATTGTCACTAACCCACGCTATGGTAGCATTGTCAGGAAATACCATCGCTAAAAACTGGCATGAATAAACTGGCAGCATAAAAAATGCTGATGAAAACATAACCGGCATCATACCTATTGGATTTAATTTAATTGGAATATAGTTTTTGTCTGAATAAATACTGTGAATAGAAATACGCTGCATAGGAATGCGGTACTCACTGTTTTCGAAAATAATAGTGATTAGTAGAGCTACTACACAGATGGCTCCTACCACATGAAGCTCCTTAATAGGCGCTCCTTTAACAGTATTTACCACGCTATCCAAAATATTCACATAGATAAGTACAGTCTGACCGCCGATTCCGTATTTACCATTTCTAGTAGCCAGCCACAGAATTACAAATGAACCTGTAATCATCTGCACTGCAGCCACTATTTTGGCAGCAATCAGCTGTAGTCCTCCTTCGTATATAAAAAGAGTGGATTGAACTGTGAGCACAGCCTGAATTAATGCCCAAATAAGCATTAAAATAAGAGTCGCCCTGGTGGTTTTCCTTGGTGAGGTGTGAGCCTTGCTATCTGCTTTCTTAAACGAAACAACCACCTGCACAAAAAGCATTGAAAACATAAAAGGCGATATACCTAGAGCAAAAATACTAGTTCTGTATCTATCACCACCGATAGTCTGCATAATCAAATCTTCTGCATCGTTTCTAAATGCAGCATAGGCCTCCAAGTCCACACCATATAGTGGAAGCTCACGGCCTATCAAATATACAGTCATGATAATCAGGGTGAATATTAACTTTTGAATAAGTGTTTTTGGAAAAAATCGTTTTTTCAATTTCCCCGCCCCATAGTGTATTGTATATGTTCTATTATAATTCACTGCGCAGGCATATTCTATATTTTAACAGAAAAATGCCAATTAATACTAGAAACAAAAAACTCCGGCACCCCTCAATCTCTAGCTCCCCCTCAAGTGAAGGGGGCCTTTAGATTGAGTGCGTAACCGGAGTATCTCAGTCTATTTTATTGAATTAGTATGCAATACCCTGAGCCATCATAGCCTCTGCAACCTTCTCGAAGCCTGCGATGTTAGCACCAGCAACATAGTTGCCTTCCATGCCGTACTTCTTAGAAGCGTCATCACATGCGTGGAAGATACCTTCCATGATGCCCTTAAGCTTAGAATCAACTTCCTCGAATGTCCAGTGAAGTCTCTCAGAGTTCTGTGACATCTCAAGAGCTGATGTAGCAACACCACCTGCGTTAGCAGCCTTAGCTGGTCCAAAGAGAACGCCAGCCTTTAAGAATGCCTCTACAGCCTCTGGAGTTGAAGGCATGTTAGCACCCTCAGATACAGCAAGAACGCCGTTGTCGATAAGCATCTTAGCATCGTTCTCATCGAGCTCGTTCTGTGTAGCACATGGAAGAGCGATGTCTACCTTGTACTGCCATACACCGTGCTCACCATTCTTCTTCTCATGGTACTCAGCAGAAGGTCTAGCTGCAGCGTACTCAGAAAGACGTGCTCTCTTAACCTCCTTAACTTCCTTAAGAAGATCTACATCGATTCCCTCTGGATCATAAATCCAACCTGTAGAATCTGAACATGTAACAGGCTTAGCACCAAGCTGATAAGCCTTCTGGATAGCATAGATAGCTACGTTACCAGCACCTGAAACAGCTACTGTCTTGCCCTCGAATGATGTGTTCTTAGCAGACTTAAGCATCTCCTGTGTGAAGTAGCAAACACCATAACCTGTAGCCTCTGTACGAGCAAGTGAACCACCGTATGTAAGTCCCTTACCTGTAAGAACGCCTGTGAACTCGTTACGAAGTCTCTTGTACTGACCGTACATGAAACCGATCTCACGTCCGCCTACACCGATATCACCAGCTGGAACGTCAGTATCAGCACCGATGTGCTTAGCAAGCTCTGTCATGAATGACTGACAGAATCTCATGATTTCCATGTCTGACTTACCCTTAGGATCGAAATCAGAACCACCCTTACCACCACCGATTGGAAGTGTTGTAAGTGAGTTCTTAAAGATCTGCTCGAAACCTAAGAACTTGATAACTGAAAGATTTACTGAAGGGTGAAGTCTAAGGCCTCCCTTGTATGGTCCAATTGCTGAATTGAACTGAACTCTGTAACCGCGATTTACCTGAACCTTACCCTGGTCATCAACCCAAGAAACTCTAAACTGGATAATACGCTCTGGCTCAACGATACGCTCGATAACGCCAAGTTCCTCAAGTTTTGGATTTGCAGCAACAACTGGCTCTAATGACTCAAGAACCTCTCTAACTGCCTGTAAGAATTCTTTCTGCTCTGCGTTTCTTGACTCAAGACCGTCGTAAACGCGCTGTAAATAACTGCTCTTAAAATTCATGTTTTTATATTCTCCTTCCATGATAAACGTTCAGTGGGCGCGGACATTTGTCTTTCCTGCGCAACCTAGAGACGATTGTACATCATTTAACACTTTAGTGCAATAAATTTTTTTAAAAAATCCACCTATTATTTCAATAGGTGGATAAATATCCTCTATAAATACTTCTTTTGTTCCGTAAAACCACGACCTTTTACCTCCGAAACACGGCTGATAATAATGAATGCTTCTGGGTCAATATCGTGGACAATTCGCTCTGTTCTAGCAAGCTCTCTGGTAGAAACTATAGAAAGTGTAATCTCTGTATCCTTGGCAAGATAACCTGTACGTCCATACATAACCGTAACACCACGGTCTATATCCTGAAGGATTGCTCTTCTAATTTCATCATGTTTTTTGCTGACGATTTTAATCTGCCTCTTTGATTTACCAAGAATAAGTGTCTTGTCTAATGTAAGAGTGTATATAATCACAAGCATTATTCCGTAAAGAACTTTGGTCTTGTCGGTAAAGAGAGCCTGAACTCCTAATATACATAAATCACATGCCCACATAACTCCAGAAATAGGAAGACCTAAGTACTTATTTAATAGAATAGGCGGAATATCCATACCACCTGTTGACGCGCCAGTTCTAATAACGATTCCAAGGCTAGCGCCTATCATGAGACCGCCAAAGACAGTGCAAAGCACAATATCATCTATAGGCGAATAATTGGCTGCAATCATCTCTGCTATATGAATTTCAACTGGTAAACAAAATGTGGAAAGTAATGTATTGGCTGCAAATCGATGTCCCATCAATCTCCAGCCAATCAGAAATAGAATAGTATTAATGATAAATACTACATAAGATGTACGAAATCCAAAAGTGTGATGAAAGAACAAAGCAAGACCGGTACCACCACCAGTAATGAGCCCAGATGGCTCAATGAAGAATGCTACCGCTAAAGCATAAACAAAATTTCCCAATACTACAATCAATGCTGTTTTTATTATCTGCCTCATCACAACACCGCTTTCATTAATTATTTCAAACAGCTGTGATTGTACACCAATTGCGGACATTTGTCAGCACAGCACGGTAACGCGTTAGCAGACTAAAGTAAAAACCTATAGACCGAGAAAATGCATACGACCGTCATCCCTCTTCTTAGGGGCATTCTTTGGCTTCTCTCCCACATCAGGATTGAAATATATACCCTTAAGGCTATTTGTACGGTTGCGAATGCAGTCAGGGCAAAAGCGACCATAGCGGATACTGCATCCACATTTTTCACATTCTATGTAAACTACGCTTCCCTCAGGGATTTCAAGTCTCCCCTCTTTGAGCATAGCGTTAATCATATCTACAGGTACACCTGTGTTCTCAGAAATAACTATAGCAGGACTGGCCCCATTTTCGTCAATGTAATCCTTAACCTTACCAAAGTCATCTACTTCCTGATGACCGCAATCATAGCACTCATAATGACCGCCGCCTATGTATTTGATGCGTCCTTTACACTCAGAGCATCTAGTAGGCTTGCGCTCCATGAATTCTTTAACAAATTTCTCTTTTTCAGGGTCTTTACCTGCCATAAAAATCCTCACTATAAATCAAATTCATCTGTAATACTCTCGTCGAGAGGAGGCATCTCACTTGCATCGCCCTCTAATCCCTCGCGAATTAATTTCCAGTTCTTAAGGAACCAGACAGTCTGAGCTGGATGCTTGTAAAGTGAAAGCATCTGCGCTCCCTCATATTTATGTGGATACACAAGAGGAATATTAGTCGAACGTGATGTGGTAAAGTAAATCACGTGAGTAAAGTCATTGTTCTCTAAATACTCCGGTGTAACACAATAGTATATATACTCGCCGTAGTCAGTCATATAATAGAAAGTCATCTCAGTCTGCTCGACCTCCATAGGCTCCATCTCAGTGACCTTGAACTCATCTACGCGAATAGATTTTACCTCTTCATCCTCAGCATCATCCGAGGTAGACTTCTCTACTGACTTTTTCCATCGCTTGGCCTCCATTGGATCCATCAGACCTGCAAAGAAACGGTCTTCCTGTTCAACAGTCTCAGAATCCTCCTCATTTTCAGAAGGGTCCTTGCCTGTCTTAAGCCAAAAATTAATGATGTTAAGGTTTTTATTAAGCTGTCTTGTGTGTTGGGCGTATAGCTTGTCATCTTTTTCCATTTTAGAAATATATGACTCATACTCGGCCTCTACTGCTCGTCTTGTATTTTTCTGTTTGAAATAGACAGGCATCAGAAACAAAAGCATCACGCCTATTGCACAGATAAATATATTAATTGTCAGCCAATCCATAGTATAAACTCCAATAATCTAGAAAAAGATTGAATAACTCAATAATCCTATCAAACACAATAGTAACAATGTATTAATTGCTGTAAACGCAGAAAAAATCCTAATGTCTCTCTGCTGTTTTTTTACTCCGTCGTGGTTGTAGACTGATTCTAAATTAAGCTCAAATTCCTTAATCAGATTGTCCATCTGTGCCTTGACTGGCTTGGTGTAGTCAAGAGCATCCTGCAGATTTTGGACCTTGGTCTCTACACTTCTACAGAGCTTTTCATTGGTGGTCTGAGACTCATAGATTTTCTGTTTTATTTCTCCATTTTCAATAGCATAGAGCTGTAAAAGCTGCTGCAATTCAAACACTTCGCCTTGAAGTCTATCTATTTCTTGACGAATATCATCCTCAGCCATGCCTATGTATCTATGCTTAAAAATAGATTTTCCAGAAAATTCTCCCTTCATAAGCATCCTCCCGTCAAAAAATTCATAGAATATAGCATCCTATACCTACTTAGATATTATCACTTTTCACTATTATTTGTATAGTGGATTTGTAAATTATACAAAATATAGTGCTTCCGCACAGGGAAAGAAATCTGAAAGACTTCCATTATGAATGCGGGTGGAGTCACTGTGAATAGTAACAATCCATAAACATGAAGAAGCCAGGCCTCAAATGGGCCTGGCTTAAAAAACTATTAATTAACTTTCTTCAGTCTCTTTTCCTTTTCTGCGCTTTGCTGCTACAAATAATCCTGTGAGACCTCCAATTATTGGAAGTGATGCTCCAGCCCATCCATTAGGGCCAAGTTCACCATATCTAGCTACTTGATCATCATCGATGCCTGTGATTACATCTACATTTGCAGGTGCATCTACAATGTCATCATCAAGAATCTCCTGATCAAGTACTGCAAGTGGAACTCTTGCATCATTATCTATAGGTGTAATTACTGCTGCCTGTCTATATGTGTTGCCTGCTGCTACATTTGTATCAACACGGCCTGCAGCATCGCTGATATACTCTGTTGCCGCATTAGAAATTGTAATGCTCTCTGAGCCCTCAATTGCTTCTGATGCGCTAACTGATGCACTTGCAGATGCTGATTCTGAAGCGCTTGTTGATGCTGATGTAGAGCCACTCTGTGATGAAGCTACAGATGCTGACTCTGAAGCACTTACAGATGAGCTTGTGCTAGTTGATGTGCTTATTGAAGTGCTCTCTGAAGTACTTGTGCTTGTTGACTCGCTTGAAGCAACTGATGCTGATTCAGATGCGCTTATTGAAGCTGCTTCTGAAGCTGATGTAGATAATGAAGCTGCGCTTTCTGAAGCAGCTATTAAGCTCTCACTCTTGTATGTGCTAAGACTCTGAGAATTAGCCTTTACCTGACTTGCCAAATCTGCAATCGTCTGAGATAACTGTACAAATCCTGATGTACTACCAGTTACACTTGTTGAGAATGCATTTGCATCCTCACTGAACTGCTCAGCTGCACTGGCAAGAGAGTTCATGTTTTTAATCATTTCGCTGCGCTCTGATGCCTGTGAATGGTATGTTCCTTCGGTATACCAATCGCCACCTTTGAGCATTTTGCCTTCATCATCTAATGTATAGTCAAACTCATATCTTGTGCTTACTATTTTAGCAATAACTGAGCCATCCGGCATCACTACGTTCTTAAATGTTTCTTTTTTAGGACTTACAGTATCTGTAACTGCATAAGCCTTTTGTACTACATTGATACCATATACTCCAGGAGCATAGTCTTCATGTGGAATTCCATTGATATCAGTCTGGTGAGTCTCATCTTTATAAAGAGAATTACCAAATTCATCTACAGTAACGTAGTCAAAGTATTCTTCATTATAATTTCCATCTAAATCAATCCACTTAACAACGTATCTCTTGTCATAATAGGTATTTCCATACCATCCAGTATGTAAGTTACCATTTTGAATATTAGCGTATAAAATCTTGCCCTCAACAAGCAATTTATACTCAATCATAGCCTCTGCTAAAGGACGACCATAAGGTATATAATACTCATTCAAAGATAGAGCAGGCTTTCTCTGTAAAGCAATTGCCTCTCTTTGAGCTTTCTCTTCAATTTCTAATTGAGCAATTTTCTGCTGAGTTTCTGCTACGCCAGCATTATCATATCCGTTTGTAATAAATGTCTCTGATGTTGCTATATATTCGCTAGCTGCCTCGCTTTCAGCTACAGACATGCTATCAATAGCCTCTGACTGGCTTGCAGAAGTAGACTCTGATGTAAATAAGAGTTCAGATTCTGCATCAGATACAGATGCACTTTCAGAACTAATTGTTTCCTCAAGCTCTTCTATGCTGCTTGTAGTTGCAGCTGGTGCTGCCTGTGCTGCTGATTCTGGAGTTGCCTGAGGTGCTGGCGCTGCCATGAGAGTTGGAGCTGCCTGAGGTGCTGGTGCCGCCATGAGCTTCGGAGCCGCCTTACGTGTTACTGCAACTGGTGCTTCTGGTGCTACCTGTGCCTCTGGCGCTTCCTGTGTTTCTGGCGCTGCTGCTGATGCCTCTGGTGCTGCTACCTGTGCCTCTGGTGCTGCTGCCTGTGCCTCTGGCGCTGCTGCCTGTACTTCTGGTGCTGCTGCCTGTGCCTCTGGCGCTGCTGCCTGTGCCTCTGGCGCTGCTGCCTGTGCCTCTGGCACTGCTGATGCCTCCGGTGTTACCTGTGCCTCTGGCGCTGCTGCTGGTGCCTCTGGCGCTGCTTCCTGTACTTCTGGCGCTGCTGCTGGTGCCTCCGGTGCTACCTCTGCTGTAACTGTTGGCTCTTGTGAAGCTGTCTCAGCAGGTGCCTCTTGTGCTGCTTCAGGTGCAGAATCATATACTACTTCTTCGCCTGTAGTTTCTATTTCATGCGCATAAGCTAAGCCCATATTAGAAAAAACGCTGGCGCCCCCAACTGCTGTGCCAGTGATTACGATTCCTTTTACGAGATCTTGTACTTTCTTACCCATACTACTATCTCCTTTACTCGCCCTATCTTGTTCTCTTATAAGGTATATCGGTCGACTATTATCTTTTCTGTAAAGGTATTATAGAAATTAAGTATGAAAAAACAATGTACAAATTGTATACATTCTGCCAAATTTAAAGCGTTCTTGCCATAAGCCACAGAGCACTATTCTCGGTAAAAATCTTCCTTCAAAACCCTTTCGTATTGGCCCTTAAACCACGCACCAATACCAGCAGTATTATCATTATGACGGCCATGAAGACCTTTTCCATATACTTGAACACCGGCGGAATTTAACTCTGACAATAAAGTCTCATAAGCGGTGTCATCATAATCATCTTCAAACATGTATGAGACAATGAACTTGGTATGACTGAAATCAGTGTTTCGAATTTTACTCCACACTCTCTCATTTAATAACTCCACACCTGCCATTGACATGTCCCCAGAAAACTTCTGGAGCAAATCAAGTGATGTAGGAAAGCCACCAGGTCTTTTAAGTCTCTCATTCTGCGCTATATTTCCAAGGCTAGCTAGAGGCTTACCCAGTATAAGCGCATGTGGCTTCAAATCACATCCGTAGTACATAGAACCGATGGTTCCCATGGAGATTCCTGATAGAATCAAATCACTTGGGTAAAATCCTAGCTTACTTAAATATTTATCTATAATCTTAACCATTGTGCGCTCAAATTCTGGCGAACCCATATAAAATCCGCCACCCTCAAAACGCTGCTCAGCTAATAATAAGAAAGGACATCCCATTTTTCTCATCATGTAATATCCCTCAAAACCCTCCATGGTTTTGTAACCAGAAAAATAGACCGCCAAAGGTGGTTTCAAATCGCCTGGATCAAAATATGCAAATATTTCTTCTCTCTCAGAGGTAACATACCTCTCTCCACCTACCATGAATTCTCCTATATCCCATCTGGAGATTCTATCGTGGAGTCCAACTATCTCAAGATGCCCACTACCTCTGGCTCTTAGAGAGACAAAAATAGTTCCAGCACCATTTCTTCCTTCTATACGCACTTCATTTTGTAAATCCTCTTCGGAGAACTCCCAGGAATCCAACACATCTGAAAGGCTTCCTGAAACAAATTGTTTGATTGAAAGGGAAATCTCTACTCCCTCATCCTTTTTATATTCCAGCCAAAAGTCGATAGCCTGACCTTCTTCCATAGGAATATTTCCCCTCCAAAAAGCTATCTGCTTCATATCATAACCGTAATCGCCATCTAGACTGACGCTATACTGGCCATTCCATTTTACCTGCCCCTTGAAACCATTAGCTATTCCTACAGAACCAGGATTAAACTTTTCTCCATAAGGCTTGCTAAAATATTTTTTTGCTTCATTATTAATAAAATCCTGAATGTTATATGATGGCAAAAGTTTTCCCATTCTCTGTTCAAATAGGACACCATTGTTCTCATCTAGTTCAAAGCTATCCACAGCAAAAAGACAGTAGGAATATGACATATCCTTCACTGCCTTTATCTCCTCTGGCTCTAGATTTCTCTCTAGAACAACTATTTCATAGATTTCCTTTTTATATTTCACTTCGCCATCAGCAAAGATGTGCTTTATATATGAAGGGAAACTATACTTATTTTTCCAATCTTCAGTTCCAATTTGTAGTATTCGTATTTTCTCCATAATGCACTATTAGCCTAGCCAGCATATGCCAGCTAGGCCCCTTTTTGTTGTTTTTAATATTCTCTTTCCTCTACTTTTAGTCCCAGTGCCTTGTCAATAAGTGAGAATACGCCAGCAATTGGGACTATATATACAGCCTTTGAAAGCTGTAAGAATGTGCTTAAGTTGTCGCCCTGAATTGCAATTACAACAAATGTCAAAATTGTAAATCCAATCCATAAACAATATGTAAGGAATTTTTCTCCCAGGAATACTTTTACAATTGTAACTACAACAAGTACTGCCAAAAGAATAATCCATGGACTTCCACAAATAATCTTCATGCCCTCAGCAAATCCTCCAATGTTGTTCATGTTGTAAACCACAACATGCTGGAAGAATTCTTTTGCATTCTTAAAATACAGCAGATAAAGTACCATAGGCACTCCAACTGTAATTAATCCTTCAAATACTGATACATAATAAGCTCTGTATTCTTTGCCCTTCAGCCCGTCTGCTTTGAATTTGATAGCAAAGAAAATAAGCAATACTACCCAAATAAAAATGTAGCCCGGCTGCAAGAAAAATACTAATCCTAAATCAATTGTAAGTAAGTATGTGTGATATGACAAGAATCCCTGCTGAAGCTGTCTTGCAACGTGATAGCATGTTAATGTAAGGATGAAGAACATCATTTCTTCTGCACCTGCATGAGTAAGGGCACCCCACTCAAAAACAGTTAAAAGACCAGCAGAAATCATAGCGAAAACTTCAGATGTAAATAGCTTCGCTGTTTTGTACTGGAATAACACAAGGAAAAAGATTCCAACTGTTTCCATTATAAATTGAACAATATGAGTGTCTGTTGGCAGATATCCCAGGCCATAGAACTCATAAAGCACTGGGCCATAATTTCCATCTACCTCCACGTAAGCTAAAAATCCATCTCGAATCTGATGGGCAATATCAAGAATCCCCTCCTGCATTGATGTAAATGCATTATTCATCCATGGATTTAGTGGGCTGGATAACGAAATAACAAATGTAATCGCTAGAACCCCCAAAAATTCTAAACATCTTTTAAGCTTTTTATTCATCCCAATATCCTCCATAAAATAATTTAGAGAGTGACAAATTATATCACTCTCTAATTATAATTCACTTTTAACTACATTCTGTAAAGAAACTGTGAATTATTTCTCATTTTCTGCCCTTACGGCCTCAGTCTTAGCTTCCTTCTTATCTTTTGCTCTCTTTCCAGCTAATGCACTGATGATGATGAGAATCCAATACCACCATACTCTTCCAGCAAGACCACTCTTTGAAATAGCAAGAGGTGTCTCTTCGTCTTCGATTGTAGTAAGGTCTTCATCTCCAACATTTGCTGCTGTGTGATCATCATCAAGAACTACGGCAAGTGGTACCTGCTCGTCTGCAATTCCCTGAAGCTCATCACCTTCAAGCTCATTGAAGTTAGAAACTCTTGAAACTGTATTATTTGTAACCTCATTAAATGAAGTTGTAATTGTGTTATCTGTTGTGCTTCCTGCCACACCATTGTTCTCAGATGCAGAACCATTTGAACCAGCACCACTGCCTGAATTGTCATTTGCTGTGCTTGCTGCAGCAGAGTTGCTTGCACTAGTTGAAGCAGACTCTGAAGCTGAAGTACTTGCAGCTGTGCTTTCTGATGTAGATGCACTCTCACTTGTTGATGTGCTAGTTGAAGCGCTTTCAGAAGCTGATGTACTCATGCTTGTTGAAGCACTTGTTGATGCGCTCTCTGATGCTGATGCGCTCTCGCTTGCACTTACTGATGCTGACTCAGACTGGCTAAGTGAAGCTGATGTGCTAGCTGACTCTGATGCACTAAGGCTAGCTGAAGCTGACTGTCTCTCAGAGTTACTAATACTCATGCTCTCTGAAAGGCTTAAGCTTACAGAAAGTGACATACTCTGGGAAATAGAAGTACTTGTGCTCTCAGAAAGTGAAGCGCTTGTTGATTCAGACTCACTTAATGAAGCAGATGTACTTGCGCTAAGTGATGCACTTGTGCTTTCTGATTCTGACAAGCTTGCCGATGTTGATGCACTCAATGAAGCTGATTCACTCTCGCTTAGTGAAGCACTAGTAGATGCTGACTGGCTTTCTGATGCTGAAGTACTTGCACTTGTTGAAGCGCTTTCACTTGCGCTAGCTGATTCAGATAAGCTTATGCTCATTGAAACACTCTGGCTCTCAAGTTCACTTATTCTTGCAGAGGCACTTGCTGACTCTGACTC
>NZ_FMUY01000012.1:0-97182 GCF_900101325.1 Pseudobutyrivibrio sp. AR14
GTTACTATTCACAGTTATAAATATTTAAAGATTAATTCTCGTCATGCTTGCATGTAAGAGAATGATCTTTAAATATTTATAAACTGGAATCAGTGACTCCACCCACATGAATAATGTTAAGTGCGTTAGCACTGAGAAAGAAGTCTGTAAGACTTCCATTATGAATGAGAGTGGAGTCACTGTGAATAGTAACATACAATAGTACTTAAATTTTAGTGCTCAGCAGCACTTTTACTTTAAACCAACCATCTTCGTATGAGCAATTCATTGCTCCGCCGTACTTTTCAGCCACCTGAGCAATGGACTTAAGACCAAATCCATGCTTAACATTATCTTTCTTTGTAGTGCGAGGAAGATTATCCTTTCTAAATCTGCGTTTATTATGACTGGAACGAAGCCTTACATTTTCACTATCTGAACAGTTCTCACATTCCACAATAATAAACTGATTACGTCTTCTAACTGAAAGGGTGATGATTCTCTTTTCCTCATCCTCAAGCTGCTGAGTTGCTTCAATAGCATTATCTAAAACATTTCCAAATAAAGAACAAATATCCTTTACATGTATTTCCCCCAGCAAATCTCCATCCACCATGGCATTTAAAGTGATTTTCTTCTTTTGGCACTGAAGACTCTTGGTGGTAAGAATAACATCTAGGACCTTGTTGCCGGTATTCATAAATGATTCTTGAATAGCTATTGCCTGCTCCATATCCTCAAGAACCTCTGCTCTCTTTGCAGGGTCCCCCTCGTTCTTTAGAGCCATGACATAGTGCTTCATATCATGCATTTCCTTGCGCAAAGCCTCAGAATTATCTACCGCAAGCTTGTACTGCTCATACTGTTTTTGGAAAAGCTGGTTAATCTCATTACTTTCGTTCTTGAGAGTCAACTCATTTCTTCGACCCATCTGAGTCATAAGCATAAGCATTCCTCCGAAGTCAACTAAGGTTCTAACATAGAGCATGTTTTCCGTAGCTGAAAATGGAGTACGCGTATTTACAAAGCTTATATTGGACATAATAAAGGCACCAATGCCTGTAGCCAAAACGCTTATAAGCTCTCTGTTGTTAATATTGATATTTCTATCTGGAGCAATATTCCCTTTTTCAATTCTATAGTAAAGCAGGTATGTCAGTGTAAAAACTAGCATCATGATTAGACAGGAAGAGACAAAACCATCTCGCCCTGCAATAGCCACAAACCATACATAAAGCTGCTTGTATAGGCTGGCGGCAAACTCTGCCAATACAAAGGCGTGGGTGGTAATAACTCCACAATCCTTTGGCTTAATATCTAGCACAAAATAGAGAGAGCCATACATTATTCCAACAGCTCCTATCATAGCTGGAATCCAAAAGCCAAGGGGCAAAAGACCTGCCACAAACTGAAAAAGTGTTATCAAAATCAATGTAAAGGCACATTGAAAAACGAAAACCTTGTCGTGATGATGTCTTTTATAAATATTAAAATAAACAAAAACCGCCAGCCATTCAGCTATAGCGGTAAATAGTCTTGGTGTGTCCTGATAATTGGCAGGATTTAAAAATGTAGAAAAATCCATAGTATTTTACCTCAATTATAAAATGTCCTCGGTAAGAGCGGCCATAAATTCCTTTTTTCTAGCTCTACTAATAGGGAGCACAACCCCAGAGGTAAGTATTACTTCCTCCTTTTGAACTGCCTCCACATAAGACAAATTAATTAGGTATGCATTATGGCACTTGCTAAAACCATGATTGAGAAGCATCTCATCAAATCTCTTCAAAGGACCTGATGTTACATAATCCTGCTCCTTGCAATGAATAATCACATTATTGCGCTGGCTCTCAATGTAATAGATGTTGTCACAATCCAGTTTTATCTGCTTATCATCAACGGATACTTTTACATATACATGCTTTTGTCTTGCCTGAACTCTAACAATAGCCTTGTCAAAAAGCTGCTCAAACTGGGCGTAAGGCACTGGCTTAAGCACATAACCTAAAGCATCCACAGAATATCCCTGAACCGCATACTGGACCGTGGATGTAATAAAAATAATCACTACATCCGGATCCACCTTGCGAATCTTCTCCGCAGCTGCCATTCCATCAAGATGCTTCATCTGAATATCAAGCAAAATAATATCGAATTGACCGCTGTAATCATCTACAAGGTCAATTCCATCTGGCAAATAATGAACGGAAAACTGCTGATTCTTTATGTCACTATACTTATCAATATAGCTCTTAAGCAAATTAGCTTGTTCTAATTCATCTTCTACAATACATACATTAATCATGGTTATAAAATAACTCAAAATTAAATCACGTGCAAGCGAACTTATTGTGTACAAGCTTCACGTTGTAAAGCCTAATAAAGTAAAAAATTATCTGTCAGCTTCTTCTACAGAAATTCCCTTTATTGTCTCAAAAGGAACTTTTACAGAGCTATCAAATTTAAAACCTACTTTTATCTGCCAAACTCCCGATTCCTGAAGAGCCTTTGCCTCATCGATAAGTCCAGGATTGTCTGAGCAATCAATAGTAAGGAAATGGTCAAAATATGCATTGCCATTAGTGTAATCATCTCCAAATGGATACTCTAGCTGAATATAATTCTTGTCCAAATCATAATCTAAAATATCACCATAAACATAATGAGTCTTGCCATCTGCCTCAAGAGACTTAGTTGTCTCAGTCTTCTCAAGAGAAATTACATTGTAACCATCAAAACAGCTATATGGGTCCTTCTTTAAAACAACCTTTACATCAAAAGCGTGATCTGGATCACCTGGCTCAGAAGCTGCTATTTCTTCATACTTAGAATATTTAACAGTAATTTCTACTGTATCATCTTCCTTGTCATATTTATCAACTGTATATGAGTCAATCTCTCCTATGCCAAATCCACTAGAAGCCTGACTCAAATCTACACCATCGTCAAATTCAATGTAGGTTCCTGTAAGCGAATACTGGGCATATTCTACCTGCTCCTTAGACATGATTCCATCAGAGTTCTCTCCAACTTGATTCATATAGTCAAAAGAAAACCAGCTATTCTGAAGATATGAGCTAATAAATGAATCCTTCCAGCTATCATCATCTGCTAGCTTGCTATTATCCCATTTTCCATCATCATAATTTGGATATATAAGATTAGTAAGACCAGCCTTAAGATTCTCACCCATCTCAAACTCATCACCATACTCTACTGGTGATACGCCAAGGGCATCATAATCAAAGAGGGCCTCTTCTTCCTTTTCCTCTTCCTGCTTAGCTTCTTCCTTTGTATCTTCTGTTGTCTCTACAACAGGCTCTACCTCAGCAGGAGCCTCCTCCTCTTTTGCACAACCTGCAAATACCATAGATGAAAGCAATAAAACTGCTACCATTTTCTTTTTCATAAACTGTTCCTCCTATAATAAAAAGTATATTATCCCTATTAATTTTCATTACTCTGTATACCATTTTACACTTTGTTGATGGATTAAGCAAAAATGGGACGGCTGCGTTTCGGGAAGCACGGGAAGACGCAGCCATTAAAGATTTGCCTTCGGCAAATGGGCTGCGTCGTGGTAAATCAAAAATAGCCCCTGCAAAGCAAGGGCTATTTTTAATTTACTTCTCATTCATCTTTGCAAGCTTAGCAGCCTGATCTGCTGCAATTAGTGCATCTAATATTTCCTGGATATCTCCATCCATAATCTTATCAAGCTTGTAAAGTGTAAGGTTGATTCTGTGGTCTGTTACACGTCCCTGTGGGAAGTTGTAAGTACGAATCTTCTCAGCACGATCACCTGTACCAATCTGTGAGCGGCGCTCTGCTGCCTCAGCATCCTGCTGCTTCTGCATCTCTAAATCATAGAGCTTTGCACGAAGGAGTGCGAAAGCCTTCTCTTTATTCTGAAGCTGTGACTTCTCTGTCTGGCTGTAAATAACAATACCTGTAGGATAGTGAGTAAGACGTACAGCTGAATCAGTTGTATTGACACACTGACCACCGTTACCAGAAGCACGCATTACGTCAATACGGATATCCTTCTCTTCAATCTGAACATCAACTTCCTCTGCCTCAGGCATAACTGCTACTGAACATGTAGAAGTCTGAATACGTCCCTGTGACTCTGTCTCAGGAACACGCTGCACACGGTGTACACCTGACTCATACTTAAGGATTGAGTATGCACCAGTTCCCTTAACCATGAACTCGATATTCTTCATACCACCGATGCCTGTCTCATCTGCCTCAAGAAGCTCTACCTTCCATCCACGAGACTCTACATAGTGTACATACATACGGTAAATCTCTGCAGCAAAAAGTGCAGCCTCTTCTCCACCGGCACCTGCTCTGATTTCCACGATAACGTTCTTGTCATCATTAGGGTCCTTAGGAAGAAGTAAAATCTTAAGCTCCTGCTCAAGGCGCTCTACCTCAGCCTGAGATTCCTTTAACTCTTCCTTAGCAAGCTCCTTCATCTCCTCATCAGATTCCATCTCAAGAAGCTCTAAAGAATCCTCAATATTCTGCTTGTGCTGTGCATATTGCTTGTATGCCTCAACGATTGGTGCAAGATCTGACTGCTCCTTCATAAGTGCTCTAAATCTCGCATTATCATTGGCTACATCTGGCTCAGAAAGAAGGTTCATAACCTCCTCGTATCTTAAAACCAAATCTTCTAATCTATCAAACATCTTCTATACCTCCATAAATCGCTAAAGAACTAATATCTAACCAACAAACTAGAAAAGCTACAAATGTCCCTTAACGACACGATTATTTCCAGCCAAATCTCTAATAACCTCTACTTCCTTAAATCCATTATCATTAAACAACTGAGAAACTGACTCTCCTTGATCATATCCAATCTCCACTAGAAGCCAGCCACCTTGATTTAAATAATCATGGGCTTCTTTTGTAATGTTTCTATAGAAAAGTAATCCATCTTCTGTACCATCTAAGGCAAGTCTAGGCTCATGATCCTTAACCTCAGGCTCAAGCTCCTCAATATCCTTGGATGGAATATATGGTGGGTTAGAAACTATACAGTCAAATTTACCTGTAACCGAATCAAACAAATCACTATGGATAAAATCAACTCTATCACCAGCTAGTCTGGCGCCATTGTCTCTTGCAACGGCAAGTGCTTCATCAGAAATATCCACACCTGCTCCAGTAAGCTCTTTTCCTAAAACAACAAGTGAAATAATAACACATCCACTGCCAGTGCACAAATCTAAAATGCGACTACCTTCAGGGATTTCCTTAAGAGTCTGCTCTACAAGAGTCTCAGTGTCCTGACGTGGAATCAAAACATGCTCATTGACTCTAAATGTAAGGCCCATAAAATCCTGCTCTCCAGTAATATGCTGAAGAGGAATATGGCTAGCACGGCGCTTAAGAGCCTCTTGGTATTTGGCATAAGACTCTTCATCCATTGCATCATTTTGCCTCAAAAAATAGTCAGCTCTACTAATGCCTGTTATAAAAGAAAGCAAATACCAGGCATCAATCTTAGCATCACTAATTTTTGCTGATTCAAGCAATAAAACGCCCTCATCTAAAGCCTGCTTAAGTGTCATCTAAAAACACTCCTTGTTCTTCTCAATAAAATCCTGCCAATCAAAGACTGCCTCAACTGAAGCTATACCAACCTCAATCATATCGTCATCCGGCTCCATAACCGTAAGACGCTGCAGCCAAAGTCCTGGCTTTGAAAAAATATCAACAAACTTATTCTCATAACGACCGGCAAGTCTAATGAACTCATAAGAAATACCTGCAATAACAGGAATCAAAAGCAAACGAGCCAAAAGCTTGAGCCACATGTTGTCAAAAGAAATAAACATAAATACAAATACAGAAATAATAAATACAATAAATATAAAGCTAGTACCGCATCTCTTATGGAATCTGGTTGCGCCTCTAACATTATCAACTGTAAGTGGTAGCCCTGCCTCAACACAATTAATGCACTTGTGCTCTGCTCCATGATACATAAATGTACGCTTTATATCTTCCATTCTGGAAATAACAACTATATATCCGATAAAAATAGCAATTCGGATAATGCCCTCCACAAAAGCAATCACTGCATTTGATAGAGAAAAATGATTAAGTCCCATGGCTATGAAATAAGGTAGTGCGAAAAAAATACCAAGTGCAAGGGCAAAGGAAACCACAAGTGTACCACCTATTTCTGCCTTTTCTTTGCGCTCTAACTTTTTAAGCTCCTCTTCAGAAAGCTTTGACTTGTCTACTGGCTCCTCATCATCTTCAAAAAAGCTAGCTGAGTACATAAGAGTGCCTATACCAATAACAAGCGACTCTATAAACGAAACTACACCTCTGATGATTGGAATCTTGTGCCAAATATCATTTATATTTTTTGTATTTTTAACATCTACGACTATTTCCTTGTCTGGCTTTCTGACAGCGACAGCATATTGCTTGCCATTGCGCATCATAACGCCTTCCATAACAGCCTGACCACCTATACCCGAATATTTCATTGCCTCTCCTTAACGTAATAAAGGGCTGAGACAATTCATCTCAACCCTTAAATGTCCATACAAAAGACTACTTTGCGTCAATACCATACTTCTTATTGAACTTATCAATACGTCCACGAGCCTGTGTAGCTTTCTGCTGGCCTGTGTAGAATGGATGGCACTTAGAACAAATTTCTACGTGGATGCTCTCCTTTGTAGAACCTGTTACGAATGTGTTACCGCAGTTGCAAGTAACTGTAGCCTGATAATAATCTGGATGGATACCCTGTCTCATTTAGTTCACCTCTCATTTAATAATGTTTACAATTTCCAACTGTAAGTGTGAGATAAAATCTCGAAAGTACTGTTAAATGCGAGGTCCTCGCATTTCATCCCGATTAACAGCTCTATAACTATAACATGCTCAATGACAAAAATCAAGGGTTTTCTAATCGACAGTTAAATAGAGAATCCTGAATATCTCCTACTGTGGCTAAATGTCACCTATAGAGATATCAGAGATTGTCTATTACTGTCCCATTAAAAACCCTAGGTCATTAGAATGTCCATGATTGACATATACACATCATCTGACTTGACTTTCCAATTGTTACAAAGTGTCTCTGCCTGTTCCTTGGATGCCACATGGAAAGATAAATCCATTGTAGGCACGTCATTTTCAGTAATGCGAAGCTGAACTACATACCCCCCACGGTCAGCCTTGAAATAGGTGGCCTTGTAGGAATTCTCTTCCTTCATAGTTATGGAGTTAGCTTTTAAATATTTATTGATATCCTTGGAGAGGGCTGGAGTTATTTTCTCCTTGAAAAGCTCAAGTGTCTTTTTGCCCTCTTCTGTAATGGAATAAGTTGTGTTGTTGTGATTAGTAGTCGAAACAATAAGTCCGGCATCTTCGTCATCACTAATAGCCTGCTGGGCGGTGAAATAGTCGGTCAAATCTCCCTCTAAAAAGAAATCTGTAATCTGACTATTGCTAAGCGGGAAACCACTTCGTTGAAGTAATTCTAGTATTGTAATCTTGTATATCATGGTTGGTTCAGCCATGGTATCCCCCTCCTTTATAACTAAAAATATATCTAAAAATCAAAGGAGCCAGCCCCTATATAAATTAGCTAAGCTATATCCTTTATTTGCAAGCCTTAATAGCATTGGCAACTGCAACAGCTACTCTTGGATCAAAGGCTTCTGGAAGGATAAAGTCATCTGATAACTGACTGTCTTCTACAAGACCTGCAATAGCATTAGCTGCTGCAAGCTTCATCTCCTCTGTGATAGCTGTAGCTCTGCACTCAAGGGCACCTCTGAAAATACCAGGGAAAGCAACTACGTTGTTAACCTGATTTGGGAAATCAGAACGTCCTGTACCAATGATTCTAGCTCCAGCTTCCTTAGCAAGATCTGGCATAATCTCAGGTGTCGGATTAGCCATAGCAAAAAGAATAGAATCCTTTGCCATAGAAGCTACCATTTCCTTTGAAACAATGCCTGGTGCTGAAACACCAACAAAAATATCAGCTCCAACTAAAGCATCTGCCAAAGTACCTGTCTTGTGAGAAAGATTAGTAACCTTTGTCATCTCCTTCTGCATCCAATTCAAATCTGGATAATCTGGGCCAATAATACCCTGACGGTCGCACATTGTAACATCCTTAAATCCATATCTAAGGAGAAGCTTTGTAATGGCAACACCTGCTGAACCTGCTCCGTTAACAACAACCTTGCAAGTCTCTTTGTCCTTGCCTACAACCTTCAGCGCATTGATGATACCTGCAAGTACAACAATTGCTGTACCGTGCTGATCATCGTGAAATACTGGAATATCTAATTCCTTCTTAAGTCTCTCCTCGATTTCGAAACATCTAGGAGCTGAAATATCCTCAAGATTGATTCCTCCAAATGTAGGTGCAATAGCCTTAACAGCTGCAACAATCTCATCTGGATCCTGAGTATCTAAAACGATAGGGAATGCATTGACACCACCAAACTCTTTAAAAAGTACACACTTGCCTTCCATAACAGGCATTGCTGCAAGTGGACCAATGTTACCAAGACCCAGTACAGCTGAGCCATCAGATACAACCGCTACTGTATTAGCCTTAAGGGTGTAATTGTATGCCTGCTCACTGTCCTCTGCAATTATGCGGCAAGGAGCTGCTACACCTGGTGTATAAGCGATTGATAAATCCTCTCTGTTCTTAACTGGTGCCTTTGAAGTGGTCTCGATTTTTCCGTTCCACTGCTTGTGTAAAAATACTGCTGTTTCGTCAATTGATGCCATGACATTCTCCCTTCTATAAATAACTCAGTTGCATACCTGCCATTATAATTGCCTCTGGCAATGGGCAGTTTAATGTATTAAGAAATCTTCCTAAAGAGCCTTCTTAATAGATTTTATATAACTCTTTTTCTAATAACCATATCAATATACTCATCATTGTTCTTTGTATGAGCGAACATGTTGAGTATGGTCTCTATAGCATCCTCTTTTCGAGCACTGTTGATAGCTCTACGCATGATTTCCATAGCGTCAAGCTCCTTTGGCGAAAGAAGTAAGTTTTCGTTACGTGTGCCCGAACCTGTAATATCAATAGCTGGGAAAATACGCTTTTCTGAAAGCTTTCTGTCAAGGACAAGCTCCATGTTACCAGTTCCCTTAAACTCCTCGAATACTACATCGTCCATCTTTGAACCTGTATCCACAAGAGCTGTAGCAAGAATAGTAAGCGAGCCGCCCTCTCTCATATTTCTGGCAGCACCAAAGAATTTCTTTGGCATGTGAAGTGCTGCAGGGTCAAGACCACCAGAAAGTGTACGGCCAGATGGCTGTACTGTCAGGTTGTAAGCACGGGCAAGTCTTGTAATAGAGTCAAGCAGAATCATAACATCCTGACCATGCTCAACAAGACGTCTTGCTCTTTCAATAACCATCTCAGCAACTCTCTTGTGATGCTCTGGGCTTTCATCAAATGTAGAATAGATAACCTCTACATTTTTGCTATTTCTCATTGTGTCCTTCATATCTGTAACTTCCTCAGGACGCTCATCAATGAGAAGAATGATAAGGTGCATATCTGGATGTGTGTAATTGACAGATGTAGCAACCTCTTTTAAAAGTGTAGTCTTACCAGCCTTAGGCTGAGAAACAATCATTCCACGCTGTCCCTTACCAATTGGGCTCACCAAATCAACGATTCTCATAGCAACAGAACTATGTGGACGCTCGAGACGAATTCTCTCATTTGGGAAAACCGGTGTAAGGTCCTCGAAATTAGGGCGCTTAGTAGCAGCCTCTGGGGAATAATTATTGATAGTATCAATAATCATCAAGGCAGCAAACTTGTCAGTAGGATTGTTAAAGCGCTTCTTTCCTACGATAATATCTCCTGTCTTGAGGTTAAACTTCTTAATCTGTGACTGACTAACATACACATCTTCCGTTCCTGGCATGTAGTTGTCACAACGAATAAATCCAAATCCGTCGCCCATTACTTCAAGAATACCGCGAGCAGGAATAAGTCCATCAGTAGGAAGGTCTGCTGGAATCTCTCCCTTTTCGCTGTTTGAAGCAGGCTTCTCGGCTTTCTCTGCACGCTCAGGTCTCTCCGCAGAACCCTCTGGGCGTCTAGGTCTTCTAGGAGCCGCCCCTCTAGGTGCCTTTTCTTCTTTTTCTGTGTCCGCAGTAGTTGCCTCAGCCTTTGCTGCGTCGATTTCGTCCTGCGCAAGCATAGCTTCGACTAATTCAGCTTTCTTCATAGAGGATGCGCCTTTTATTCCTCTAGCTTTAGCTAAATCACGTAATACGGCAACCGCTAAACTCTCATATTTTTCTCTCATTCATCTCTCCTTAAAAAAATTTAACAACATTTAACATTTTGTGGAATTAAAAGTCGAATCGACTAATGAATTAAACTTTGATGATAAATGCATTATATACTCAAATCTCACTTCTGTAAACAATTAAAATTAGGCTAATCTCTTTGGCTTCTTCTCAAAAAATTCCTGAACAGTCTCTACAGGAACCGGTTTAGCGAAGCGATACCCCTGGATATATTCAAATCCAAGTTTTATAGAAAGCATCTCCTGTTTCTCGCTCTCAACGCCCTCTACAAGCACTACCAATCCATGGTTTTTAAACATATCTACCATGTTCTGAATAAGCTGCATAAGCATCGGATCATCCTCTGATTTGTACAGAAGTGTCTTGTCAAATTTAATAGTTTTAAATGGCAAACTAACAATACGCTCAAGGTTAGAATAACCTGTTCCAAAATCATCCAAATAGAAATGAACTCCCGCATTGTTAAACTCTTCCATGTTGTGTGCAATGGCATCAAACTCATCACTTGTCATAGACTCTGTCATCTCAAGACGAATCTTCTCACATGGAACACCATTGCGCTTAATTATCTCTATAAGCTCATCATGGAGATTGTAATCCATAAACTCAGATAAAGATACATTTACAGATACAGCATCAAAAACATAATAGTCCTGAATCTCATATATCTTTTTACAAACCTTGTTAAGGATGATTCTTGTAAGTGTATGAACACAGCCCACTCTCTCTGCAAGGGGGATGAAAATATCAGGTAAGATTATCTCTCCCTCAACATCAAGCCTCATCAAAGACTCTGCATTTTTATAGCCGCCATTTAATACATCAAAAATCGGCTGAACATAGACTATTACTCTTGGGTCATCAAGATTATCCTTGTTTCTAATGTCGACGATTACTCTTTCAATACGTCTAATTTCCATGCAATCTAAATAATCCTGATGTACAGCCTCGTAGCAATTGCTCTTTTTTAATTTTTCATGCTCGAACAAGAAACCGCTGTAAGAAGACAACACATTCATGTTTTCAATGTTCTCGGCATGGTCAATGACAACCATCTTATACTCTGGTCTATTGGAATATTCCCAGGTCATCATTGTCTCATCAAGACGCTTCTTAACATACTTAATAGTATCCTTGGTCTCGAAATCAGTTATGCGTTCAAAAATAATGGCGTAAGTATAGTCATTAATCTGATACATGTATGCTCTTTTATTTTTAGTCTCAAGAGAATGAATCTCTGTAGACATTTTTGACTTAACCACATCCATAAGCTCTATGTTTTGTACTATCTCAAGCTTTGGAAGTTTAATGTAGATAATTGTACACTGCTTATTCTTAGCCTTCAGGGTACAAAAATGGGATTCAAAGGCAAGCTTGTTCTGGCATCCTGTAACTTCATCAAACAAAATGCTGTGGAAGATTATGTAGCACAGGATAAATGGCAAAACGTATGTAACATTTAAAAATACATACTTGGGATATAGCAATTGAATGCCTAAAAGTCCCAACTCTACCGGAATAAATAGATAGAGATACTTCATTACTATCTTTGGAATAGCCTCTCTATTTGCAACAACTGACACTGTCACAATCAAAAGATTAACTATCGCAAAGATAATGTTGCAATTAAATAGATTGGTAAATACATACCTATCATTAACTATTTTAATGTATGAATCTGTAATATAGACTCCACCTACAAAAACCATATAGGCACCAGCCAAAAATATTATCAATATATTCAGGAAATCACGATTCTCTCTTTGCTTGACACTAAGCAAATGAACGTAAGAAAACAAATGGATAAGTATGCCTAGATATGAAACATAGTAAAGCATTACCACTAGCCTAAAAACTATGCCCTGTAATGAAGTAGAAAAGTCCAGCAGTAAAATGCTGGCCATGTGAAAAACGATATTAACTATAGATAAAAGCTGGCCATAAAATACGACAGAAAACACAGCGGTCTGTCTAGGACGACTAACCACTGTGAGATAAAACACTGCAAGCGCAAATATTAACCCTACTTCTTCTGCCGCAACATTATAGCCATTAAAATTCATAATGTATTTTGCCTCATACTAATAAAATTTTAGCTATTCCTGCAGAGACTCCATAATAGCTGGAATAAGCTGCTTCTTACGCGAAACAACACCCTTTAATACATAACTCTCCGCAGCAACAGGCATTCTAAAAGCATCGGCAATTATTTTGTCAGCCTCCCCGCCAACGAATAGAAGCTCTGTTGTCTCATCAAGAATATCTGTAAGCATAACAAACACAGCATTTAAGTCTGATGAGTTAAGTACAGTATTCATGTAAGCTTGAAGATCGGACTTTATTGAATTTAACTGACTCTTTGATATAGAACTAACCTGAGCCACGCCAAATTTAACATCCTCACTCGAAAATACCTTGTAATCCTGATTGAAAATCTGTTCAGCTGTACGCCCCTTGAAATCACTACCTGCCTCAAACATTGATGTAGCAAGCTCTTCGATTTCTACCCCAGCAATCTCAGCCAACTTAGCACACTGCTTTTCATCAACAGTTGTGCATGTAGGCGATCTGAACATCAAGGTATCTGATAAAATTGCAGAACACAATAATCCTGCAATATGCTTTGGAATCTCAACTCCCCTCTCATCATACATGAGAGAAACAATTGTAGCTGTAGATCCAAGCGGTTGGTTTCTGAAAAGAATTGGAGAAACAGTCTCCAATGAACCAAGTCTATGGTGATCAATAATTTCAAGAACCTCTGCCTGATCAATACCATCAACAGCCTGAGTCTTTTCATTATGATCTACTAAAATCACTCGTTTCTTCTGCATATTTAAGAGAAGACGACGTGATACCATACCAACATAGTGTCTATTCTCATCGAGAATTGGGAAATCTCGGTGACGAACAGTCTTCATAATATCCCTAACGTCATCTACATAGTCATCAAGCTCAAAGCTAATGATGTCCTCTGTCTTCATAAACTGACGTACAGGCATAGACTGGTGAATAAGTCTGGCAACTGTGAAAGTGTCATACTCAGTTGTGATAACAACACACTGATGCTCCTCAGCAAGCTGAGCTACTCTCTCCTCTACGCCACTGCAACCACATACAATAAGGCAGCTGCATCCAGCCTCAATACAAATAATCTGGCGCTCAGGAATGCTACCAACAATAACTAAATCGTCACGATTGATGTCTTCCTTAAGACCTTCTCTGTTGTTTGATGCAATTACTACTGCACCCTTTACAAAATAAGCATGTGGATTACCTGTAACAAGTCTTCCATTCAATGTACCAATGATATTGCTGTACTGTGTACGGGCTCTTGAAAGAATATTGTTGTCATAAACATCCATATAAGAGTAGGCAATATCACCATTGACAATAACGCCCTCAAGCTTTCCAGTCTTTCCAACAACTGGAAGTGTGGCAACGTCTTTATCAAGCATCTTCTCCCAGGCCTTTTTAAGGGAGATATGGCCATCGACACCCTCAAGGCGTCTGTATTCAATATCCATGAGCTGAGCGCCTACATCTGATATAGTCTCTGGCTCATCTACATTAAATCTCTGTAATACATAGCGGGTCTCCTCATTAAGGGAACCTGCCTTTTTAGGAACGTATTCTTCCTCTGAGCTTAAAGTATTCTTTAGGTTAGCATAAGCTATAGCTGCACAAATACTATCGGTATCTGGATTCTTGTGACCGATAACAAAAACCTTATTTGGCATAAAACCTCCATGACTCACTTTTACTCAGGGGGGCTACTAAAAAATACCAAGCGAAAAAATAAATGCTGCTACCGAAACACCCATTGTGAGTAAAAGTAAAATAATAATAACTATTGATAACTTCTTAAGTGAGCCGTAGTGTTCTAAAGCCTGTACTGCCTGTTCTTCGCTATTGTCATGCTCTTTCAGTAAATCCTGAATCAAGCGATAAAGATGAACAGACTCAGAGTGAGTCTTCTCTGAAAGCTCATTCTGAATAGTATCTAAGCCATCTGAGACACTACGTAAAGTGTCCTGAAGATTTCTATTGTGTTCTTCATAGGACTCTTGATTATCGTTCACCTGTCCCTTAATGTCAAGCTCTAATTGATCCATGTTGTTTTTAACAACCTGCATCATTCTATCTACCTGAGTCTCAACATCAGCAACTAAGGTGTCCGCTTCTTCTTGTTTTCTGCTAAGCTCATCCTGAAGCTTAACATTGATTGCTTCCTTTTCTCTTACGAGGGCTTCAAGCTCTGCTGCCTTTTGCTCTTTAGCTGCAATAAGCTGCTGAAGCTGTGTAGCCTTCTCTCTGAAAGCGTCTATCTGTGCGATTAATAAATCCTCGCCATTGTCAACAGCTGGAGCCACAGTAGGAACTGGTTGAACTGGTGGCTCAGCTGGCTTTTCTGTGTTAGAAATCTCGACTTCGTTGTAGTCTACTCCCGCAACATTAACGTTTTCCATAGCATCTCTCCTCCTATACTAAAATTCGAACTTATCTGCAAAGTATGAATCTAAGTCAGCGATTGCGATTCTTTCCTGCTCCATAGAATCACGGTGACGAATTGTAACCATGTGATCCTCTTCAGAATCGAAGTCATATGTAATACAGAATGGTGTACCAATCTCATCCATACGACGATAACGCTTTCCGATTGTTCCTCTGTCATCAAATTCACAATTGTATTTCTTAGAAAGCTCTGTAAATACCTTCTCTGCTCCCTCATTAAGCTTCTTTGAAAGTGGAAGCACACCAATCTTAACTGGTGCAAGTGCTGGATGGAATCTAAGTACTGTACGAATATCGCTCTTTCCATCCTTACCAACTTCTTCCTCATCGTATGCTGCACAAAGGAATGCAAGAACTACACGGTCTGCACCAAGTGATGGCTCAATAACATAAGGAAGATACTTTTCATTGGTCTCATCATCGAAGTATGTAAGATCCTGACCTGAAACATTCTGATGCTGAGTAAGGTCATAATCTGTACGGCTGGCGATTCCCCAAAGCTCACCCCAACCGAATGGGAACAAGAACTCGATATCAGTAGTTCCTGTTGAGTAGAATGAAAGCTCCTCAGGATCATGGTCACGAAGACGCATCTCATCCTCTTTCATGCCAAGGCTGATAAGCCAGTCACGACAGAAGCTTCTCCAGTACTGGAACCACTCATCCTGTGTACCAGGCTTGCAGAAGAACTCAAGCTCCATCTGCTCAAACTCACGAGTACGGAATGTGAAGTTACCAGGTGTAATTTCATTTCTAAATGACTTACCAATCTGTCCAATACCAAATGGTACTTTCTTTCTAGATGTACGCTGTACATTCTTGAAGTTTACGAAAATACCCTGTGCTGTCTCTGGACGAAGGTAAACTGTATTCTTAGCATCCTCAGTAACACCCTGGAAAGTCTTAAACATAAGGTTGAACTCACGGATGTCTGTGAAGTTATGCTTGCCACATGTAGGACATGGAACATTATTGCTATCGATGAATTCCTTCATCTCTTCCTTGCTCCAACCATCAACTGATGACTTAAGCTCGATATTGTTCTCTGCAGCAAAGTCCTCAATAATCTTGTCAGCTCTGAAACGCTCGTGGCACTCTTTACAATCCATAAGTGGATCTGAGAAAGAACCAAGGTGACCAGATGCAATCCATGTTTGTGGATTCATAAGGATGGCACAGTCAACACCAACATTGTATGGGTTCTGCTGAACGAACTTCTGCCACCATGCTTTCTTAACATTGTTCTTAAGCTCAACGCCAAGATTGCCGTAATCCCATGTATTAGCAAGACCACCGTAAATTTCGGAACCTGCGTATACAAAGCCTCTCGCTTTAGCAAGAGCAATAATTTTGTCCATTGTCTTTTCCATAAATTATATTTCCTCTCGTATCTTTATTTATTCTGCTCTGTAAACAATGTATACAAGACTAGTAGAATCATTGTTTCCATCAGCAGGAGAAATCTTAATTGTATTGTTTGAAATCGCCTCAACATTAGCATCAGATACATATTCAATTATACCTGGCACAACAACAGTGACATTTTCATTAACTGCCACTACCCTCTTACCTGCAAAGACTGTATCAGTATCAACTGACTGGCTCTCTGTAAGAGTTGGAGCTGAATCCTTTGTACCCTCATTAAGCATTGAATATTTAGTATTGAAATCATATCCAGCCTCTATTGCACTCTCATATGTGTCATTAAAAGTCTGGTATGAGGTGAATCCACTGTATGTTGCTACATCCTTGTATGTAGTCTTAACGTATGCCTTGTTGTCTGAAACCGATACCTTGTTAAGCTTGATAGAATCGTCTTCATTAGCATCGTTATAGCTAGATATCATATCATTGGTATAGTCTTTTAGGTCTGACTTAGAGTAGACTTCTGTATCAAAATCCACTACCTCCTCAAAAACCACCTTACCATCTTTGTCAAATGTAATAGTAGAGGTCTCCGCCTTTTTACCTACGCCTGAAATAAATCCAAATAATTTTACAATTAATAAAATAATGATTAGTAGGACTGCCACACATCCGCCGCCGAATATAAGTCGGTTGCGCATAACCTGCTTTTGTCTCTTTTTTCTTCGTGCTTCCTTTAACTGCTGTGAAAGTGCCCCTTGCCTGTCAGGTCTTGCGGCAGGTCTTGCGGCTGTACTTCTGCTACGCATACCGGAAGTTTTACCTCCTGGTGTCTTACGTGTCATAAAAATTCCTCACTCTTATATTTATGCGAGATATAGTTTAATCGATAACTCGCTAAAATTCTAGTCAATTCTTCTTCAGTTTCATTATTCAAAACAAAAGTATACAACTTTTCTATCTTAGATGAAACAATGAATTGCATAGCATATAGTGTTGATTGTCCTATTTCTATCCCTGCTTCCATAGAACCGCAATCACTACAGAGCATGCCATGATGTTTTATGGAAAAATATTTAAGGGAATCAGTGCGCCCACAGAGCATACACTGAAATACATTTGGATATTCTCCATTTAATACCCAGGATTTTAAATCGTAAATATTCTTTAGAAGTCTGTTGGAGAATTTGCCAGACTCTAAAGCCTTAAGACTCTGATACAAAAGAGCCAGACGAGCCTTCTCATCTACTCCCTCCACAGAATTATAATCTGCAACTTCTAAAAAATATGAACCAAGACATACCTTTTCGTAGTCTGTAACTAAATCCCTAAAGTAATTGGTAATATTAGCCTTGCTTATATGGTAGGAATTCCTTCCCTCGAAGGCGTCAAATGTTCCAAAGCAAAAAGGTGAACATGCTGCAACAAGCGGGTTGTTCGGTCGCCTTGCCCCCTTAGCAAAGGCTGTCACTCGCCCAGATTCTTTTGTTAGAATCACAAGCCGTTTATCGAATTCACCTACATCGGAGCTTGATAATACAATTCCCGTAATGGTCACAAGTCCCATTTATTAAATGTCCTCTTTTTTATATCCAAAATTCTTCAGCTCGTAGTCGCTATCACGCCAATCCTTTTTGACCTTAACAAAAAGCTTAAGATTGACCTTGGCATCAAGGAGCTTCTCGATTTCGTAACGTGAGTTGGTGCCGATTTTCTTAATCATGGCACCGCCCTTACCTATTATAATTCCCTTGTGAGAATTCTTCTCGCAAATAATAGTCGCCTCAATATCCCACATTGGCTTTTTGCCTGGGCGCTCCTTCATGGTATCAATCGCTATAGCAATTCCATGAGGTACCTCATCATTTAATGCATGAAGAGATTTCTCTCTGATAATCTCTGCTGTGATTTCTCTAAGAGTCTGATTGGTAACAGTCTCCTCGTCGTAAAAAGCTGGTCCCTCTGGAAGGTGCTTAAATATAGTAGAAAGTAAATCGTCGCAACCCTCTCCGTGAAGTGCAGATACAGGTACAACCTCTATAAAATCACATAAATCCTTGAATGCCTGAATAGTTTCTCCTACCTTGGCACCATCAGCCATGTCGATTTTATTGATAACAAGAATAACTGGTGCCTCTGCTGTAGCAAGAAGCTCTGCAATTTTCTTATCACCTGCTCCAACTTTTGTATCAGGCTCGATGAGCCACAAAATCAAATCCACATCATTGATTGTGCTCTTAGCTGCAGTCATCATATACTCGCCAAGCTTATTTTTAGCCTGATGCATGCCAGGTGTATCAAGAAAAACAATCTGACCAACCTCAGAATCTGTATATACAGTCTGTATTCTGTTTCTTGTTGTCTGAGGCTTGTTGCTTGTGATGGCTATCTTCTGCCCAATGATATGATTCATCAATGTGCTCTTGCCCACATTTGGGCGACCTACTATTGTAACGAAACCTGATTTAAAATTATCACTCATTTAAAATCCTCTAATCCGCTGGTTACTCCTACCAGCTCATCAAATAATTATCATTAATATAAACTCTCAATAGAAGTGAATATGTCTCTATTCTCCTCTATTGCATTTTCGTTGCCTACAACACAGATATACTGCTGTGAGATAGCTGCCTCTACAGGCTCAGCCAAGGCTCTAACATCCTCTACAGTAGCATCTAGCACTTCGTTTCTAGTCTTCTGTAAATCCTCATAGGTAATTCCAGAAAGATAACAATTAAGACCACGTAAGCCTCTCTGAGAAGGAGTAAGCGGTGTATCCATACCACTTATGGTACCAATAATATATTTGGTCATGTCTCTATCATCAGCATCAAAATTCTTAAGATAATCGCCTGTCTCCTTAAATACATTTATTGTCTCAAGAAGATTTGGATCTCTGTATGATACAAATACGATATCACCCTGTCGGCTGCAATTCATGCTGCATCCATAGGCGCCGCCCTGGACACGAACCTTTATCCAGAAATAATCATATCCAAGAATAGTATTTAATAATCTGTATGCGCCATTATATTTAAATCCAGCTTTAACAAAATCCCCGGCCATAGCCACATACTGAATCTGTGATGCATCCTTCAAGCCTTCCTTCACCTGATGTGGCTCATACTCATCTTGACCCTCAAATGAAGTCTTGGTCTGTGACAACAGAGGTCTTATATCATTTACAAGAGATCTAGCCTGCTCTAATGACTCAGCCTTTCCAGTAGTAGAAATGATTAACCTTTCCGTGGAGAATATTGTATCGCTAAGTTTATTAAGTTTAGATATAACTTTATCTTTTTTGCTGTCAAAGTTTTCTTCTAAGTCAACCAAGAATCTATAGAACTCCAATCCGCTTGACATATCAGAAATCATAGCTCTCTTGGAAAATCCGCTTCTAGCTCTAGTTGCAGCCACCTGATTGCCCTTTGCGTTAAGGTTGGCTTCTATGTGAGATTTCTCTGCTGTAATAAGCTCACTTAATCTCTTTTCATCCGAGAAAATAGTATGACGAATCATCTCGATAACTAAATCTCTAGCAGCATCCGCTTCATCATATATAAACTTAGAGCGAACCTCAAATGATATCTTGTATTTATCGTGCTCACCGAACACCTCATGTACTGTTGTAGAAGTGGTAATTCCACCAGTGTGGAGATACATCTCATTAGTATAATCAGTGTAAGTATAGTGTTCTGTGTCCATAAGGCCTATAAAGCGCTCTAACAGGGAAACATATGGAATATCTGATAAAGTCACATCACTGATATCAAACACCATATTGAAGTAGTGAATACCATTAGTGCTAACCTTGTGATGTAAAATGGTAGTTCCATTTTCCTCATAAACAGCTAAATCTATCGGACGAGCCTCTCTAGTCAAATCGAATCTGGTAAGCATAGGTATCTTAGCCAAATCCTCTTTTGAGCTAGGTGTCTGCTGATACTCCTTCAAATATGCTGTATGCTCTACAATCTCAGCAATCTCTTCTGCTGTCATAGTAGCCTTTTTAGCTGCAAGCTTTGACTTTAATTCCTCGTCATCCTTTGCTGTAAGCCCCTGCTTTGGACGAAGTGTAACAATTGACTTGTGATTATTTGAAAGCAAATATACATCAGCAATATAATCGAAAAGACCATTCTCAACTCTAGATTTAATTTTATCAAATACCTCTACTGCATGGAGATGTATAAATGGTCTATCCTTGTCATAGAGCCAGCTATCAAGAAGCTGAAGACCTATTATAAGTCCCTTTGGCGCGCTACCAAAATCAAGCTCTCTAGCTCTAAACTGCTCACCATTTATAGATGCATATAGGGTCTTTTTATCGATTCCCTTTTGAATCTCTCGCTTCAATGTAGACTCTATTGTCTCAACGAACTTGTCTTTGTCTTCTTCGTTGGCGCCGCGTGCCACAATAGAAAAATACATCTGTCTCTGAGAAGCTTCAAATGAACACTCAACATCCTCTGCTATATCAGCATCAATAAGTGCCTGATAAAGAGGAGCTCCTGGTGCAGAAACCAGCGCATAATTAAGTACATCAAAAGCTCTGTACATATTAGGATCTAAAACATCACCAATACACACATTGTATGAAAGGAAGGTATTGTTTTCCACATCCTGATCAGCAGCTATTGAATAATCCAGTGTAATATCAACTGGCTTATCAAAAGGCTTCTGCATCTGAATCTCAGAATCAACCTCAAGATAATCATACTTGCAAAGATATTTTTTATCTAAATACTCTAGCATCTCATCTATATCCACATCTCCATAGACGTAAATATAGGAATTGCTAGGATGATAATACTTGCTGTGGAATGCAAGGAAATCCTCATATGTAAGAGATGGGATTACCTTTGGGTCACCACCTGACTCTATAGCATATGTGGTATCAGGGAATAATGAATTGAGAATCTGACGAGAAAGCACATCATCAGGAGAAGAATATGCTCCCTTCATCTCATTATAAACAACACCATTGATGGTCAGCTCGCTGTCAGCATCCTCCATCTCATAGTGCCATCCTTCCTGCTCAAAAATCTCACGATACTTGTAAATGTTTGGATGAAAAACTGCATCCATATACACATCGATAAGATTCATATAGTCAGTGTTATTAGTGCTTGCAATAGGATAAACTGTCTTGTCTGGGTAAGTCATAGCATTTAAAAATGTGTTAAGACTTCCCTTTACAAGCTCAACAAAAGGATCCTTCACTGGATACTTATCAGAACCACACAAAACTGTATGCTCTACAATATGAGCCACACCTGTAGAATCCTTTGGTGGTGTCCTGAATCCAATGTAAAACACCTTGTTAGTATCGTCGTTAGAAATAAAACAAATTCTTGCCTTAGTCTTCTTGTGTTCAAAGATAAAGCCTAGTGAATCAAGCCCCTCTAGCTTCTCTTCTTTTAATAAATCGTATGCCTTGTTCAAAACTCCTGCCCAACCCTATATGGGTCCTTCCTAAATTAATCTTCTTTTTTTATGTGAACATCTAACTGATTAAAGCAGATTTCAATCCCCGCCTTATCAAAACGTTCTTTTATTTGCTCTAGGACTCTCCATTTTGTCTCCCAGTAATACTCTGTCTCGATCCAAAAACGAAGGCCTATCTGAACCGCACTATCTCCTAGCTCTGCTACAAATACCGAGATAGGCTCAGAGGAAATACGGTGGTCCTGCTGTGTAGCAATGTACTCCATTATCTCCTTTGCTCTCTTAATGTCAGAACTATAGCTAATCCCAACAGTCTCATTGAACATTCTTCTAGTCATAGAAGTACAGTTAGTAAGAGATGCTGAAGATAATGTACCATTAGGAATCTGCACCATTCTACCATCAATCATCTTAAGGCTAGTGTAAATGATATTGATTTTTTCTACTCTACCCTCTTGATTAGTAGCATGCTCAATGATGTAATCACCGACTCTAAATGGATGCATTACAAGAATCAAAATGCCACCGGCGAAATTTGAAAGAGCTCCCTGCAGCGCAAGACCGATGGTGACACCAAGTCCTGCCACAGCAGCAGAAATAGATGTGGTAGTAACTCCAAATAATCCAAGAATTATGGTAAGTAAAATAATATATAAAATCCATCTAAGGACTGACTCTAAGAATGTGGCTACACCTGTATCAACATTTCTAATAGTCAAAGCCTTAGCTGTTAGCTTGATAATTCCCTTTATAATCTGAGAACCTATAAAAAATACAACTATAGATAACACAACACACCACAAGAAACTCCAAAACTGTGGAATGAGCTTTTCAATCTGTTGTTGTATAACACCCTTTTGAATATCCTCTACTAATTCATCAGCCGAAATAGTCCCGTTTGTAATATCAGTTGCCAAAAAAATTAAGCTTCTCATATTATTCTCCCGCCTTTTACACTTTGATGCAAATTATACCATATTTCATATATTTTTTTAACACAGTACAGTTGCTTTTAAAGGCCTATTTTTCTCAACAATAGCTAGTCCCATTTAGTTTTATGAGCTAGGCTGACAATAAAAACAGAACTACAAATTTATAAATCAAAAAGCCAGAAGGAACCAGCGCTAATACTGCAGCTATTAAAAGAACAATAACAAGGGTTTTCTTTCTCTTAGACTCACTAAGCTTTTTGCCAGTATTTGCAAGAACAACACTACTAATAATCGCCGTAACTCCAACAGCTATAAGAAAAAGTACCAATCCTACTACAGCTAAAAAAGCTGCAAGCATCAATAAACATACTAACAATACTCCAATAAATGCCATTATTCTTCCCTCTTTTCTCTATATTTACTAGTTGTATTGTACAAGAACATCACTTGTAATCCAAATATATTTTACAGATTCTTTTCATAAATTCGCGTCATGCAACATTTTAATACACGTATGTGGATTAAGCCACTGTTATACCCACAGAATAATTAAAGCACATTTTTTCACTTTTATGGCAAGTTTTATAATGCATAACTATTTCCTTGTTGTTACGATTTTATTATGTGGTTATAAACATTTGTAACATATAGAAGGAGGTTTTTAGTGAAGAAAAAATTAGCAGCGGCGTTGTTGTCTCTTGCCGTTTCTGCCACCACACTTTTTGCACCTATTACTGTTAAGGCAGCTAACACAATTTACAACAACGAGACCGGCAACCAGGATGGTTACGATTATGAATTATGGAAAGATACGGGAAACACAAGCATGACATTGAATGCCGGGGGAACATTCGAATGTTCATGGAGCAATATTAACAATGCTCTTTTCCGTAAAGGTAAGAAATTTGATAGTACAAAAACCTACAAAGAAATAGGAAATATTTCTTTTGATTACGGTTGCGACTATAATCCAAATGGAAATTCTTATCTTTGCGTCTACGGATGGACAGTAGACCCACTAGTTGAATACTACATTGTAGACAGCTGGGGAACATGGCGTCCACCAGGAGGAACTCCAAGAGGACAAATCCAGGTAGACGGTGGTACTTATGATGTATATGTTACTACCCGTGAAAATGCCCCTTCCATCCAGGGCGACACTACATTTACACAGTACTTTAGCGTTCGCACAACAAAGCGAACCAGTGGTACTATAAGCGTTTCAGAGCACTTCAAAGCATGGGAAAATATGGGGTTACCATGCGGAAAGCTTTACGAAGCTGCTCTGAATATCGAAGGCTACCAAAGTAGCGGTACAGCAAATGTTTATAAAAACAATATGACTATCGGAGGCAGTTCTTCTGGCTCAAACAACTCCGGCAACCAGGGTTCAAACCAAGGAAACAACGGAGGCAATAGTAATGCTGGAAACAACCTAGTAACTGTTAACGATTCCGATAAAATTCAATGTGAAAACATGACAAAGAGTGGCCAATATGCAGGAAACATCTCTTCTCCTTTCAGCGGTGTAGCCCTGTACGCCAACAATGACACTGTAAAATTCAACCAGAATTTCACAAGTGGCACTCATGACTTCACACTAAGAGGATGCTCTAACAATGATAATATGGCTAGAGTAGATTTGAAAATCGGCGGTCAATACAAGGGAACATTCTATTATGGCGGCTCATACCCAGCTGAATACACTATTAAAAATGTCAGCCACGGAACAGGCAACCAAACTGTAGAGCTTGTAGTGACAGCAGATGACGGTCAATGGGATGCCTATATTGACTGGCTTGGAATCGGTGGAATCGGCTCACAAGGTGGCACCTCTCCTTCTCCAAATCCAAATCAGGGAAATGGCAATCCTGGCGGCAACAATGGCAACCAGAAGGTAGTGGCCCTCACATTTGATGACGGGCCTAGCAGCACTACCGATCAGGTATTAGATGTACTTCAGCAGTATAATGTTAAGGCTACATTCTTCCTTATTGGCCAGAATGTAAATTCTAATACTATGGCTACTATGCAGCGCCAGGTAAACATGGGATGTGAGCTTGCCAGCCATTCATATACACATGAAGACATGGCTTATATGAGTGCAAATGATGTGAGAAATCAAATCTATTGGACATCATCAGCCATCAACAACACGGTTGGAGTTGAGCCTAAGTTTTTCCGCCCACCATATATTTCAGTGAGCAACACTATGTATCAAAACATAGATGTTCCATTTATCCAGGGAACAATGCACAATGATTGGGAATCAGGAACTTCTTCTTCACAAATCGTGAACTCTGTACTTTCAGGTACAAAGGATGGCGACATTATCCTACTTCACGATTTCCAGGGAAATAGCAAAACAGTTCAGGCTCTCCCACAGATAATAGAAGGTCTTCAGAATCAGGGTTATCAGTTTGTTACAGTTAGCGAATTATTCCAGATAAAAGGTGTTAATCCAAATGTAGAATATAAAATCTGGTCAAACGCTAACCAGTAAAAATTAACCCATTGTTTATAACCACAAAGGCGCCAGGGTCACCCGGCGCCTTTTATATTATCCATATATTTTTACATCAAAAGACTCTGCCACTGCCCTTCTTGCTTCCTCAAGAGATGAAAACTCATTTTTTGCAAGCATTTGTACAATTATATTTCCTATAGCAGTAGCTTCTGTCGGTCCAGCAGATACAGTAAGCCTAGTTTCTTTGGCTGTCAGCTCATTGAGATACTTAGCATTAGAACCACCGCCAACTATAAATAATTTTTGATATTTCACATTTTGAACGAACTCTATCTCTGCCAAGGTCTTTTTGTAGCATACAGCAAGACTATGATAAATAACCCTAGCAAAATCGGAAGGTTCTTTAGGTTCCGGTTGATTTGATTCTTTGCAAAAAGTAACCACCGCATCCATCATAGATTTCGGTGCAAGAAACCTCTCATCATTACAATCAACTATAGAATCACAGCTACTCTCCTCAGCCATCTCACAAAGCTCTGCAAATGAATATTTATCATCCAACTCCTTCTTTAAACTCTGAATCATCCAAAGTCCCATTATATTTTTCAAATATCTGAAGCGATAATTATAGCCTCCTTCATTTGTAAAATTCAGGACATGGGATTCCTTTGAGCAATCAGGTTTCATGGCCTCAACTCCCATAAGAGACCAGGTACCTGAGCTTATGTAGAGGGTATTTTTCTCATTTGAAGGAACTGCAAGCACAGCTGATGCCGTATCGTGGGAACCTGGAAGAATAACTTCACAATCAAAACCTATTTCTTCTGAAACCTCTTTTCTTAAATTCCCAAGACTTGTTCCGGGAACTTTTATTTCTTGAAAAATCTCTTTTGGGTACCCAAGCATATCAATAAGCTCATAATCCCATGACTTAGTATTTGGATTAATAAGCTGACTTGTGGTTGCAATAGTATATTCTGAAGCCTTTTTCCCCGTTAAAAGAAAATGCATGTAATCTGGCATCATAAGCAGAGCCTTAGCATTTCCTAACTGATTAGGATTTTGCGTTTTGACCGCCATAAGCTGATAAATAGTATTGTAGATAGCCTTTTGAATTCCTGTTCTTGCGTATAAATCTACCTCAGAAATGATTTTATAGACTTCTTTATCCATCCCCTCATTTCTACTATCTCTATAGCCTACTGCCTGACCAATTAAATTATCATTCTCATCAAGCAGGACAAAGTCTACGCCCCAGGTATCCACACCAATTGTAGAGGGTATTTTTCCTATAGCCTTGCATTTCTTAAGTCCTGTAAGAATCTCACCAAATAAATACTTGGTATCCCAGCATAAATGTCCCTTAATATCTTTCAAACCATTTTCAAATCTATGGATTTCTTCAAGTTTAATTATTCCATTTTCAGTTTCACCTAATATAAGTCGCCCACTGGACGCCCCCATATCAACCGCCGCAAAATATTTTCCCATAATGCCCCCTTTTAATTATCTATCTATAAATAGAATTATAGCTTCTAGAAATATGGGAAAGTATTACTTTGCTGGCAATTTATATAATCTTTTTCACAACAAAAAATGGCACCTGCAATTACTTGCAGATGCCATCGTACTTTTATTTAGGCAATAATTTTACAATTACTGAACTGACACATCAAGTGTATTTCCGATGCTACCTGTTCCGATAATACCGAACTGAATTGACTTTCCGTTCTCAATATGTGAGTTCCAATCAAGTGGAGTGATTACATAGTAGTCACCCTCCTCTTTAATATTTACACACCAGCTATCGTCGATGCTTACCTGGTCTTTTCTAACCTTAACTGTCCAGCCATTAGTTGTAGAACCTGACTTATTATCTACAAAGAAGTCAACAGTATAGCCTGTGCCCCAGCTATTAATCTGATATCTAACATTTAATCCCTCAGTAACTACTGGATCTGGGTTAACTGGGTCTGGATTAACTGGCTCTGGAGTTACTGGATCTGGGTTAACTGGGTCTGGAGTTACTGGATCTGGATCTACAGGATTTGGAGTTGTCTTTCCTGGTAATACTTTAAGTGTATCAATATCTGCCACACCGTTTGTCACAACAAAGTAAAGATCATGCTTTCCTGAAACTGTTGAATCAATCTTTACAGCTGTACTCTTGAATGCACCCATTGACATAATCTTGACTGTTCCAAGCGACTGACCATCAATGCCATCGACACGTACGTCTACTTTTGTATTTGGCGCTGCTGACTTAGCATTAATCATTACTCCAGCGATACCCTGTGTTAAATCTACATCCTTAAATGCAATATATCCGTTTGCCTTAATTGATGTATATGTTACATCGTCTAAAGTCGCAACATCTGCTAAATCCTTTGCGCTTGCTGCTTCAGCCTGGAAGTCTGAATAAGGATCTGCAACTACTGATGTTTCTGGCTGTGGATCTACAGGATCTGGAGTTACTGGAGCTGGATTTTCTGGCTCTGGATTTACATTTGCTCCAGGCATTAATTTCCACGAATCAAGATTTACTGTACCTGTCTTTGCAACTAAATATACATCATGTTTGTCTGTAATATCTGATGTAAACTTCACAGCATTTGTTTTAAATTCATCTGGAGATGCAACCTTTACAGAAGCAACCGCTTCACTGTCAAGGCTATCAACATGAAGCTCTAATGATGTATTTGGTCTATCTGATTTAGCTGTAATCATCAAGCCTGAGATACCCTTTGATAAATCAACATCCTTAAATACGATATATCCATTTGCTTTAATACCAAGATAGTTAACACCATCCTTGCTTAAAGGTGCTGCAAAATATTTATCCTGTGCGGATTCAGCTTCTACTGTATCATATGGATTTAATGTTGTAGTTGGATTCTCTGGTGTTTCTGGCTGTGGATTTTCCGGCTGTGGATTTTCTGGCTGTGGATTTTCTGGCTGTGGCTCTTCTGGCTGTGGCTCTTCTGGCTGTGGCTCAGTTGTCTGAGCTGCCACTGCTGACCAATAGTCAATTGACACAGATCCACCTGCGCCTACAAATGCGATAGTATCTTTACCCTCTACATTCTTCATTGCTGCAGAGAAATCCTTATACTCGCCATTTGTATTTGAAAGCTTGATATTACCTAGAACTTCGCCATCTGCTCCGTCCTTTCTTACTTCGATAACAGCTGGGCCTTCTGCTTTAGCAGAAATAGCGATTTTTGAAAGACCTTCTGAGAAATTAACATCCTTTACAAAGAAATAATCACCCTTATCAATACTTGATACTACCTTAGCGCCGCTTGCTTCTGTGATGACTTCAACACCTGAATCACCAAACTTTGCTTCAGCCTGAATTGTCTTATAAGGATTAAAAGCAGGTGCTGCCTCAACTGTAAGCGCTGGAGCAGTGATTCCAGCAGCTAACAGCATACTTAATATAACTGGTACTTTTCTTTTCATAAAACTTTATACCCCCTTGGTATTTTTTGTGTATACGGAAATTTCCGAAAACGTTTACGTCGCTCGAGCATTTTCAATTGTAATAATTATGTAATAGATTTACTTTCTAATTCTTGCCTTGCAGTTATTAATTGTTGCCTTTTTATACACATTAGTGGCATAAACGCGCATAATCGTTATAATAAACGTAAAATAACCAATCAATTATGTAATATATACTTAATTGATTGGTTATTTTCTTGTTATTATCAGTTATTTTGTATAACTATTGGTTAATATTTGTATTATATATCTAATTTGGTATCACCACCCAAGAATGTTGGAAGTGATTTTCCATTCTTTTTCCACTGAGCATATTCAGCTGTAGCAGCAAACATAACGTCACCAGATGAATTAAGAGCAGTCTCAACAGAATCCTGCACTACTCCAATGATAAAGCCTACTGCAACTACCTGCATTGCAACATCTCCATCTACACCAAATAAAGAACATGCCATAGGAATAAGAAGAAGTGAACCGCCAGCTACACCTGAAGCACCACATGCTGCAAGTGTTGAAATAAATGCAAGAATAAGCGCAGTTACAAAGGATACATGGATACCTACTGTATTTGCAGCTGCAAGGGACATAACTGCTATAGTAATTGCTGCACCATCCATGTTTATTGTTGCACCAAGAGGAATTGATACAGCATACATTTCTGGATCCATACCAAGCTTCTCACAAAGCTCCATATTTACTGGAATATTTGCAGCCGAGCTTCTTGTAAAGAAAGCTGTTACGCCAGATTCTCTGAGACATCTAAATACAAGAGGATAAGGATTTCTTCCGAGAACAATTGCTGCCAAAAGTGGATCTACAACAAGTGCAACAGCTACCATACAGCCAACTAAAAGCAATAAAAGCTTGCCATAATCTGTAAAAATAGACATTCCATTTGTAGAAATATTCTCGTATACAAGACCCATAATACCAAATGGAGCAAGCTGAATAATCCATCTTACAGCTTGGGAAACTATTTCAGAAATGTCTCCCATCATCTTTTTAGTAGCATCACTGGCAATTCTCTTAGCTGCCACACCGAGCACAACTGCCCAGAAAAGAATACCAATATATCTTCCCTCAGCAAGTGAATTAACAGGATTAGATACCATGTTGACTAAAAGATTAGAAAGGACCTCGCCTACGCTTGAAGGAATTGTATCTGCCTGAGCAGCCTCAGTAAGAGTAAGTGTCTGTGGGAATATAAAGCTTCCAACTACAGCGATTACAGATGCAAGAAGTGTACTTGTCATATAAAGGATAAGTACAAGGCCAAATCTTCTGTCTAGCTTGTCATTGCCCTGGGCAAGAGCTGCAATCACAAGAACAAATACAAGCACAGGAGCCACTGCCTTTAAAGCTCCAACAAATATTGTGCCAAGAAGTGAAAGAAAGCCAAGATTGTCAAAGGCCAATCCAAAAGCCACTCCCAACAACAATCCGATGATGATTCTTAGAATCAAACTTACACTAGTGTACTTTTTAATTAGATTCATACGTATATTCTCCCTTTTGTAAAATTATGGTTTAATTCTACCGCTTTAAACTGATGAAGTAAAGGAATAAACAAAAAAGTCACTCCCTAAGGAGTGACTTTAAAATGCTATAAATAATTAAACATTAATCTCAGCCTTAACACCAAGAATTTCTTTGTTAGCATCAAGAATTGGGTTGATAACATCACGAAGATAAACTTCAACCTGACGTGGGCTACGTCCAACATATCTGCTAGGCTCCATTGTAGCCTCAAGCTCCTCAAGTCCCATTGGGAACTGATCATCATCAGCGATAAGCGAAAGCAAGTTATTCTCCTTACCCTCTACCTTGACATTCTTGCCTGCCTCCATAGAAAGTGTACGAATCTTCTCATGAAGCTCCTGTCTATTGCCACCAAGCTTAACAGCATCCATCATGATATTCTCTGTAGCCATAAATGGAAGCTCAGACATAAGACGCTTTGTAATAACCTTGTCGTATACAACAAGACCATCTACTACGTTAAGGCAAAGGTCCAAGACACCGTCAGTTGCAAGGAAACCTTCTGCTATAGAAAGTCTCTTATTAGCTGAATCATCAAGTGTTCTCTCAAACCACTGTGTAGCTGATGTAATAGCTGGATTAAGTGCATCAATCATAACGTAGCGAGAAAGTGATGCGATACGCTCAGAACGCATTGGATTTCTCTTATAAGCCATAGCTGATGAACCAATCTGGCTCTTCTCAAATGGCTCCTCTACTTCCTTCAAATGCTGAAGAAGTCTAATATCGTTTGACATCTTGTGTGCTGAAGCGGCGATGCCTGCTAAAATATTGCAAACTCTAGTATCTACCTTTCTAGAATATGTCTGACCTGACACTGGATAACAAGCATCAAATCCCATCTTCTTAGCGATAGTAGGGTCAATCTTGTCAATTGTCTCATTGTCACCATTAAAGAGCTCTAAAAAGCTTGCCTGTGTACCAGTTGTACCCTTTGAACCAAGAAGCTTAAGAGTAGAAAGTACATAGTCAAGATCCTCAAGATCCATAACGAACTCATTGAGCCAAAGTGTTGCACGCTTACCAACTGTAGTTGGCTGCGCTGGCTGGAAATGTGTAAATGCAAGTGTTGGCTGAGCCTTGTATTTCTCTGCAAAATTAGCAAGCTCTGCAATAACATTTACAAGCTTCTTTCTGATGAGAAGAAGTGCATCACGCATGATGATTATATCTGTATTGTCGCCTACGTAACAGCTTGTAGCTCCAAGGTGGATAATACCTGCAGCCTTAGGACACTGCTGTCCGTATGCATACACATGGCTCATTACATCATGTCTTACTTCCTTCTCACGAGCCTTAGCAACATCATAATTGATATCCTCAATATGCTGCTTCATCTCATCAATCATATCCTGAGTAATAACTGGCTTGCCATCCTGAGAAAGACCAAGTTCCATCTCTGTCTCAGCAAGTGCAATCCAAAGTCTACGCCATGTAGAAAACTTTTTATCCTGGGAGAAAATATACTGCATTTCCTTGCTTGCATATCTCTCAGAAAGTGGGCTAGTGTATCTATCTGTGCTCATAATTCTCTCCTTCTAAAACCGTCATACGATAGATTATGATTGCTACGTATGACTATTATCAGGTTACGCATTCATAGCCTTGGCAAGCGCGAGCAGGGGTGCTGAAGGTCCGGTGGACCTTCGCTAAGCACCGACCGTAGTGGAACGGAGACACGTCATGCCGGGCATGGGAGGGACCTACACCGGGCGGGTGGGGCCCATGGCCGAGTATGAAGGGTGCCCTGCGGGAGCCTGAAAACCTAGGTATGCGTAACAAATTGACGTCATCATTTATCGTAATCTCCACGAATATCATTTTCTGGTGGATCCATAGGATAGTTGCCATCAAAGCAACCATGACAAATCTCAAGTCCGTCTACCATCTGTGAAAGTCTGTCGAACTGAAGATATGCCAATGAATCGGCACCTATGATTTCACGGATTTCCTCTACTGTATGGTTGTAAGCTATAAGCTGCTCACGGCATGGTACATCAGTACCAAAATAGCAAGGCCACAAGAATGGAGGTGATGAAATACGTACATGGACCTCTGTAGCGCCTGCATCTCTAAGCATCTTAACAATACGATCAGATGTAGTACCACGAACAATTGAATCGTCAATCATGATGATTCTCTTGCCAGCAACAACCTCACGAAGCGCATTAAGTTTTACCTGAACAGAAGACTCTCTACTAGCCTGCTTAGGTTTGATGAATGTACGACCTACATATCCATTTTTAACAAAGGCTGTTCCATAAGGAATGCCTGACTCAAGTGAAAATCCAAGAGCCGCTGCATTACCAGACTCAGGAACACCAACAACCAAATCAGCATCTACTGGTGAATCCTGCGCAAGATAACGTCCTGCCTGAATTCTAGACTCATATACTGACTTGCCATCAAATGAACTGTCAGGTCTAGCAAAATAAATATACTCAAATATACAACGAGCATGCTTGTCCTTAGAAACACATCTGCTCTTGTCGGATTTGATTCCAAAATCTGGAGAAATAGTAACAATCTCTCCTGGCTCAATATCTCTGATAAACTCAGCACCAATTGTATCTAAGGCACATGACTCAGATGCTATTACGTATGCATTGTCACGCTTACCGATGCAAAGAGGTCTGAATCCCTGTGGGTCACGGGCAGCAATAAGCTTACGTGGTGACATTACTACAAGTGAATAAGCACCCTTGATTCTGTCACAAGCTCTAGCTACAGCCTCTTCTACAGTTGCACTGTTAAGACGCTCTCTTGCTATTAGATAAGCGATAGTCTCAGAATCGATAGTAGTCTGGAAAATAGCACCAGTCATTGAAAGCTCATCTCTAAGCTCCTCTGCATTGATAAGATTACCATTGTGGGCCATGCCGAGAATTCCCTTGATGTAAGAAAGCACAAGTGGCTGAGCATTCTCTCTACAAGATGAACCTGCGGTAGAATATCTTGTATGTCCTACACCGATATCGCCGTGCATTCCCTCTAAGATATCCTGATTAAATACTTCATTTACAAGTCCCATGCCCTTATTCAAAGAATAATTGCGCTTAGGACCATTGGTGTCTGAAACGGCGATACCGCAGCTCTCCTGGCCTCTGTGCTGTAAAGCAAAAAGGCCATAATAAATAGAGGAGGCAACGTCCCCACCGTCGAAATCATACATCGCAAAGACGCCGCACTCCTCGTGCAAATCGTCCCATGGAGTATCCTTAATAATTTCCTTCATAAAATCTCCTAATACAATAAAATCACTGGATTCTTAAATCGCAAGCTCCTTGCCAGTAAGAAGCTTGTAAGCCTCTAAATACTTAGCGATAGTCTTATCAATTACATCCTGTGGAAGGAGGTAATCAGAATCTGGATTTGCCTTTAACCAATCACGTACAAACTGCTTATCAAAGGATGGCTGACCATGTCCAGCCTCATATCCCTCAAGTGGCCAGAAACGTGAGCTATCTGGAGTAAGCATCTCATCTGCGAGAACAACATTGCCCTCCTCATCGAGACCAAACTCAAACTTTGTATCAGCAATGATAATTCCCTTTGTAAGAGCATAATCTGCGCACTTCTTGTAAAGAGCAATTGTCTTGTCGCGAAGTGCCTCAGCATACTCTAAACCGTGACCTGGGAATTCCTTTTCAAGAACCTCAATGGAACGTTCGAAAGAGATATTTTCATCATGATCACCAATTTCTGCCTTAGTTGATGGAGTGTAGATAGGTTCTGGGAGCTTATCAGACTCCTTAAGTCCAGCTGGAAGTGAGATGCCACAAACTGTACCGTTCTCTTTGTAGCTTGCCCAACCTGAACCTGTGATGTAACCACGAACGATGCACTCGATTGGAAGCATTGTAAGCTTCTTGCACATCATTGACTTACCCTTGTATTCATCATTTCTGAAGAACTCAGGCATGTCGTTAACATCAGTTGAAAGCATGTGATTTGGAACAATGTCTTTTGTAAGGTCAAACCAAAACTTTGACATCTGTGTAAGAACTGCACCCTTATTAACGATTTTGTTCTTTAAAATAACATCGAATGCAGAAATACGATCTGTGGCTACCATGATAATGCTATCACCATTATCGTATACTTCTCTTACTTTTCCTTCTTTAATTGGTTTCATAATCAAATCCTCTCTCTTATCTATTTAATTTTATTTAACAGCAATGCTGTCATTAACTATTTCTTGATGAGTAGTGACTTACCAGTCATCTCCTTAGGCTGCTCAAGGCCCATGATCTCAATAAGTGTAGGAGCAATATCGCAAAGAGCTCCACCCTCGCGAAGTGTATAGTCACTATCATAGTTAACTAAGATAAATGGAACAGGATTTGTTGTGTGAGCTGTGTGTGGCTCTCCTGTCTCATAATCAATCATCTTCTCAGCATTTCCGTGGTCAGCGCAGATGAATAATGCTCCATCCATCTCCTTAACTGCCTCGACTGCCTCTCCTACAAGTGAGTCTACACGCTCTACAGCTGCAACAGCTGCCTCTATAACGCCAGTATGACCAACCATATCTGGGTTAGCAAAGTTGATAACGATAACATCGTATTTGTTAGACTTGATAGCGTCTACAAGCTTTGCTCCAACCTCTGGTGCTGACATCTCAGGCTTAAGGTCATATGTAGCTACATCCTTTGGTGAGTTAACAAGGATTCTCTCCTCGTCCTTATTTGGCTCTTCAACACCACCGTTGAAGAAGAATGTAACGTGTGCGTATTTTTCTGTCTCAGCAAGTCTAAGCTGCTTTAAGCCATTGTTAGCAAGGAACTCGCCGAAAGTATTTGTAATGCTCTCCTTCTCGAAAGCAATGTGCTTGTTAGGGATTGTCTCATCATAATCCTTGAAGCAAGCATAGTATAATGTAAGGAATTCTCTATCGAATCCTGTGAACTTGTCATCGCAGAATGCTCTAGTAATCTCACGAGCTCTATCTGGACGGAAGTTGAAGAATACAACTGAATCGCCATTCTTAACAACTGAAAGTGGCTTGCCATCAGCATCTGTAATAACTGTAGGAAGAACGAACTCATCAGTAACTCCCTCATCATAAGAAGCCTGCATAGCATCTGAAACAGATGTAGCAAGAACGCCTTCACCCTTAACCAAAGAGTTGTAAGCCTTCTCTACACGATCCCAGTTGTTATCTCTATCCATTGCATAGTAACGACCAGAGATAGAAGCAATTGCTCCAACACCGATTTCATCGATCTTCTTCTGGAGAGTCTCAAGGAAATCCTTACCAGAAGCTGGTGGTGTATCTCTACCATCAAGGAATGCATGTACATAAACATTTGAAAGACCGTTCTTCTTGCACATCTCAAGCATTCCATAAAGGTGCTCGATGTGGCTGTGTACGCCACCGTCAGAAAGAAGACCCCAAAGATGCATATCTCCGCCTGTCTTCTTGCAATTATCAATTGCCTCTAAAAGAACTTTATTATTGAAGAAATCGCCATCATTGATAGCCTTAGTAATTCTAGTTAAATCCTGATAAATAATGCGGCCGGCACCGATATTCATGTGACCAACCTCTGAATTTCCCATCTGTCCGTCTGGAAGACCAACAAACATTCCTGATGCCTGTCCCTGAACGAATGGACACTCAGCCATAAGCTTGTCCATAACAGGTGTCTTTGCCATTGCAATTGCATTTCCCTTTGGATTGTCATTGAGACCATATCCGTCGAGAACCATAAGTACTACTGGTTTTTTACTCATTAAAAATCCTCCTTAATATGTCCCTGCTCATCAATAACAGCAGAACTAGATAAGCCATTAAGGCTGTTTATTATATCACTATATTTTTCATCTTCTGAGGAAAGCATAGTGGTAACTCCATTGCTAAAATGACATGGTATAAAATATGTCTCTATCTCACCATCCGGTGTGATTCTAATCTGTGCCATACCTGTACTGTAATCAGATGGCATGTTGGCAGTAGTTGAAAACCAAAAATTGCCAAGGCTGTAGAAAATCGGAACATCATCCATATACTCTACTGTCTGCAGACAATGGGTGTGGCCTCCAACTATCACATCAGCCCCCGCCTCCACAAAGGAACGGGCAAGTGATGCCTGATCATTGCCATAGTAGGCATTACCCTCTGTACCCCAGTGAGGTACAACTATAACATAGTCCGCATTTGTCTGTGCCTTCTTGATAATCTGGCAAAACAACTCCGGATGTAGGCATTTTAAAACACCTGGTGAATCCGGTGTAGCCTCTTTTGTGTAGCTAAGTGTGCGCTCTATTTGAGTAGCTGCAACAATAGCTATCTTCCTGCCACCCACTATAAAGTAAAGTGGCTCGGCCGCTTCTTTTAAATCGGCCCCTGCCCCTACGTAAGGCATTGACGCATTACTAAGGGTGTCCAATGTATCTAGAAATCCTGTCGTATCATAATCGTATACATGATTATTAGCGACGGATACACAATCTACTCCAAGTTCCTTTAGAAGTCCAACTCTGCTTGGATTGGCTCTAAAGGTATATGCCTTTCCTTGAAGTGCCTGGCCTCTTGAGGTATAAGCAAACTCATTATTAATCATCAAGATATCGGCTGACTGCATCTCAAATAATAAATCTTCTGAAAAGCAATCCAAAATGCCCTCTTCTTGCTGTTCCATATAATTAGTGGTGGCTATACCATCTGCCAAAGACACATCGCCGGTGAAATCAATTACTATATCACCACCGTCTTCATTAGGAAGCACATATGTCTTTCTATTGTCATAGGCCTCAAGGCCTGTCTGTTGGCAATACTCGTACCAAAGTACATGTACACTTTTACCTGTAAGCTTATACCATATTTCTGGCGTGGTAAAATTAGCGTAACTAGCGATTTCTTTAATAGTCTCCTCGCCATATTCTGAGGTAATCATCATCAGAAAAGATTCATCAATGGGATGTCCCCCGATGAATTCCTTTGTAGCGCTATTCAAAATAGTGCCCCAAGCATCTGATAAATCCTCGATTTCGATAAGCTCAGGTTCAATTTCCCCTAAATTGTTGTCTTCTACCCCTGCGTGTGCACCGCATCCTGTTAATAGTGAGAAAGCAACAATAATCGCAACTGCCCTAAAGTTACAATTTTTCATTAATCTGTGCCTTTACTCGGACAACAGCCTCCGTAGCCCCTTCATAACCAGAATCGGCAGCCATCTCATAGTACGATAAAGCTGTTTCCAAATTCCTCTCAACCCCGTAACCGTTCTCATAAAGAAAACCTAAATTAACCTGCGCAATGGCATATCCCTGTAATGCCGCAAGCTTCTGATAATACACCGCTGATGCAAAATCAACATCAACGCCATATCCATTGTAATATAAATATCCGATCTGATTAAGCGCTGGCGCATAATCCTTATCGGCAGCAAGGAGATAGTACTCCATAGCTTTCTCGTAATCTCTGTCAACGCCTACACCGCTCTCATACATCTGACCAATGTAATAGCTAGCCTTTGCCGAACCATTTTCTGATGCAGTCTCAAAATGCTCTAAAGCTGTGTCCTCGTCAACTTCCACTCCATGGCCCTTAATATACATAAGGCCAAGTGCAATATTAGAATAATTAATAGAATCCTGATCCTGAAGAGCCATGCTCTCTGAACGAGTAACTCTACTATAATAATCAAATGCCTTGCTGTAATCTAAAGCAACTCCCAAACCGTGTTCATAGATAAACCCAAGATAATACTGGCCATCTAAATCATCAGCCTTGGCTGCGTCGGTAAGGAGCTCAACCACCTTATCTAAGTCATCAGACTCCTGCTCAGAACCAGTATCATCTGAATCTTTCTCATCATCCTCTGCTGCTATATTTTCTTCTGTATCCGGCTCATCTAAATTAGCTAGATACTCGCCTCTAGTAAGTATTACTCTTGCAAGACCTACCTTAGCATTATCTACTCCGCCATCAATGGCTGTATTAAATAACTCCTCAGCCTTGTCTAAATTCTGCTCAACACCTGTGCCTGTCAAATAAAAATAACCTAATGCGCAAGTGCCATCATAATCTCCAGAATCCGATGCCATCTGATACCAAGACAAAGCCTCTGTAAAATTCTGAGCAGTCTCCTCATCTCCGTACTCTAGCTTACGACCTAGCATAATCTGCGCCTGAGAGTCTCCCTCATAGGCAAGTACCTCAAGTCCACTGTATGACAATGCAGAATAATCCTCAACCTCAGTTCCCTCTATAGCAATCTGCTCTGTGGGAACCTGCTCTGCTGTCTCTTCTACGTCTGCCTTACCGCAACCCAAAAGTATACCCATTGGCAAGAAAAATAACGTTAAAAAACGAATATATACTTTCATTAATCCTCCAGTCTGAAATGAACAAAAGACGTCCATCAGCGCAAATTATATCATAAATAAGGGGATATTTAAACAAAAATAGCGCACCAGAGAACTGGTGCGCATGTAAAACTTTAGGAGTTTTTCTTACTTATAATTGACATTTTTAACAAAGTCATTAACAAAACCCATATAAATTTTAAGCATTAACGATCTTACCAAAGTCTGGCTTAAGAGAAGCGCCACCAATAAGACCACCATCGATGTTTGGCTTAGAAAGAAGCTCAGCAGCGTTTGAAGCGTTCATAGAACCGCCGTACTGAATACGAACTGCCTCAGCTGTAGCACCATCATAAAGCTTAGCAATAAGCTCACGGATGAATGCACAAACTTCCTCTGCCTGATCAGCTGTAGCTGTCTCACCTGTACCGATAGCCCAGATTGGCTCATAAGCGATAACAAGGTTCTTTACCTGATCAGCTGTAACGCCTGAAAGATCCCATGTAATCTGACGCTCAATCCACTCCTTGTATGTGCCAGCCTTGCGAAGTGCAAGTGACTCACCACAGCAAAGGATTGGTGTAAGACCAGCAGCGAATGCCTTCTTAACCTTTGCATTGATAAGGATATCATCCTCACCAAAGATGTCACGTCTCTCAGAGTGACCCATAATTACATACTTAACACCAGCATCAACAAGCATAGGAGCTGAAATCTCGCCAGTGAAAGCACCCTTATCCTCGATGTAGAAGTTCTCAGCACCAACATTAACGTTTGTACCCTTAACAGCCTCTACTACAGGAACAATATCAATTGCAGGAACGCAGTAAACTACGTCTACATTATCATTTACAACTAAATCCTTAAGCTCAGCAACAAGCTTTACAGCCTCAGAAGGTGTCATGTTCATCTTCCAGTTGCCAGCAATAATTCTTCTTCTTGCCATAATAGTTCTCCTCTCGCCATTGCATCATCAATATATCAAACACTCTCAACGACACGCTTGCGCTCTTATTCGCTCGTTACCCTACATAAGATGCTGCTTACGCACCATCTAAGTAGGGACGGCTCATCAAGGTCTAATAAGAGTATTTGCTATATTTCTGATTTATGGCTACTTATAATTTTTCTAATAATAAAATATATTGCCTCTACGAAGCTAAAATTCTAGTGTTTTCTAAAATTACAAGGCAATAGATATGCCAAATTTTTCATATTTGCTTTATTTCAAGGCAGTAGATGCGAAGCCGTAGTAAACCTACTGCAAGCATCTACTAACGCAGAAATCAAACTAATATGGAAAATTTTACTTGTCGTCTGCTGCGTAAACGCCAGGAAGCTCCTTACCCTCAAGGAACTCAAGAGAAGCACCACCACCTGTAGAGATGTGGCTCATCTTGTCAGCGAATCCCATCTGGTTAACAGCTGCTGCTGAATCACCACCACCAATGATTGTTGTAGCATCTGTATCAGCAAGTGCCTGAGCAACTGCCTTTGTACCTACAGCAAGTGCTGGGTTCTCGAAAAGACCCATTGGTCCGTTCCAAAGAACAGTCTTAGCTGTCTTAACCTTGTTAGAGAAGAGCTCTACAGTCTTAGGTCCGATATCACAACCCTCTCTATCTGCTGGCATGTTCTCTGTATCATATGTCTCTGTCTCGATTGGAGCATCGATTGGATCCGGGAACTCAGCGATTGTTACTGAATCAAGTGGAAGAAGGATTTCCTTACCCATCTTCTCTGCCTTCTCAAGCATCTCCTTGCAGTAATCAAGCTTTGTATCATCACAAAGTGACTTACCAATCTCGTGGCCAAGTGCCTTCTGGAATGTGTAAGCCATACCACCACCGATGATAAGTGTATCGCACTTCTCAAGAAGGTTGTTGATAACGTTAAGCTTGTCAGCTACCTTAGCACCACCAAGTATAGCTACGAATGGACGAACTGGATTCTCAACAGCGTTGCCAAGGAAGTCGATTTCCTTCTGCATAAGGTATCCAACTACGTTAGAACCACCCTTAGCTGTGATGAACTTTGTAACACCAGCTACAGAAGCGTGTGCTCTGTGTGATGAACCGAAAGCGTCACATACATAATCATCTGCAAGATCAGCAAGCTCCTTAGAGAAAGCCTCACCGTTCTTTGTCTCTTCCTCGCCACGGAAACGAGTATTCTGAAGAAGAACTACATCTCCCTCTTTCATAGCGTTAACTGCTGCTGTAGCAGCCTCGCCTGTTACGTTGTAATCTGAAACGAAGTTAACTTCCTTACCGAGCTTCTCTGAAAGTCTCTTTGCAACTGGTGCAAGTGACTCGCCCTCGTTAGGACCATTCTTAACCTTACCAAGGTGTGAGCAAAGGATAACCTTTCCACCATCAGCGATAAGCTTGTTGATTGTAGGAAGAGCTGCCTTGATACGTGTATCGTCTGTAATCTCGCCACCCTTAAGTGGTACGTTGAAATCGCAACGAACAAGAACGCGACGGCCCTTTACATTGATGTCATCAACTGTCTTTTTGTTTAATGCCATTTTAAATTCCTCCTTATAAACTTAGTCCGCCTGTTACGTTCACAAGCCTTAGTGTTTCTTCATTCGACTAACACGTCTCATTCAGAAACCTAAGAGCTTGTTATCTACAGGCTCATCTAAGCACAAAATGATAGTTAAATTGTACGGGAAATGTCCCATAAATAAGAAAAAAGGGTTCGGTCCATAAGGACCGGACCCTAATAAATCCAAAAATTCGGATATTTGGCCATATGCAAGGCATGTGAGCGACGCTGTACTAAGTACTGCGAGCGAAACATAACGAAGCAGATGGGCAAATAGACAATTTTTATGCTAACTCTGAGAAGTACTTAATTGTACGTACCATCTGTGATGTGTAGCTGTTCTCGTTATCATACCAAGAAACAACCTGTACCTCGTACTGATCATCAGAAACCTTAGAAACCATTGTCTGTGTAGCATCGAAGAGAGAACCAAATCTCATACCTACGATATCTGAAGAAACGATTTCATCCTCGTTGTAACCGAATGACTCGTTAGCTGCTGCCTTCATAGCTGCGTTGATACCCTCAACAGTAACGTCCTTCTTGTTAACAACTGCTGTAAGGATTGTTGTAGAACCTGTTGGTGTAGGAACACGCTGAGCAGATCCGATAAGCTTTCCGTTAAGCTCTGGGATAACAAGACCGATAGCCTTAGCTGCACCTGTTGAGTTAGGAACGATGTTAACTGCTGCTGCACGTGAACGACGAAGATCACCCTTTCTCTGTGGGCCATCAAGTGTCATCTGATCACCTGTGTAAGCATGGATTGTTACCATGATACCAGACTGGATTGGAGCGTACTTGTTAAGTGCGTCAGCCATAGGTGCTAAGCAGTTTGTTGTACATGAAGCTGCTGAAATGATGTTATCAGAAGCCTTAAGTGTTGTGTGGTTTGTATTGTAAACGATTGTAGGAAGATCGTTTCCTGCTGGAGCAGAGATAACAACCTTTCTAGCACCAGCATTGATATGAGCCTGTGCCTTTTCCTTTGATGTGTAGAAACCTGAGCACTCAAGAACTACGTCTACCTTAAGGTCTCCCCATGGGCAATTGTTTGCATCTGGGAATGCGTAAATCTTGATCTCCTTGCCACATACGATGATTGAATCATCTGTAGATGAAACCTCATCAGCGTGCTCGTACTTTCCCTGTGATGAATCGTACTTTAAAAGATGTGCTAACATCTTTGGGCTAGTTAAGTCGTTGATTGCTACTACTTCGTAACCTTCTGCGCCGAACATCTGACGGAATGCAAGACGTCCGATACGGCCAAAACCGTTGATTGCTACTCTTACTGCCATTTTTAAATCCTCCTAAAGATTCTTTTAAAAAATTATTTTTCTGGGCTAACCATGAAATTAGCCCCGTATGCACTTTATTTTATACAAAAGCACTTTATAATTCAACCCCAAAATCAAATATTGTTAAATTTTTCTCAATCTGCTCTAATCTTACCACCACTCTTATAAAATAGTGATAAATATTCCTCATCTTCTGCCTTGATTGAACACATCACTTCATTTATTATTAATTTACTTAAAAGTGTGGCATTTCTATATGTCATAATTACTGAATTCATCTCACAAAGGAGGGACTTATAATGCTATGGGATAACCACATGCACAGTTGGTTTTCAGGGGACAGCGATACGGACCCACTTGATATGATTAAGGCTGCCAAGGCAAAGGGCTTGCGGGGAATCACTTTTACCGATCATCTCGATTTATATTACCCAAAGGAATATGGTTATTTTGAGCTTGATGTTGAAAACTACTTTACCAAACAACACGCTACTGCTTTAGAGATTTCAGATGATAGTTTTACAGTTCTCACTGGTATAGAAGTAGGCATCCAAGAAATAGCCACAAAAGAAAACAATACTATAGTAGAAACCTATCCTTTTGATTTTGTTATAGGAAGCACCCACCTTATATATGGCAAGGACCCATATTTTCCTGGTACATGGGAGGAGGTTGAGCCTCAAAAACTTATGACAACTTACTATGAGTGCATCCTTGATAACATAAACAGCTTTATGAATTTTGATTCTATCGGACATTTGGATTACGCCTTTAGATATTCACCTGATCCTCTTTTTAAGAATAACACCTACGAGCCATATAAAGAGGTTGTAGATGCCATATTAGAAAAGCTAGTCAAAAACGACAAGGCGCTAGAAGTTAATACAGCTGCTTTCAGAAAAGGTATGAACAACCCAAATCCGGCAGCTAGTATAATAAAACGATACCATGACCTAGGGGGAAAGCTTATCACAATCGGAGCAGATGCTCACGTCACCGAGGACGTAGCAGCAGACTTTGATAAGGTTCCTTCTATATTAAAGGCATGTGGTTTCAACGAGTTTGCAGTATTTAAAAACAGAAAGCCTGAACTTTATCCTCTTTAAAGGATAGAGCTTAGGCTTTATCTTTATAAATTTCGTGCTTTTTGTTTTATTCTTGTAAGGGTATTATCAATAGACTTCTCGGACTTTTCAAGCTTTGCTGCTATCTCTTTGTAATCAAAATCCTGCATATACAAATCGAATACCTGCTGCTCCATCGGTGAAAGGTTGGCTTTTAGTCTATCAATCAAAGTTGTATTTTCCTCTGCCTCAATGATTAATTCTGCCGGGTCATCAGTTGTAAACCCTGATTCTTCCATCTCGCCCCCATCTTCATCATAAAGGGAAACATAGGCATTCAGAGGAGAATGTTTTTTTCGATTGCTGGCTTCAATTGCCTTAATCATCTGTCTATCGATACACATGGAAGCAAAATGAAAAAATGTAACCTCAGAATCAGTATCATAGTCACCAATAGCACTAAAAAGTCCAATCATCCCCTCCTGGATCAGATCTTCATTTTCGCCTCCCACAAGGAAATATTTCTTGGAATTTTTAAGAACCAGTGGCTTATATTTTTCACATATATAATTCAGGATGGCCTGATCGCCATCCTGATATTTTTTTACTAATTGTTCATCTGTAAGCTTTTCATATTCCAATCTATGGTTCATAGCTCACTCCCGAAATCTATTTGCTCTTATTAATTCTTTGTCTAACAACCTCATATGCAAGAACGCCGCAAGCAACTGATGCATTAAGAGAATCAATATCGCCATACATAGGAATGCTGGCAACCATATCACAATTCTTCTTAACCAAATCAGATACTCCGTGTCCTTCGTTTCCAATAACAAGACCAATTGAGCCAGTAAGATTAAGGTCATACATAGTAGTGCCACCCATATCAGCACATACAAACCACATGCCCTGCTCCTTAAGCTCTTCCATAGTCTTTGAAATGTTGGTAACCTTTGCAACTGGAGTATAATTAATTGCTCCTGCAGATGCCTTAGCTACAGTGGCAGTGAGGCCAACTGCTCTATGCTTTGGAATAACCACTCCATGGGCACCAGCCTGGTTTGCAGTACGAATGATTGCACCAAGATTATGAGGGTCCTCTATATTATCAAGGATTATGAGAAATGGGTCCTCCCCTTTTTCCTTAGCCCTAGCCATAATCTCATCAAGCTCAACATAGTCATAGCTTGCTGCATAAGCAAGAACTCCCTGATGCTTACCAGTCTCAGAAAGCTGGTCAAGGCGTTCCTTCTTTACAAAACTAATAACTGTATCCTTGCTCTTTTTTGCCTCACGAAGAATAGTCTGCACAGGGCCATCCTTGCAGCCTTCTAAAACAAAAAGCTTATCTATAGTTTTACCAGATCTAAAAGCTTCGAGGACAGCATTACGGCCCTCAACAATTCTACTTTCTTCCATATAATTCCTCTAATCTAATATATCCAATCCCGTAAGTTCGATGCCGCGGTGAACCAATTCGCATATACGGTCCATATCTCCAGTCAGGTACAAATAGCCCATCACCGCCTCAAAGCCTGTGGCCTCAAGATAGTCCATAGTGGTGGCATTTTTAGCCTTGGTGTGAGGCTTAGAATTACGTCCACGTCTGTACCAGTCTGCCTCTTCCTCGGTGAAATCATCCATAAGTGCTGCCGCCATCCTAGCCTGTGTCGGAGCCTTAACCACTGAGCTTGCTCGCTGATGTAATTTATTGACTGCAGTATTGCCCTTGTTAACCAGAATCGAGCGAACCACCACATCAAATATAGCATCACCAATGTATGCAAGAGTCAGGGGTGAATAAGTCCTGATATCCTTTGGTTCAATATCAAATTTGCTATTTAAATAATCATTTAAACTAGCTTCCATACTACTCCTTCACGAGTATCCTTAATCTCAACGCCCTTTGCCAAAAGCTCATCGCGGATTGCATCTGCTGTAGCAAAATCCTTAGCTTTCTTAGCCTCTGCACGGCGTGCTATTGCATCATTAATATAAGCCTCAAGCTCAGCATCTACCTCAGTAGCTGCACCAAGAGCCTTGGCATGACCAATCAAATCAAGTGAAAGCACTCTATCAAAGCTCTCTACAAGAGCAAGCTTTGTAGCGTCATTAGTATCTGCCTTGAGAGCATCGTAAAGAATTGTGATAGCCATTGAAGTATTCAAATCATTTGAAACTGCCTCGCAGAACTTCTCCTCAAAATCCTTTTTCACTGTCTCATCAACTGTGCCCTCAGCCTTGAGCTCAGAGACACGCTTAACAAGCTTGTTATAAGCCTGAACTGTATTGTCTAGATTCTCCCATGAGAATACAAGTGGCTTACGATAGTGTGACTGCAAGCAGAAGAATCTGTATACAAGTGGATCATATCCCTTTTCCTGAAGAACTGAAACAGTAAGGATTGCACCCTTTGACTTTGACATCTTACCAGACTGATCGTTAAGGTGGTTGCTGTGGAACCAGTAATTGCACCACTTATGTCCAAGGTATGCCTCAGACTGTGCCACCTCATTTGTGTGGTGTGGGAAAATATTGTCTACACCACCGCAGTGAATATCCATATATTCTCCAAGGTGCTTCATAGAAATGCATGAGCACTCAATGTGCCATCCTGGATATCCTACACCCCATGGGCTATCCCACTTAAGAGCCTGATCTTCGAATTTAGACTTTGTAAACCAAAGAACAAAGTCTGTTTTATTCTTTTTATTAGTATCCTCTTCTACATCATCACGAACGCCAATCTCAAGTGCCTCTTTTTCAACAGATGATGAGAAAACATAATAATCTGAAAGCTTGCTTGTGTCAAAGTAAACATTGCCACCAGCAACATATGCGTAACCCTTTTCAATAAGAGTCTCTACCATGTGAATAAACTCAGGAATGCAATTTGTAGCAGGCTCAACCACATCTGGTCGCTTATTTCCTACTGCATCAAAATCCTTGAAGAATGCATCTGTATAGAACTTAGCAATCTCCATAACAGTCTTGTGCTCACGCTTAGCGCCAGCAACCATCTTGTCCTCGCCTGTATCTGCATCAGATGAAAGATGACCTACATCTGTGATATTCATAACGCGCTTAACATTATAGCCTGCGTACTCTAAAGACTTGATAAGTGCATCCTGCATAATGTATGTACGAATATTTCCAATATGTGCAAAATGATAAACTGTAGGGCCGCAAGTGTACATTGCAACCTTGCCCTCCTCATTAGGCTTGAACTCCTCAATTTTTCTGCTCAAAGTATTATAAAATTTAAACATATCTATTCTCCTAGTCTGCATTTGTCACTTGCAAATATTTATGTCATATATTCTACCAAGACACGCTTTCGCTCTTGTCACAACATAGCGGTACTAAGTTCGGCGATGCCTCTCTAAGTACCGATGTTGTTCAAAGGTCTTTTGTAGAACACATGCCATAAATATCTGCTTAATATATCCTAAAAATTGTATCGTTCTTACCACGGTTAGCTCTGGCTTCTCGGACAGCCTTGACAGCCTCCGCAATTTCGACCACTGTCAAACACCACATTACTGCCATCATAGAATTCATAGAGCAAACAGACTGCCTGAGCGCTAATGCCCTCCTCACGTCCTGTAAATCCAAGATGTTCCTCTGTAGTGGCCTTAATATTGACCTGCTCTACATCTATGCCAAGACACTTGGCAACATTTTCTTCCATCTGCTCAATGAAAGGACGAAGCTTTGGTCTCTGAGCAATAACTGTAGCATCAACATTGCCAACAACATATCCATGGTCCATAACCAGCTCTCTGACCTGCTCTAAAAGCTTCATGGAATCTGCCCCCTTGTACTTTGGGTCAGTATCTGGGAAATGAGCTCCTATATCCTTAAGTCCTGCTGCTCCAAGGACCGCATCTGCTATCGCATGCAAAAGTACATCAGCATCTGAATGGCCAAGAAGTCCTAGGGTGTGGTCGATTTTCACACCGCCTATAATAAGGTCTCGGCCCTCCACCAGCTTATGTACATCATAACCTGTACCGATTCTCATTGTATCTCCTATCTATATAAACATAAAATCTTTTATAAACTTAAACAATACTGAATTATACCAAAAAATCAATATCTTTAATAGCCTTTTACCAATAAATCCTATAGGTGAAAACAAAAAAAGAGATGACACTCTACCTGTCATCTCTTTTATACTCAAATCAACCTGCGTATGGCATGTCTGCGAACAGATCATATTCGCTGACACCGTCAACATATCGAACACCATCCTTGTATTCAAAGGTGAAGTATCCGCTTTCAGCTCCATCTTCTGTCATAAACTCAAGCTTGTCACCATCTAAAACAGTAGGATAAATTACTGTACCCTTTGATAAGGTCTGCTGGTTTCCATCCTTGTCTGTATATGTAAGCTTTTTAAGAAGTGTGATACCTATGGCATCGTCCCCCTTACTAGGTAAATTATCTAAGTTGTCAACCTTGTCTGTTGTGACAAATCCATTGCCATCATAGGTGTATTCCTTCTTAGCCCCCCATGAGCCAAAGGCATCTACCTTAGCCTGAATGGTGCATTTGCCATCACTGATTTCTGTAATATTTCCAGAAATCGACTGTACAAGGGCGTAATTCTTATCTGCATTATAAAGATATGTTGTGTGCCAGTCACTCATACCCGTGCAATCTAGTATGAAATAATTTCCTGTGCTACTGTGTACAAACATTGGCGAGCACATATAGTAGGCGTCATCCCCACCATTTTCTATAGCGTCATCACCAATATGTAAAATGTAGGAATCTCCTAAATCCTCGTCTGGGATAGTCTCAAGGTAAACAGGAGTCTCTTCTCCATCACCATTTACATCAACCATCTCTGCAAATCCATTTGAAGGAATCTCTGCTGTATAGAAATCTCCTTCAGGTAAATATTTTTCATCAAAACCCACTAATTTACTATATGGAATATTAAAAGTAGGAATTCCTGCTGCATAAGGAACAATCTCAGCCTGCTCAAATGCTACAACGATACCTCGCTCATTATAGTAAACACCAAGTGTAGCAAATCCACCATCAAAATGATAATCGATAGTATCCTTATAATCGTCAAACAAGCTACTTGTGGCCTCTTCAGATGAATTATCGATTCGGTTCAAAATCTCCTCTTTGACAATATCCTTAAATCCATCAAAAGAACTATTCTCCAGAATGTCACCTGTCTTAGCATCAAATGTCACGCCGTATTCATTAGTAGTTCCATGAGCACCGCCAGTGTAACTATACTCATCTATTTTAATGCTAAGCATCTTGTCATCACAGCGAGTTACCTGACAGGAAATGTCATAGCTATAGTGTGCAGTGTAATCATATACATATTCGTTTTCTGCACCAACATTATCTTCCTGGTCCTTTGACAACTGCTGGTTGGCCTTTTTAGAATCCTCTAAATAAGACTCGCAGGATTTATTAAACTGCTGAATACTTTCTGAAAAGTATTTATCAACAGCCTCCTTAAGCGCCGGATGACTGTCATCTGTAAGCTGCACGCACTTAATTCTGCCTTCAAAATACTGATAGTCACTGTCGTATTGAACAGCTGTATAGGCATACTCAGGCTCACCTGCTGGTGTAGCCTCTTCCTTCTCCTCCACAACTGTCTCCGTCTTCTGCTCTGTTTTGCCAGCATCCTCTTTTTTAGCTTTAGTATCACAAGCCCATAGGGCAATTGCCATCATTGTTACAACAAGAATGAATGATATACGTCTTTTCATATCACAATCCTCCATAAACACAATTTGTCTATAAGCTAAGTATACACATCTTCTGTACTATTTCAAGTCATACAGTTAAAATTTTATTTTTATCTCCGGGGAGCCTCTAAAAAAGGCATAAAAAAGCTAGCCATTTAAGGCTAGCTCAAAATAATCTATGATACAGAATCCATTATTACAGTTGATAAAAAGCTTGGGTCAGAAGCTAAATTAATAACCTGTCCTGACTTGATAACTTTTATAACTGGTCTAAGTGGGTAAGACTTGTTTTGTTTCATAACAACAGCCTTCTCACCTGTGCTAAGCATTACCTTTGAACCATTTGGAAATGCATTGATAACAGATAAGAAATGTCTGAAATATGTCATGTTAAATTTATTACTCATGGTAAACATGATTTCTATCGCCTGGCTAGGTGTCTTAGCCTCCTTGTAGGTGCGCTTAGTAACCAAAGCATCATACACATCTACTATTGCCAAAATCTGTCCCATCTTACCAATCTGGTCTGCCTCAAGCCCTCTTGGATATCCAGTGCCATCAAGATTCTCGTGGTGATTTAAAATACCCTGCCGCATCTCTTCTGTCACATCATTAGAATTCATAAGAAGTCTATATCCATGAACTGGATGAGTCTTAATAAGCTCAAACTCATTTGTATTAAGCTTAGATGGCTTATTAAGAACTTCTCTAGGAATCTTCTCTTTGCCAATATCATGTAGTAATCCAGATATAGTAATATCATGGACAAATTGCTTTGACTCTCCGCTGGCCTTTGCAAGAATGGCTGCCATAGTACCTACATCAACAGAATGCTTGTAAGTGTACTCATCACTAACTTTCAAATTAGCCAGATTTATAAATAAGTCCTTGGATTTATCAATAATCTGAAAAATCTCCTGACCCACTTCATTCATCCCTGAAGTCAAATACTCTACATTATCCACATCCAAAAATAGAGAGCTCAAAGTCTCCTCCGCGTATTTTTTGAATGATTCTTCAAAAATAACCGACCTGTCCGCATCTGGCATCGGTGTCTCATCCTCCACCACTATCAGCTCTGGAGTATAAGAAACAACAGCGTGAATCCTCCCCTTGTAATTGGAAAGGTTTTCAAGCATCGCCTCATCTATAATAGTCATGCGTGGACAAAGCAAAGCACCTTTGTCCGTATAAATATCAGTCTCCGTAATGCAGCCTTTTGGAAGATCTGACACATACCCTTCAATTTCTTTTATCATATTACACCCATATTAAAACAATAACGCAACCATAACAGTATAAAACGTAAAGGGGACTCAGTCAAGCCGAGTCCCCAAAAGGAGGATTTATAATACCACAAAGTTATTTGATAACTAATCTCTTAGCACCTTCGGCTGCAAGAGCACTTCGTACTGTTTCGCTCTCATCAAAAGTAATCTGAGCACATAACTTAGAGCCTTTCATTCTCTCTGCTGCAAAGGATAAACCATTATTTTTTCTATCCAGCTTAGGAGAATCAATCTGGTCTGGATCTCCAAGCAATACAACTTTTGAGCCCTTTCCTGCTCTAGTAATAATCTCAAGTATCTGTCCGATAGTACAGTTTTGAGCTTCATCTACAACTATGTATGAGTTAACAAGAGAACGACCTCTCATGTATGCAAGAGAGCAAATCTCCAGAATACCTGTCTCAAACATATCCTCAATTTGAATCTTAATCTGCTCCTTCTCTTCATTCTGGCCCTTCAAAAGTACCTGCAGGTTATCCATGAATGGAGCAATAAGAGGTGTCATTTTTTCTTCCAAATCTCCAGGTAAAAATCCCAAATCATTATCTGAAAGAGTGTTACTTCTTGTAATCATAATTCTGTCGTAACCATTGTGATAATATCCCTGAAGGCCAGCTGCCAGTGAAAGGAATGTCTTTGCAGTACCAGCACTACCTTTTAGAATAACAAGAGGGATTTCATCTGGACTGGCAAGCAGTGCATATAAAGCAAATCTCTGTCCCACATTTCTAGGCTGACAATATGGTGTGTAGTAATCTCTATCCTTTAATAGATGCCATCCGTCTTCCTTGAAAGTATAGAGAGCCGAATTGCTTCCGTCCTTGCAAATACCAAATTCATTCTCGATAAATCCCTTGTTAAATGGACTCTCGATATCCTCTGGCGTAATATCCCTACGTCCTGTGTAGTTCTCGTTATCAACAATCATTTCATTGTGATAACCTTGTACAACGCAACCACACATAGTAGCATTGATTCTCATTGAAATATCATTAGTTACAAGTATTGTTTCAAGGTCGCTTTGCTTTGCAATAGCAAGCACACCATTAATTATTCTGTTGTCAGGTCTTTCTAAGGTGAATTCCGCTGGAACCAGCTTCTCAAATTCAGATTCCTTTGCAATTTTGAAGGTGCCGCCATTTGGCATAGTCACACCGTTGGCGTAATCCCCTTCTATAGATTCGATGTTTCGGATTGACTCTCGCGCGCCATAACCCACCTCAGCATAAGCCGTCTTCATAGAGTCAAGCTCCTGCAAAGTAGTGGTGGTAATGATGACATTATTATCATCAAAACCAAACAAGGCCGAAGGGCAATGAATCAAAATGTTAGTGTCGAGTACGTAGTTTTTCTTCATAAGGGGTCACGCTCCTTGCATATTAAATTATCAGTCAGCGCTACAGTTTGTAGATAACTTTTCTGATAATTTAATTTTACCCTACTTTGCTCTTCTTCGCCACAAGATTTTGTTGTTTTTTATGATTTATCTGTGAAAAGAAGCACCACATATTGATATGTGTTTCAATATCAACATGTGGCGCCTTTTATATGCTTTTTAAACTATTCAATTGAAAAGATTTCCACCTCTGACATAAATGGAATCGACTGTGCTGCACCAGGTTTCGTCACCGCAAGAGCAGCGGCTTTGCTGGCAAGAATCAGATTAACTCTAGTAGGCATTTTCTTAATCAGCCCAGAAATAAAATAGCCTGTAAATGTATCGCCAGCAGCTGTGGTATCAACTGTGTCCACCTCAAATGCTCCCTGATAGAGCTCCTCATCACCATGGTGGTAAATAGCTCCATCCTTTCCTAGGGTAAGCAAAATCTTAGCATTTGAAAAGCTAGCTTCCATTGCCGCCACGATTGTGGCCGGAGTAGTCTTGCCTGTAAGCTGAGTTCCCTCATTTTCATTTAATACGAAAATGGAAACCTTGCCCAAATCACATTCATTTATCCTGTCATCCATTGGAGAAGGATTGAGTACAATGGTCATGCCCTTGGCAAATGCCTGATCTATTATATATGGAAGTTCATTAATTTCATTTTGCAGAAGAATAATATCCCCAGTAGAAAAATTGCTAAGGACTTCATCAACGAATTCCTTGGTGTTCTTTTGGTTGGCACCGCCATAAAGAACGATGCTGTTTTGACCTTCATTATCTACCTGAATAATTGTATGACCACATCTGCCGGTAACGGTACGCATGTAGTCTGTTTTGATTCCACAATCCTGACAGGCATCATAAAAATCCAGTCCCTCTTCGCCTACAAGGCCTGCATGATAAACTGGCACTCCAGCTCTAGCCAATGCCACAGATTGATTGAATCCCTTTCCTCCTAGATTGATTTTCAAATCCCTAGAAGAAATAGTCTCTCCTTCTCTGACAATATGGTCTACCTGATAGCTGTAATCCATGTTTAAAGAACCAAAATTTAGCACCTTCATAATGAACTCCCCCGCATATACTAGATATGTCCTACAAGTAACAAACCAGCCAAACCGTAGTATGTTACAACAGCAACTAAATCATTAACAGTTGTGATAAGTGGACCTGAAGCAACAGCTGGATCCACCTTAATCTTATGAAAGAAAATTGGAATAATTGTTCCGATAAAACTAGATACAATCATCGCTACAAATAGAGAGAATCCAACAATACCAGAAACTCTAAATGCTGCAGCCCAAGCCAGTCCCTTTAAGCTGTGAAGATAAAGTGCAATAAACACAAGTGCAAGTGTACCGAGAATCAATCCATTAGTTCCACCTACACGCATCTCCTTTAGGACAAACTTAGCCTTCTCAAGTCCTGAAATTTCCTCATCCATAAGAACTCGAATAGTAACAGCCAATGACTGTGTTCCAACATTTCCTGCCATATCAAGAATCAATGACTGAAATACTACAACAATCGCAACTGATGCTACTACCTTGTCAAAAATACCGATAACTGAGCTTGTGACAAGTCCTAGTCCAAGCAACAGTAAAAGCCAAGGTATACGCTTTTTAATACTCTCACCAAGTCTCTCGTTCAAATCCTCTTCAGCAGTCAAACCAGCCAACTTAGCGTAGTCTTCACCCATCTCATCATCTACCGCCTCGATGATATCCTGAGATGTGATAACACCGATAATCTCGTCTGCAGGATTAAGTACTGGGATAGAATCCTCAGCGTAATCCTTCAAATCTTCGATTGTGTCAGAAATCAAAGCATCTGCCTTAACGCTTGGATAACTATGGGAAATAATATCATCAAGTGGAGTATAATCACGAGCTAAAATCAAATCTCTAAGCTCGATTGCTCCGTAATATTTCTTATCCTCATCCTCAACATAAATAGTGTTGATATTGTCATTGTCCTTTGACTGAGAAATCAAAGAACGCATAGCCTGCTTAACTGAAAAATTCTTGCCAACAACGATGAAATTTGTAGTCATCATGCTACCAATCTCATCCTCGTCGTAGGAATTAATCAAGCGGACATCTGCCGATGCCTCCTTGTCCATCAAGGAAATGAGCTGTTCTCTCTGCTCCTCATCCTCGATATCTTCAAGAGCATCAACCGCATCGTCGGCATCCATGTTTTCGAGGACGTCTGCAGCCTGTTCTGGTGTGATTTCTGCAAGAATCTCACCTACATCCTCAATGTAAGGGAAAATTTCTGAAAGTCGCTCAGCACCTAAGATACCGAATAATCTCTGACGGTCCTCTTTATCTAGAGCCTCGTATGCCTCGGCAATATCATTCTCATGATAATCGTCCAGAGCTTCGATTAGCTCATCAGCACTGATATTAGAGCGAAGTAAGTCAATAATCTCCCCAGTAATTGTGTTCTCTAATAATTCTTTGTTTTCCATAGTTTCACATGAACTAATGCATAAAAAAAGTCACCGACTTTTTGGATTACCATTAGACGATGACAAAATCTACCCATATAAATGAAACTACTCTATTATTTGTAAAGAGCAGCTATATTCTTATGCGCATCTAATGCCTCGTCGCTAAATAATCGCCCGTGACTGTCCGATTTATCCATAGCTACTCTCCTTTCATATTTGCTAAATTAAATTGTTTGAATTTACATAAAAAATTTAACACATAAAACAACTCTTTGTAAACCCAAATTAAGAAATTTTATTAACCATTTCTCTATCAAATACAACATTTTTTACCTTGTCCACCTCGATTTGATAGAGGGCATTAGCAGCAAGATGCTCAGCTGCCTGTTCAACATTTCTTATACCAGTAGAAATAACGAACTTCTCCATCACTGCATCAAGTCCGTCCTCAGTAACCTGACATTCCTCTGGTGACATTCCCATTCTCTTTAATACCTTTGGAAGTGAAAATCTCTTAAAGATTTCTTTTTTCTCCTCAACAGTATAATCAGGAATATCAATTACAGCAAATCTAGACATAAGTGGTGCAGAAATATCTGCCTTTACATTTGCTGTGGCAATTGGATATACGCCCATTGTAGGAATCATGCATTCCATATAGTTATCAGTAAATCCTAAATTATCAAGCAATGTCAAAAGTACATCTGCTGGATTGCCATTGCCCTTTCCAGAATTTGCCTTATCAAGCTCATTGATAATAAATACAAGATTGCTGGTACTAGCATTTGAAAATGCTTCCATAATAATACCAGGCTTTGCATTAGAATAAATTCTTGAGCTTCCTGTAAGCTGCTCAGGGTCATTGATTGAACTCATATCAAGTGTAGTCCATGGAAGCTTTAAAATACGTGCTACCGCATATGCGATTTGAGATTTACCAACACCTGCAGGGCCGCAAAGAAGTAAGCCGTAGCTTGGAAGTGTGTGAGTACGATTGACCTGAATTACAGTCTCCATAATACGCTGCTTCACAGACTCAAGTCCATAAAGCTCCTCATCCAAAATACGTCTAGCCTCCACTGGGTCAATTGCCTCGAAATAATCACTCTTCCACTGAATGCTTGTCATAATGGAAAGTGCTCGCTGTGCATGACGGCGCTCTTCTATTGTAACTTCAGCGGACTTAGCAACTGCTAAGTTTCTTCTAGCCCAAAGTCTAATATTATCTGGGAATGTTCTGCCGGCACAAGTAATAAAGTCTGTGATGGACTGAATGCTTGTAAGCTTCATATCATCGCCATCTTCAACCTCGTCCTCGTCAGTCTCTTCCTCTGAAGGAGCATTGCTGGCAAATAATCTCTCAAGCATAAACTGAAGGAAGCCATCATCAGATGAAAGCTTGCCATTACCGATGCCTGTCTCTCTAATCTTGTATACAGCATAGCCCTCATCTGTGATTGCACCAGATAGTCTAACCGGTATATGATTTTCTCCAAGCCATCCAAGAAGACTTACAAAACGCAAATCCACTCTTAAAATATCTGAAGAAACCACTCCATTTTCAGTGTTGATTTCAAAACTAGTCCTTGTAATTGGATTGGTAAATGTTCCGCAAATATGATGAGCCATCTCCTCCTTTTTTTGAAGGACTAAAATCGGACGCTCAACTGTAGCATCAGGCTCATCTGACTTAAATGTCACATAAGTCTTTACCGCCTTTGCGTTATCTTTTTCTTCCTGAGCAAAATCAAATACTGGCATTTCCTACTCCTATTAAATCTTGTGAATAAATAAACCGCTTCTAAGCTTTGGCTCAAACCAAGTAGATTTTGGTGGCATCAGAAGTCCTGCATCTGCCACATCAAATAATTCTTCGATGCTTGTTGGATACATTGCAAATGCAATTTTACAATCCTCTGCGCATCTTCTCTCTAGCTCTTCTAATCCACGAATACCTCCGACAAAATCTATGCGATTGTCTGTCTTTGGATCCTCAATTCCAAGTAATGGCTGAAGCACTAGATTTTGAAGTAATGAAACATCAAGTCCCTCAACAGGATCTGTAACAAGATGTTCTTTCTTCACCTGACATAAATACCAGGTACCATCTAAAAGCATACTCCACTGACCTTTCGCCTCTGGTCTAATAGGCTTACTGTCAGTCTTTACAATATCAACAATGCTATCAAGCTCCTCTAATAGTTCTTCTGGAGCAAGTCCATTTAAATCCTTTACAACTCGATTGTAGTCGTATATTTTAAGCTCCTCATCAGGGAAAAGAACTGAAAGGAAATAATTAAAATCTTCCTTGCCTGTGTATCCAGGATTTTCTTCTCTGCGCTTAAATCCAACCTTTACTGCGCTGGCAGCTCTGTGATGTCCATCAGCAATGTAGATAGAGCTCATCTTTTCAAATGCAGTTGCAATAAGAGCCATATCCATCATGTCTTTGATTATCCAACAACGATGAGTAATTCCATCCTCAGCTGTAAAATCATATACAGGAATTCTGCTTTTTGCCTTTTGAACAACTCCTGATATAGTAGGCTCTGCTCTGTATGCAAGAAAAATAGGACCTGTCTGAGCACTGCAGGTATCCACATGACGGATTCTATCCTGCTCCTTTTCAGCTCTGGTATTCTCATGCTTTTTAATAACTGAATTAGCATAGTCATCAATAGATGCACAAGCTACAATACCAGTCTGTGAACGACCGTCCATCGTGAGCTCATACACATAATAATATGCCTTATCCTCCTGAATAAATCTTCCAGCATCTGTCCACTCTTTAAGCATTGATGCTGCCTTTTCATAGACCTCATCAGAGTACATGTCTACGTCTTCTGCAAACTGTGTCTCGGGTCTATCAATTGCCAAAAATGAATTTGGCTGTTCTTTTACCTTCTCATAAGCTTCTTTTCTGCTATAAACATCATAAGGAAGGGCTGCTATTACAGCAGCCTCTTCCTTAGATGGTCGTATTGCTTTAAATGGTACGATCCTTGCCATTATTATTTTACCACCCTTACTTTAATAACTCCGTCAACCTTCTCAATTTCGTTAATTACAGTCTCTGCTGGCTTTGCAGCAAGATCAAGTAATGTATATGCATAGTCGCCACGACTCTTGTTAGTCATATCCTCAACGTTTACATTCTCATTACCAAGAATTGTTGTAAATGAAGCGATAAGACCAGCCTTATTCTTATGAAGAATAGCCACACGTGACTCTGTTGTACAAATTCCCATATCACAGTCAGGGTAATTTACAGAATGGCAAATGTTACCATTTTCCATATAATCCATAACTTCCTTAACTGCCATAATTGCACAGTTGTCCTCAGCCTCTTCTGTAGAAGCGCCAAGGTGTGGTGTACAGATAACACCAGGCTTACCTGCTGTAGTAGGATTAGCAAAGTCTGTAACATAGTGACGAACCTTACCAGACTCGATACCATTTAATACTGCAGGCTCATCAACAAGAAGATCACGAGCAAAGTTAAGAATAACTACGCCCTTCTTCATCATCTGAACAGCCTCTTTATTAATCATACCCTTTGTTGAATCAACAAGTGGTACATGAACTGTAATGAAATCACACTCTCTGTAGATATCCTCTACATTTGTAACGTGCTTAACATTTCTAGAAAGGTTCCAAGCAGCGTTAACAGAAATGTATGGGTCATAACCCATAACTTCCATGCCAAGATGTGTTGCGTCGTTAGCTACCTTAACACCAATAGCTCCAAGACCGATAACACCAAGCTTCTTGCCGGCAATTTCAGTACCAGCGAAAGCTTTCTTAGCCTTTTCTGCTGTCTTTGCAATGTTCTCATCAGCAACATTTTCCTTTACCCAGTCAATACCGCCAACGATATCACGAGAAGCTAAAAGCATTCCTGCAAAAACAAGCTCCTTAACACCGTTTGCATTAGCACCTGGTGTATTGAAAACTACGATACCATCCTCTGCACATTTCTCAAGAGGAATATTGTTAACACCGGCACCAGCACGTGCGATACATTTAAGCTTGTCGCCAAGCTCAAGATCGTGCATAGCAGCTGAACGAACTAAGCATGCGTCAGCCTCACCGATTGTCTCAACCTTCTTGAAGTCTGTAGAGAAGTTAACTAATCCCTTGTCTGAAATTGGATTTAAGCAATTGTAAGTAAACATTTTTCTCTCCTTATTAAACTTAGTCCGCCTGTTACACTCACAAGCATTAAGTCTCTTCATTCGACTGAAATGCCTCATCCAGAGAATTAATAGCTTGTTAGCTACAGGCTCATTTATTTGACATTATGCATTAGCTTTTTCGAATTCACGCATGAATTCAACAAGCTTCTCTACGCCTTCGATTGGCATAGCATTGTAGATAGAAGCTCTCATACCACCAACAGTTCTGTGACCCTTAAGGTTAACAAATCCTGCTGCAGTAGCTTCCTTAACAAACTTAGCATCAAGCTCTTCGTTACCTGTAACAAATGGTACGTTCATAAGTGAACGATCTTCTTTTCTAACAGTACCCTTGAAAAGCTTTGATGAATCAAGGTAATCATAAAGGATAGCTGCCTTCTTCTCGTTGAGTTCCTTCATTGCTGAAAGACCGCCATTCTTAAGGAGCCACTTGAACACCTTACCGCAGATATAAATATCATAGCATGGTGGTGTATTGTAAAGGCTGTCATTGTCTGCCTGTGTCTTATACTTAAGCATTGTTGGTGTGCCTGGAAGAACATCATCACGGATAAGGTCCTCACGGATGATTACGATAACCATACCTGCAGGTCCTACGTTCTTCTGAACACCACCATAGATGATGCCGTACTTGCTAACATCTACTGGCTCTGAAAGGAAGCATGAGCTAACGTCTGCTACTAAATCCTTACCCTTTGTGTTAGGAAGTGTCTTAAACTTTGTTCCATAAATTGTGTTGTTCTCACAGATGTATACATAGTCCATATCATCAGTGATAGGAAGGTCTGAACAATCTGGAATATATGAGAATGTCTCATCTGCTGATGAAGCAAGCTCTACTGCCTCACCGTACATCTTTGCTTCCTGGAATGCCTTCTTTGCCCACTGACCTGTGATGATATAGCCTGCCTTCTTGTTCTTCATAAGGTTCATTGGAACTGCTGCGAACTGCTGGCTAGCACCACCCTGAAGGAAAAGTACCTTGTAGTTATCAGGGATGTTCATAAGAGTTCTGATATCAGCCTCTGCCTCTTTGATAATCTCATCAAAAACCTTTGAACGGTGGCTCATCTCCATTACTGACATGCCACAGCCCTTGTAATCAAGCATCTCATCTGCTGCTTCTCTAAGAACTTCCTCAGGTAATACTGCTGGTCCTGCACTAAAATTGTAAACTCTACTCATTACACTAATCTCCTTACTTTTCTTCAAAAAACTCATTTATTGGTGCTCCTGGTGCTACCATTGGCCATACTTTTTCATCACTATTGATGATACAGTCAATAAGCACAGGCTTCTCGGATCGCATAGCCTCCGATAAAGCGCTGGAGAACTCTTCCTGAGTTGTTACGCGATATCCTGTTGCACCCATAGCTTCTGCCAACTTGACATAATCAACTCCGTCGTCAAGTACAGTAGCTGAATAATGCTTGTCATAAAAAAGTGTCTGCCATTGTCTAACCATTCCAAGTACGTGGTTGTTGACAATTATTTCAATGATAGGCAACTTTTCTCTAGACGCTGTTGCCATCTCATTCATGTTCATTCTGAAGCAGCCATCACCTGCAATATTAATAACTGTCTTGTCTGGATTACCTGTCTTGGCACCAATTGCGGCTCCAAGTCCATATCCCATAGTTCCAAGACCACCTGAAGTCAAAAGCTGATGTGGCTTTTTATAATTGTAGAACTGAGCTGCCCACATCTGATGCTGTCCTACTTCTGTAGTGATGATTGCCTCACCCTTTGTCTGACGATAAACCTCAGATACAATATATGGACCAGACAAGCCTTCCTTAGGAATTGTAAGTGGGTACTTGTCCTTAAGCTCCTCTGTATGCTTAATCCATGCCTCATGCTCCTTCTGAGTGAGAAGCTTGTTGATTCTAGAAAGAATCTCCTTAACATCACCAATTACAGCATGGTCAGCTACTATATTTTTATTAATCTCAGCTGGATCTACATCAAACTGAAGTATCTTTGCCTTGCTAGCAAACTTTGAAGGATTGCCGAGAACTCTATCAGAAAATCTAGTACCGATTGCAATAAGCAAATCACACTCAGATACGCTTAAGTTGGATGCCTTAGTACCATGCATACCAAGCATTCCAAGGTATCTATCTTCCTTGCCAGAATAGGCTCCCTTTCCCATCAATGTATCGCAAACTGGTGCATCTACAAGCTCAACAAACTTCTTTAATTCCTTGGAAGCATTGGCAAGAACTGCACCACCGCCAACGAAAATAACTGGCTTTTTAGCCTTATCAATAAGCTTGATTGCCTGCTTTAAGCTGTCCTCTGTAATGTCCTTTTTAACCCTACCTACTGGGATAGGCTTCATTGGCATGTACTCGTATTTATTATTTGGAGCAGTAACATCCTTTGGCACATCGATAAGTACAGGGCCTGGACGACCACTCTTTGCAATGACAAATGCTCGGCGAATTGTCTCAGCTAAATCCTTAACATCCTTAACGATGAAGTTATGCTTTGTGATAGGCATTGTAATACCAGCAATGTCAATCTCCTGGAAAGAATCCTTACCAAGTAAAGGAACTGTTACATTACAAGTAATAGCAATGATAGGCACCGAATCCATATGTGCTGTTGCAATACCTGTAACAAGATTTGTGGCACCTGGACCACTTGTTGCAAGGCACACACCTACCTTTCCAGTAGAACGAGCATATCCATCTGCTGCATGTGCGGCACCCTGCTCATGACTTGTAAGCACATGGTGAATCTCATCCTTATGCTTGTAAAGCTCATCATAAAGATTAAGAATCGCGCCGCCTGGATACCCAAAAACAGTATCAACGCCCTGTTCCTTCAAACATTCAATTATAATCTCTGAACCACTGAGTAACATATCTTTTTCTCCTCTAAACTCCGTCTAAACGCGGCGCCTTCTTTTTCATGCTCCCGCAGGGCACCCCTCGTACTTCGCTCCTCGCGCTTGCCTAGGCTGAGTAGCCGCGTTTTAAATGAGTCCGTAGTAGACAAGCTCTTAGGTTTCTCAAGCGAAACGTGTTGTTGAGCGGAGAAACTCTAAGGCTTGTCTACGTAACGGACGTACTAAAATTCTGGCGTCTTAAGAATCGCGCCGCGGTTTCCTGAGGTAACCTGCGCTGCGTAGCGACGAAGATAGCCCGTTGTAACCTTTGGCTCGCGTGGCTGCCACTTAGCACGGCGTGCTTCAAGCTCTTCGTCTGAAACCTTAAGTGTCATTGTATAGTTAGGAATATCAATTGAAATGATATCGCCTTCTTCAACAAGTGCGATTGGTCCGCCTACAGCTGCCTCTGGTGAAACGTGACCGATAGAAGCTCCACGGCTAGCGCCTGAGAAACGACCATCAGTAATAAGTGCAACTGATGAACCAAGTCCCATACCAGCAATAGCTGATGTAGGGTTAAGCATCTCTCTCATACCAGGGCCACCCTTAGGTCCCTCATAACGGATGACAACTACATCACCCTCAACAATCTTGCCGCCCTTGATAGCTGCGATTGCATCTTCCTCGCTATCAAATACTCTAGCTGGACCCTCATGAACAAGCATCTCAGGAACTACTGCACTACGCTTAACAACTGAACCGTCTGGTGCAAGATTTCCCTTAAGTACTGCAAGTCCACCTGTCTTTGTGTATGGATTGTCCACAGGTCTGATAACCTCTGGATTTCTGTTAATAGCATTTTTAATATTCTCACCAACTGTCTTGCCTGTAACTGTCATACAGTCAGTATTAAGAAGTCCGATATCTGCAAGCTCCTTCATAACTGCCCATACACCGCCGGCCTCATTAAGGTCTTCCATGTATGTAGGACCTGCTGGAGCGAGGTGACAAAGGTTTGGTGTCTTCTCAGAAATTGGATTAGCAAACTCAATATCAAAATCAAAACCAATCTCGTGAGCGATAGCTGGTAAATGAAGCATTGAGTTTGTAGAACAACCAAGTGCCATATCTACTGTAAGAGCATTTAAAACTGCCTCTTTTGTCATAATCTGACGAGCAGTAATACCCTTGTTATACATATCCATAACAGCCATACCTGCATGCTTTGCAAGACGAATTCTCTCTGAGTAAACAGCAGGGATAGTACCATTACCTCTAAGTCCCATTCCAAGAGCCTCTGTAAGGCAGTTCATTGAGTTAGCTGTATACATACCTGAGCAGCTACCACATGTAGGACAAACATTTTCAACGAAGTTCTCAACCTCATCCTCTGTCATGTTGCCAGCTGCATGTGCGCCAACAGCCTCAAACATAGAAGAAAGAGAACGTTTCTGACCACCTACATGACCTGCAAGCATTGGACCGCCTGAAACAAATACTGTAGGAAGATCAAGACGAGCTGCTGCCATCAAAAGTCCAGGAACATTCTTGTCACAGTTTGGTACCATAACAAGTGCATCAAACTGATGAGCAAGTGCCATACACTCTGTTGAATCAGCAATCAAATCACGAGTTACAAGGGAATATTTCATTCCGATATGTCCCATTGCAATACCATCACAAACTGCAATAGCTGGGAATACTACAGGCACACCGCCTGCCTCAGCTACTCCAAGCTTTACTGCATCAACAATTTTATCAATATTCATATGGCCTGGTACTATCTCATTGTACGAAGATACGATACCTACCATTGGCTTTTTCATTTCTTCTGGTGTAAATCCCAAAGCATTAAACAAAGATCTCGCTGGTGCCTGCTGCATGCCAGCTCTCGCGTTATCACTTCTCATTTCCTAACTCCTTTCGTAATACGCCTCGTTTAGGCGTTAAAGGGTCACCCAGTATGGCCGCTTTATTTAAATAAGTATTCTCAACATAAGCTTGTAGCTATCAATCTCTAAGTGTTTCCGCAGGAGACGTGTTAGTCGACGGAGGAAATATCTTAGGATTGAGAGCGTAACAAGCGATTTTTCTAAATAACCTATAGTCTCTCTACGATTAAATCGCCCATCTCAGAAGTTCCTACCTGCTTTACGGTGCTACCGTCGCGAGGCATAATATCGATGGTGCGATAGCCATCCTTGAGGACCTGCTTAACCGCATTTTCTACTGCATCAGCCTCTGCATCTAAATCGAAGCTGTAGCGAAGCATCATAGCTGCTGAAAGGATTGTAGCTATTGGGTTAGCAATGCCCTTTCCTGCAATATCTGGTGCGCTTCCGCCTGATGGCTCATATAAACCGAATTTTGTATCGTTAAGGGAAGCTGATGAAAGCATTCCGATGGAACCGGTAACCATAGATGCCTCATCTGATAAAATATCTCCAAACATGTTCTCAGTAAGAATTACATCGAACTGACGTGGATCCTTAACAAGCTGCATTGCACAGTTGTCCACAAGCATGTGCTCGTATGTAACCTCTGGATAATCTTTAGCTACCTCTTCAACAATTTTTCTCCAGAGACGTGAGCTATCAAGTACGTTAGCCTTGTCAACTGAAGTAACTTTTTTGCGACGCTTCATCGCAATATCAAATCCGCGTTTTGCAATTCTGCGAATCTCATTTTCTGAATAAGTAAGAGAATCTCTTGCAACTAGCTGACCATTTTCTTCTTTTGTAGAACGCTCTCCAAAATAAAGGCCGCCTGTAAGCTCTCTCATAATCATCATATCGAAGCCATCTCCGATAATGTCGTCTCTAAGTGGACATGCTTCTTTTAATTCGTTGTATAAATATGCTGGTCGCAAATTAGCGAATAGATTAAGGCTCTTGCGAAGCTTTAGAAGTCCTGCCTCTGGACGTTTGTCCGCTGGTAACTTGTACCAAGGACTTGTAGAAGTGTTTCCACCAATAGAACCCATGAGCACTGCATCGCTTGCTTTTGCTGCGGCGATCGCCTCATCTGTAAGAGGCTCTCCACATGCATCGATTGAGCAGCCGCCCATAAGAATTTCAGTATACTTAAACTCGTGTCCAAATTTTGCACCTACCGCATCAAGTACCTTAACTGCCTCAGTAACAATCTCCGGACCAATTCCATCTCCTCTGATTACACCTACATTGAATGCCATAATTATAGTCCTTCCCAATTAAAACCATTTTTAACAGTTTAATACACTAAAGCACGAAATTCAATGACAAAAAGACCTTTTTAATATCTTTGACAAAATAGCCCAAATACTTCTAAAATACATGTGGGTGTTTCGTCAACTTTCACACTTTAAAGTAACAATGAGGAGCTATGATGGCATCAAAAGACAAGGTATTAGAACTATTAGAATCAAATAAGGAGACCTATATTTCAGGAGAAGTTATAGCCTCTTCCCTTGGGCTTTCTAGAAATGCTATATGGAAAGCCATCAACGAGCTTAGAAAAGCAGGTTACGAAATCGATGCTATCAGCAACAAGGGTTACAAACTAAAAGAAGGAAATGACATTCTCTCTGAAGCAGGTATCATTTCCTATCTAAATAGTAGTTACAAATCCAAATATAAAGGTTCTAATTTAATCCGTATTTACGATGTTGCAAACTCCACTAATAGGATTGCAAAGGAAATGGCTATTGCAGGCGCCGCCCACGGCACTGTAGTTATTGCCAATGAACAAACGGAAGGTCGAGGCCGCAAGGATCACAGCTTCTATTCTCCTAAGGGAGGTTTGTATTTAAGCATTATTCTTCGCCCAGAGTTTCTTAAGACACTTTTGCCTGATGAAATAACTATCCAAACAGGTACCGCAGTCTGCGACTCTATCGAAGCCCTAGCTGGTGTTAGACCTACCTTAAAGCCTATCAATGATTTATTTATTAATGATAAAAAGATTTGCGGAATTCTCACTGAAGCTGGAACCGAATTTGAAACTGGCGATATCCAGTGGATTGTTGTAGGAATTGGCATTAATTTTGACTCAGACATATCCGCATTTCCATCAGATATAAAAAATATAGCCACCAGTCTTTTTTCTCCTAATCAAGCAACAATCACGAGAAATCAACTGGCAGCCGAAATAATACAGAAAATAGTGGTCTAGGGGGACGGGGTTAGTGGGCCATTTTAGTAGCCTAGTCTCTTAAGCAGCCCCTGACATCCTTCCACTACTTCCTCGTAGCATTTATCAAACTTTCTTGTGTACCAAGGGTCATCTATATCTCTTGGTCTATCAGAAAAATCGAGAAGTCTATATATCTTATCATCTGGGTCTGGACCAAATTCATAGTTCAGATCCCTCATATTTTCAGCATCCATTCCAATAATATAATCATAATCTCTATATTCGTCCCTGCGGACGTGGCGTGCTGCATAGCCATCGCAATTGATCCCCTTGCTATTTAGCACTTGTCTCACAGGTGGATACACTGGATTCCCTATTTCCTCATAAGTCATAGCGGCACAATCGATATAAAAATCTCCTGCTATCCCTCTTTTATCAACCATATCCTGCAACACATATTTCGCCATTGGCGATCTACAAATCGAACCGTGGCAAACGAATAGTATTTTTGTCATCCTTAAAATCCCCCTATTTTCGGGCTTTACAACCTTTTTGGTATATTAATAACTTGGTATAATTTCGCATATTTTGGCATAGTTTTTCAGGCTTTAGGTATAAAATCGGGTATAAAATTTTCAAATTTATACCTCAGTATTTTCAAGGCTTTTAGACGATTTTTAGCATTCTGATTTCCTTTTGAGCATCCTCAAATCCTATGTGAGTATATGTATTAAGTGTCACACTTATATCTGAGTGCCCCATCAAATACTGCAACGCCTTAGGATTCATACCTGACCTAGCCATCTTACTACAATACGTGTGTCTGCAAATGTGCGGTGAAACAAAAGGCATTTGGATTTTATAAATCTTATTGTACTTTTCTCGAATATGCTTAAAATAGTGATCCCAATGTAATGAATACATAATGCTTCCATTTTTATCAAAATATAAAAATCCTGTATAACCATCTACCATTGGTTCCACTTCTGGTGGTTTTCTATTCTCTATGATTTTCTTAAAACAAGCTTCCACCTCTGGTGTCATAGGAATCTTCCTATTACCACTTTCAGTTTTAGTAGTCTCTATGAAATAACCAACATGTGCCTTCTTCTGTAGCTGATGATTTACGGTAATATAATGCTTCTTAAAATCTATATCAGAAAGAGTCAAGCCACAAAACTCTGATATTCTCATACCAGTATTAAAAAGAATATAAACACCTTCGTAATATCTACTAAAATGACGATCCTCTTTAATAAATTTTAAAAATTTACGCTCATTCTCAGGGTACAATGCATCTCTTCTGACTGTGTCATTTACGATAACATTGACCAACTCAAAATCAAAAGGATTCTTTCTTATCAAGTCATCATCAACCGCAAGCTTAAATGCAGGTCTAAGCATTCCCCTGATAGTATGAATCTGGCTATAGCTTTTCCCCTTTTCCTGTTGTAATTTGATAAGCCATATCTTAGCATCTGATTTTCTTACCAAGTCAATACGTCTTTTACCAAATTCATCTTTCTCAAGGAAATTCAAAACAGTCCTATACCCCATCTTAGTAGATAATTTAACGCCTACTCTGGTTGCAACATACTTATTAACAAGCTCAAGAACCGTAAGCTCTCCGCCATTGGTTACTATATGATCAAAGCTATCTGCCTGAATTCTTTTTTCCATTTCTCTCAATGACTCTGTACGCTTTTTACCAACTGGTGCTCTGTCATTGTGATTCAATCTCCAACTATAGACTACCTTAGTTTTTCCGTCCCAAGAAGTATACTTGAAACGATATCTACCGTCCTTCATTTGCATTTCTCCGTCATGGAGAATTCTTCCTTTATTATCACGCCTTCTTTCCATATTGCTCCTTCCATAATTAAATATGAGAAGAGCTTTCTTTAACAATACTTGTATTATACATATTACTTAGTGTTAAAGAAAGCCCACTTTTGCTATATAACTGCCATTTCATCTAATCGCTCTGCGAATTTTTCTCGTTTAATTCGTATATGCGAACCGATGGTTATAAAACAATCATCATCCTGTCCATATGCTATAAATTCTCTTAGTCGTTTTTCACCTATACCGAAATAAGCTGCTGCTTCTTGTATGCTTAAAGAATATTTTCTCCAAACAGGTATTTCTTCTCTTTTCATCTATACTCCTTTCCTTTTCTTTGCTTGTTCAACATATATCTATCTAATCTGGATGGTCAAGGATGCCCCAAAGGGGCACTTGCGAAGTCCTTGATTATTCAGATTTGATAGATATAATTACGAGCTGCAAAGAAATTTTCTTTTAAATAAGTGTCTCAGTCCAATTATGCCTAATTTAATTAAAAACCAACCTACAAGAAGATTATATTTGGGTTCATATCTAATCAATGTAGCAAAGCCAATCATTACAACATTTGCGATTGCTAATGTTTTTGCTGTTTCATCATCAATAATTTCTATAGCTATCTTTAGAAGCTTTAATATTGCAAATAATGACAATCCGTAAACTAAAATCAATAAAACAATCCATACTATTACATGAACCACTCCTTGCAGGACAATATTACTATTAGTCTCTCCAACATTTATGATATTTCCAGCACTATATCCTGCTTTTACTATGAAACTAAAACTATTTACCAAGAGCCTTCTTACTATAAGAGCTATCTCTATTAAATCAGCTCTAATCCATTTATTTACTATTGCTTGAACACCACTCCATATTAAACAAAACAACAATACCCACTCATTCAAATTCTCAATAGATTTATATTTTTTATCCATAAGATTCTTTTTATTTTTAATTTCTAGCTGAGATTGCTCTTCTAATTGTCTTTTTATTTCCTCAGTTTTTTCATTAATAGTGCTTTGAATTAATTCTTCCTCTTGTGATAATAATGCTTCATATTTTCTTTTATTCTTTTTTGCAGACTCATTATCAGCCTCATATACCTCAGTAATCTTCTTTACCTTTGCATTACAAGTCGAAATCAATTTCTCTTTTTCTTTCACGCTGGAGTCTAACATTATTTTCAAAGATTGTATTTCTGACTTCATGTTCTTGTTTTGCTCGTAGATTTTCTCTACGTCGCTTAGAGTCTTTATATACTCTGTCTGCTTTTCCAATTGCGATTGTAGCCTCTGATTGATGGATAGCAGCTGTTTGTTCCATTCCATAGTTGCCTCCAACTCCTCTTGTGATGGAGGTATCTCTGTTTTGTTCTCTATCTCTAGATTTTCCAATAAATTCACTAATCAAACTCTCCTTACTAATATCAATTGAAAATGTCTTTGAAAGATTGGAAGCTCTAACCCTCTGTCCTCTGCTGTTAATAAAAGTAATATTCTTCCTATTATCTTCCCAAACTGTATTCCAATCCCTTTTAAGCATTTCTCTAATAAAGTCTGCCTTACTAAAGCTATTTTGCTTTGCATTCATAACAGCATATAAACAATCAACTACATAGCTTTTCGCTTTGTTATTTTCAAATAGATGATATTTATCTTTGCTCCATGTGGTAGTAGTTCCAAGTTCAAATACCTGACCATCAAAATGCTTTCCCTTTTCGGGTACATGAAAACCACGTTTCATACACATGTCATTAGTTAGGTCCTTCATTTTTTGTAAATCTGCTCTAGTTGTATGCAACTTCTTACCGTCAACATAACTGACCGTATTTGTAACCATATGAACATGTACATGATCCTTATCCTGATGAACCGATATGAGAGTTTGAAAACCGGTAAACCATTTGGAAACAAATTCTTTAGCAAAATCAAAAGCTTGAAAAGGCGTAATCTTTTCATCCTTGTGAAATGAAATAATATTATGTGCATACATACGTCCACTATCCTTATCCCATAGCTTTTTCTCGTCTATAAATGCTCTATAAACAGAATCCCATGTAATCTCATCTGGTGCAGGTCCAGTCATATCTACAAGTCTATCCATAGTCTTCTGTTCCTTCAGAACATACTCAATACAGTTTCTCATGGCTCCATGACTCTTTGTTGATGAATTGACTGTCTTGTTAATTGCCAATTCTTTCTCACCTCATTTCTAAAGCTTGTTACATCATGTGATATCTCCGCTAATTTGATTGCAGCTGGGATTATGCCCTGACCATTAGCAACATAAGCCAGTTGATTTACATTGGTTCCTATTCCTCGTAATTGCCTGTCTATATCTTCTAAATGATTGCTACGCTCACGAAGAATATTGATTTCTTCAATAGTAGATACTTTGCCTTCTAAGGCAGCATGAATTATGTATGCTTGCATTGATAGACCTGATTGTTTCACTTTACTTTGAAGCCTTTCAAACTCATCAGTAGTCATGCGAATATAAACTGCATGATTCCGTTTACGCATATGATTCCTCCTTTCTATGGTGCTACGATAGGGGTTCCAAGGGGGCGAAGCCCACTGGCAAGTTGCAATGTGGCTTGCCACATTGCGAAACTTGCCTATCATATCCGTCAATTTATTGGCGGGTATGATAGTGGTTTGCTGTAATGCTGCTAGTGCAAATAGACGAGCACTCTATTCCTAAAATCTTCCTGCTTAAGCTGATAGCGAGTCATTTGTGTTAGCAGCTTTACAGCGTGGTTTGAGCGAAGATGTCTTATGGAAAAAGAAAAACATACAAATCTTTACTACAGTCAATTTTTCATAAGACATCCGAGCAAAAACCACTAAGTGATAAACGATATTCCGCGCCCTCTAATTAGTAAAATGGCCCAAAATTTTAAAACTGGTAAAGCTCAAAGTAATTGTTTCTAAATAAATACAATTTGTTAAGAATATAAAACATCAGTCAAATTTCCATTAATCCCTATTATTGGAGCGATAATACAGATTAATGGAAAACTTAAAATCTAAAAAAGAACAAAAAAAATTCCATTAACTGGAATTAACGTTACGTTAATTTCAATTAATGGAAATCGAAATAACAACAATTTCATAGGCTATTCTTTTAACAGTTCCTACAATAATTAATAGTTTTTAATTTTCTCCCACAAATCGTCTGGACAATTTGATGGTCTTTTTTTACCTTTAAATGCATCAACTACAAGATTTCCAAATATGATAGGCCATTTGGAATCTCCTATATATTCAAGTATATCGATTAAATCTTTTCCCCCAAGTGAATACTGCTCAAAAACACGTTTAACTTCTACAACTGGTATAATATCTAGCGGATAGTATTTTAATATATCAATCCCCAAATAGTATTCGAAATCTCTGAATGTCTCTACTAGTATATCTTCAGGAATATGCCTAATATAGTTTTTTAGTTCATCGTCATCCATAGGTTGGTTAGGAATCTCATATCCATGATGTTTCTCCAGCACTTTATATGGAAAAATACATTTTCTTTTTTTATCTAACGCACAACGAACCAATTTAATACTTATATTCTCTGTCTCAATTAATAGGAGATTTTTCCAATGCTTTTGAACTTTTTGATAAGGATTAAGCTTATTTAACTTCTCTTCTAGCGCATACGAATCGATATCTTCTATTTCAATTAGATTCCCAATAATTGATTGATCCCAATCCCGCAAAATATTGGCTGTAAATAGACGTTGAAGTTGATTTAATTTTGCTGACGCTGGGTATATGCTTTCAGCTATGTCTATACTAACTAGTTCATCTTTCAATTCGCCTATATAATTACTTGAAGATAGAGACAATAATATATTATTCTTATCTTCTAAAAAACGCCGCTTGCTATCTCTATATAAGCACTTAGCATCTAATAACCATGGGCTTTTCTGCTCTACTGATTCAAGCAATCGCTCTATATTCTCATATTCTTGAACCAATCCAAAGAAAGGTGAATAATAAAATGTAATTTTACCACTACCAGATGGGTTAATCATAATATGATGTGTAAAATCAATATCTACTATACAACCATGGATTCTCCCTATGTTACTAGATGGTATACTCAATTTTTTTATTTCTTCAGATATTTTTTCTTGAAACTTTCTATATGGTTTTAAAGCCATAACATATTGATATACCATAATCATGAAGCAATTATAGATATAGTTTATATCTGTAATCGTTGTTATATTCTTAGGTCTTCCACCAACACATATTTGAATATTCTTCTTTGTAACTATAAAGAATCCATAGAAACCATTTCTTTTAATCATATAAAAAGGATTATTCTTCTTTACGCTTCTTTCAATAAGTCCTATTCCTGGCGATTCGCCATTATAAAGATAGAAATCTAGATATTGTTGTGGAGTTATTTGATGAATACCGTCTTCATAATCTATAAATGGATTTAACATTGTTCCAATAGGGTATTTTCTAAGAGATATACTCTCACTATCGTAACCTATTTGATTATCAGCATATATTGTTCCCTGTTCACCTATATTAACTGTATTGTTATGTGTATGCCCCGTAAAATAGTAACACTGCCTGTCTGTCTGCCCTAACAACCAATCTTTCGTTGGATAATGTGTTAAAACTACCAATGGAATATTTTTCTCTCTAGCCATAGTCAATGCTTCATTGTATTTTTCTTCAAATATTTTTCCTTCATTGATTTCATAAGCTCTATTTCCCATCATCTTATGAGCACAAAGCAAACTATCAGCATTATATTTATCGTTATACTGAGCAAATCCGCTTCCACCAAGTACAACGCAATTACCATAAATATTTATATCATTTTGAAGAATAGTTATAGGATAATTATGAAGCTCGGCTCTGTAGGCTTTCACAGCTTCATCTATAGTAGTAAATGACGAATACTCGTGGTTTCCTAATATATAGAATATTGGACAAATAGATTTAATGTTACCATCAAACACCTCATAACTACTAGCCTGATACCTTTCAATCATTTCCTGTTTATTTTCAACATAATAATCTACATTCCCTTCTAGACGCTTTAGACTCAAAAGAATATATGCCACATAGTCAGGAATATCTTTACGTTCTAATATTAATCTTTTAATATCGTAGGAATCTTTTTTGTAATAGTATTTTACAAAAGTCTTACCTAGTTTCTCTTCTAATCGTTTAAGTGTTTTTCTCTTCTTTTCAGAAGATATTTTCAATAGCTCCAATTTCTTATTATACTTTTGAATTGCAGCATCTAAAGTCAATCCATTTTTCACATCAGCGATACAACCATGACTTTTTTTCCATGATTTATATAAACAATATTTAAAGCGTAATAACATCCGATCGAAAAACAGTTTTACTAGTCCTATATTTGCGGATATATCACCATCAAAAACAACAAATCTTCTAATAACTGGTTCAACATATGCATCAAACTCATCGTTATAAATTTGTCCAATTAATTCTTCAAATTTTTCATCATTAAGATTTCGATATAAAAATCTCAAGTACCCTCTGCCAAAACAAGAGTTAGCCAAATCTTTTATTGAACCACCTATTAGTCCAGCTCCCATAATATCGAATGCAGTTTCATTCGAAATCATTTTCTTAATTACTGCATCGAAATATGATACAATAGATTTCCTGTCGCCTATATTAATATTATTATTCTCTAAATGCTGTTCCAAATGAATATCTGAAATATAGTATGCTTGAATAATATTTGATTGGTAGGCTCCCTTACTAAACATTGTCTGGGGAATCATTATTTCCTGAATCTCATCTAACTCTTTCAGAATAATTGCATTCTTTTTATTTATTAAATAATTGATTCTATCAAGATTATAGGTCATACACTCACCCCTGCTTTCATGTGCTTATGTAATTAATATACCACCAAATATATATAAAAAAGACTACTGTTTTTTATTTTACAGTAGTCTTTTCCATATTCATTATTCTATCCACACTATTTCATAGGAACAACCGCTAAAGTCTTACCCAATGCTGCTAACAACTTAATAATAGTTTCAAGCTGCGGATTGCTACTTCCATTTTCGATTCTTGCTATAACAGGCTGCTTAACACCACTTAGTTCTTCTAATTTACGCTGTGATATTCCTTGTTCCTTACGAGCTTTAACTAACTCGCCCATAAGAGCAACCCTTAAATCACTTTCCGCAATTTCTTCAGGTGTAAATAATTCGCTTCTTACTTCATTCCATGTTTTACTCATATCTGTTCATTCCTCTCCAAATAATCCGCCAGCTCGCGCTTTGCCTGCTCTATCTCGCGCTTTGGTGTCTTCTGTGTTTTCTTGGGAAACTGGTGTAATAAAATGAATCTTCCATTTACCAATGCTGCAAATAAAATTCTATTACTTAGCGGCCTTAATTCCCATATTTCTCCATCCAGATGCTTGCAAACAGGTTCTCCTATATATGTACCATAGGTTGCTAATGATTGAATATAATCATTCACTTTGTTTGCGTTAATTCGTGCATCCTTTCCCTTTTTAGATGTTAATTCACGAATAAAGTCATATACTTGTGATTTACCATCCTTATCCTCGTAAAAGATTATTTCGTACAATATTATTCCTCTTCCTAATGATAACTTATTCGTTATCTACAAGTATGATAACTTATAAATTATCAGTTGTCAATTATTTATTGCTAAAGAAAAGCCCCTCCACAAAATTATTTTTATCCATAAATATACAGGTATAAACCTGGTATAAAGTATTATTCATTATGCCCTTCAAGCTTGATATTACAAGGTTTCAGAAAAAAACTATAATATAAAGCCATGACAAACAAATAAAATTCTTACCATTATTCCTCCTCAAATATGAACCTAGGGGACGGGGTTAGTGGCTCATTTTTATTTTGGCCCTATAACCCCGTCCCCATGGACCATCAATAAATCTTTTCTATTTCTCCAGCGATGCCATACATTTCTCTAAACAGAGCCAAATCTTCCGGGCCCTTTATAAGCATCACTTCCTCAAAAGCCCCTGTTGATAAATCCTTAAATCCAGCAACCTGCTCTCCTGTACAAATACTGGCCTTTATCACAGGCTTTTTCCTTAATTTGTCATAAGTTTTTTTCTCTAGCTTTTTCTTGAAAAACATAGTCCCCCATGCTCCTACTATAAGAAATGCACATTGACGCAAAAACTATTTTTTCCTACGGCCAAAGAGCTTATCTATGCCTACAAACAATAGTCCACCTACAGCAAATATTGCTGTCAAAATAACGCACCATTTTAAAACGCCCATATTTCCAACTCTATCTGGATTCAAGAAAAAGTATGGGTAGATAAGTGGGTCCGTGCCAAGATAATTTGTAATAGTTGAATCAAAACTATGTGCTGCTGCATGAATAAATACATAGCCTAAATAAGCTATAGGAAACAACACCGAAACAAATGGATAAAATAACTTTGTCTTGCCTCTCTCATAGAATAAAAACCAGTCCAGTGTGTACATAATAGGCAGCACAACATGGGCAAGAACACTTGCTATTTTAAAGTTTTCTGCAGGATTTCTCCCTGGCACATTAGCAAGCAAAATGTTGAACACTAAAAATGTTAGCAAGATTCCAAGCATACCTATAAACTTAAGCGCTGGGCTAACAGTTACATAGCTATTTTCTTTTTTTCGAGCTGTCTGTATAAGTTCAGCAAACATAACGAATATGCAAAAATAATTGCTGAGATTGGTATACATAATGTAAAAATCCCATCTGAAAACATGCTCAAAGAATCCAAGGCTTGCTGCTACTCCAACAACGCCCAGGGTACAATATGCTGTCTGGTAAATTAACTGTGTAGTTCGATTTTTCATAACTTTTTCCTCCTTAAATGGTCCTAGGGGACGGGGTTAGTGGTCCATTTTTCAAATTCATATTGTTTTTCCTTTTAAAATGTTATACAATGCAGAATATCTTTTTTCTAAGTATTTAAATACATTCAAAACAAAGGAGTAAATATATGCCAAGAAAACCCAGAATCATGAGTTCTACGGGCATATATCACATCATACTTCGTTCTGTTAATCAGCGCATAATCTTCGAAGAAGATTTCGACTTCCAAAAATTCCTACTAATATTATCTGATTGTGAAAAGAATTATGATACAGAGATATATGCTTATTGTTTAATGGATAATCATATTCATCTATTACTTTATATTTCAAATGACCAATTATCCAGCTTCTTCCAGAGCCTGGGTACAAAATTTGTCAGATGGTATAACTGTAAATATTCACGCAGCGGACATCTTTTCCAAGACCGCTTCTATAGCGTTGCAATAGAAAGTGAAAAATCTTTCTTATCCGTAATTAAATACATTCATGACAATCCTGTCGAAGCAAACATGTGTCGTTTTCCTTCCGAATATCGTTGGAGCAGCTTTAATGCATATTATGGAGCGAAAAATCCCTTAATCAACATATCAAAAGCTTATAGCATCGCTGGTTCAAAGGAATCTCTACTGCATTATTTTGCAAAAGAAAATGTCTCCCCCGAATCCCTTTTATTCAAAAACGATTACCAAAATGTAAGTCATTTTCTTACGGATGAAAAAGCTCTAGAAATATTCAAATCACTAACTCAACTACCATCAACATCTGATGTATCCTCCCTTGGAAAACCTGAAAGAAACAATTATGTTAGAGCGTTAAAAGCTAAAGGATTAACAATCAAACAAATAGCTCGTCTCATGGATATATCAGAAACCACCGTTAAAAGAATTTGCAAAGTGACCCACTAACCCCGTCCCCTAGGTCCACTCTATCTTGAGTTCATAATCGCTATCAACCGCCTTAACTACAGGATAATAAATATCGTAAACTGCTTTTAAGGCCAAGTCATCTGCCTGTTGTCCATTGCTATAGACATCGAATTTTTCTTTTAATCTTTTTCTTAATTCTTTTTCGATTTTATTGTAATCGGACAGGGTGAGCTTGATGTCTCCTATGGCCAAAAATCCACTTTGCTTATCACCTATCTCCACCTCGTTTGGGTCTATCTCTATTGTGTCTAAAACTGGGTGTGGGATCTTAATGGTCACTGTATGATTTTGGACATCCTCAACTATATTGCTTTTTCCTAGTTGATCCAATTCGATTACGAAACTACCTTTTCCGGTATACTGTACAGTTTGATATTTTTTTGATGGTTCCCAATCTAAGAAATCAAACATCCTATCTTCGATTTTATAGCTAACTGTTCCCTCCTGCTCAAATACCACAAGCTTTCTGGTTTCTGATGGTTTTGACAGTATTACATCGGAAAAGGATACTCTCACACCGCTATTGCTGAGAATAATCGTGTTAGGATCTACCATTTCCACCCCATCATCATAAGCGGATACATTTTCGCTTTTTCTAGTCACAGAGATAATAATTATTAGAAGGGAAGCTAATAATAATGCAATACTAATTGCTCTAAGTATATATATCTTTTTCACTATTCAGCCTCCTCTATCTCTGTCTCATTGACTGATTCTTTATCTAGCTTTACTTTTAATACTTTTGGCACTCCCATTCTAAATCCCTCAAATTGAAATAGTTGATTTAGAATCCAGAGCAATAATAAAAATGTTGCTACAGGAATGACAAAATATGCCACCACCAAAATGGCCAAGGAATTAATAAACTTGCCTAACATTCCCTTGTAATAATTAAATAAATCTTTTACTCCATCTATAGCAGTACTGAAAATCGCTGATATCTTCTCATAGAATCCTTTATCAGCCTCTGTACCTGATAAGTCTTCAACTTTATCCGTTCCTTCTTCTGCGGATGTCACTGTTTCATTCACATATGTCATGCCACCATTACACAGCCAATTAGATATAGTTGTGCTGCAAGGCACTGCAAAAATAACAACCAGCGATAACACAATAATCTTTTTTGCTATTATCTTGAATATTTTCTTATTGGTCAGCAAATATGCTATCAGCAAAATTAAAGCAATAGGTACCAAAATCTTAAATGTCACTGGGATACCCTTAGATATCAGAAGACCTTCCAAGAAAAGCATTCCTAACAATAACACAAAATATTTATTCAAATCTGCAATTGTATCTGCAAGTGGTGTTCCCCAGTCATCTGGTAACATAGAGATAATAAATGACAATCCTATAGTTGCTCCAGTAACTTTCATTACTACAGATTTAGATTCCTCCAATGTTGAAACAGACTTTTCAAATACAGGTAGCTTAACAGCCTTTGAAGAAGCCACAAAAAATGAAAAGACAGTCAAAAAAATCAACAACGCTATTTTCGCAATAAAAATATTTTTCTTTAATCTTGCATCCATTATTATTCTCCTCAAAGTAATTTTTTCGTATTATTTTACCCTTTTATTAAAAAAAGAGCCATAGCCTAATTATGGACCAAGGGGACGGGGTCAATGGTCCATTATCTGACAATTTTCTTAAAAATGGTCCACTAACCCCGTCCCCTTGGTCCACCTATGACCCGTATGCAATCTTTATGATATCATCAATACCTGCCTCTTCAATAGAAACATCCTTGATATTCTTTTCTTTGGACAGGTCGGCGATAATTTCTGCCGCAGTGGTCTCCTGCTTCATAAATTTGTATTTTGCTATATTACCCTCATGCTCAATCATCTCGCATCTAGCATGCTCAGGTGCAGCTTCATCATAGTACTCTACCACAAGTGTCTTGTATGGCGCGATTCCATCTACTATCTGAGAAAGATTTCCATCCTCCATCATCACACCGTGATTTATAATGATTAGTCGTTCACACAATTCCTCGATATCACCTAAATCGTGGGTGGTAAGTATTACTGTTGTCTTTTTGATTTTATTAATTTCCTTGATAAATGTGCGAAGGGCAAACTTAGATGACACATCAAGTCCAATGGTTGGTTCATCTAAAAATAGCACCTTTGGAGAATGTAGCATTGCTGCCACCAAATCCCCCTTTACTCTCTGTCCTAGTGACATCTGGCGTACAGGTTTATCTACAAGCTCCTTGATACCAAGTATCTCATCCATCACATCGAGTGTTGCCTCATAGTCTTTCTGCTGAATCTGGTAAATGTGCTTAAGCAGCTCAAAACTTTCTCCCAGTCTCAGATCCCAGTTGAGCTGAGAACGCTGTCCAAATACAACGCCAATGTTTCTTACCACTTCTTTTCTATGCTTTGTAATATCCTCACCATTGATATACACACTTCCATTTGTAGGAGTCAGGATTCCTGCCATCATCTTTATAGTGGTACTTTTTCCTGCACCATTCGGCCCGATAAATCCAACTATTTCCCCCTCACCAATGCTAAAGGATAAATCCTTAACAGCATGTATTTCTTCGTAATTACGTTTTACAAGTCCCTTTAGCGCACCTGAAAGTCCAGGTGCTTTTTTCTTGAGTAAATAGTCTTTGCTTAGATTTTCAACTTTAATCATATTTAGTTACCTGCACTTTCGTATTTTTTGAGTCCCGATGTAAAATAAGCTCCCGCTAATATCATAACTACAAGCCCTACCACCAATGTCACAAATGGCACTGCGAGCCCATTTAACACAGTATTTTCAACGCCAAGCAATGCTGACACCGGGTAGAATGATACCCATCCTACTGGAATCAAATATGTCAAAATAAACTGCATACTTTCAGGATACATTGATATTGGATACATAGTGGTCTTGTCCATTATCTCCTGTGTGTACTGGCCAAAATCCACTGCACTTCTAGTGTGAAAAGATGTACTTCCAATTAGGATATATATGCCGCCTCTTATGAGGGTTGCCCCCACCAACATGATAATTACCTGTATCAGAAAAAGTGGCGTTATGGCAAGCTGACATTTTGCGCATCCATAAATAAATACAATAATTCCAGGTATCAAATCTGTAATTCCAAATATATTTATATTTGTAAAAAAGAATTGATAAAGCACGCCAAGTGGTCTGGTCAAATATTGATCGAAATCTCCATAAATCACATAGTAGCCCATAAACCATCCCTGGACGAAAAATATCATAGAAAGAGCGTGGGATATAACTGAAATTCCATATAAAAATGCTAGCTGCCCATAGTTCCATCCATTTATCTCTCCAAATGACTCCACCACGAATTTTATGATTGCAAATCCCATGATAAACTGGAGTGGATTTGATATAAGCCATCCCGCAATGCTTGATGGATATTCTATTATTGTCATAAATGCCATCTTGATACATTGGCCCGTCACGTCCATATAATGGCACAGTTCTTTAAATCCTTTTTTCATCATCAACCTCCCTGTACCATCACTTTTCTAGTTGCACGCTTCTGAACATATAGGAAAAGAGCGGCAAGAATTACCAGCCACACAAACTGTATTCCCATTCCCCTAAGCTGTTCAGCTCTATCACCTTTTCCTATATAGATAGAAAGCGGTAATTGATAAATATAAACAAATGGAAGTGCTTCTAAGACATTTGCCACCTTCTCTGGGAAAAACCAAACAGGAATAATACTTCCAGACAAAAGTCTAAGAAGATGCTTTTTCACCTGAATAAGAGCGTCAATATTAATTGCTGTAAATGCAATCATTCCAAAGAGAGCCGAAATCAGCCAGTTAATCAAAAATGATTCCACAACTGAGATTATAAACAACGGCAGAGCAGAAATATCCGCCATCTTTGGCACCTTTATAAATAATGAACCAATAATAAAAATGGGAACCATGTTTTGGAAAAACAGCGCAATGATACTTCCAATATCCTCAGCAAAATACCCACCAAAAATGTTAATAGGTCGCATCATATCTGTGGCTACAGTTCCCTTAATTACACTCTGTTCAATTCTTTTTTCCACATTTGTGATTAAAAGCACGGATAACAACGAAGATATGATTATATATGTGAGCATACTGTCAGCATCCACCCCTCCTACAGTTTCCTGTTTTCTATAGAGAGCCTTCCAGAAATAAGCAGAGGTAATCATGATGATTGTCTGCATAATGATATTGCCATAGACATTAAACTCATATGTCATGGTTTTAATTATTTGAGTCTTAAGAATATACATGTATTTTTTCATTTGCCTTCTCCCAACATGTTTCTTATTATACACTTTTTTTGTAGTGCGGCAATAAATAACCCAGGGGGACGGAGTCATTAACATATTACTCTAAGTAATCGCTCTGCAAATGTATCAGTTGATACAAGCGGAATACTATTTAAAAAGCAAGATTCAATTTCAAGATTAAAAGTATCTTGTTCTTCTATAGAAGTGTATATAGTGGGAGGAACAAATACGTCCGTCTGATAATTAGTCTTTGTATCTTCAGCTTTTAATTTGTAATATCCAAGAATATTGGTGTCTTCGCATTCATTATATTTTCTTATACATTTCAAATTTAGAAATTGGTTAGTTGAACTACATTCCTTCTTATACTTATGTTTTCCATAAAGGGATAGGATCTCTATCGCAACAATAGAAGACATGATACATATGGCCATTTCATTTATTGAATCTTTAAATGTTATCCCAATTATTATAAAGACAATAAGCATGGCATATAAAGCGAATTCAAGCTTCGCAAAACGCTTTAAATATTGTCTCTTCATACGAGTTTTTTGGGTGTGCGACAAATTATAGATAGATAAACTATTTCTATCTTCCATTGTTAAAATCGGATAACCGCCTGATATAATCATCTTTATACCTCATCTATTCTTACTACCAATACTTCAAAACTTGTTCTATTTCTCTTTTTCTTACAGTTCTTTTATTAATATAGGAAAAAATGCCATTAATAATATGTACAACCATCCAGAGACTGTATACTACTATTACGGAAATAGTTAAAATGGCTTCGCCTAGATTAATACCGTTTACAAAATGCATTAGTACTATTAGAGCGATAATTCCAATCATAGTTAATATTTCAAAAAAGCCTTCTCTTTTATAATGCCTAAAAGAAATAGGAATCTTGATTTGAGAACCATATTTTCTTGATTTAGACCACACAAATATTTTCTTTTGCGTTTTAATATAGTCCCTTGATGAATTAAGAAAAATAAAAGCTAAATCTAAGTCAACCATTATTCTATATAAATAATCATGCTCAAATAATTTATATTTTGAAATAAAAGCAGCAATGTCTTTATCTATAAATAGTACATAGACAATAAAAACAAGCTGGATAAATTTCGCTAAGAAATCTGTAACATGACATGAGAATAAAAAGAAATCATTAATAGAATGAATCTTCTTTCTTTTATAGCTTACAGAGATTTCATTAGGATCATAAATTTGCTTTCTTGGGATTTTTACCTTCATATTTCAAATAGCATTACTTGACAAGAGTAAATCCTTTCTTAGCAGCAAGACTTTCTCCCTCATTTAAGTAAATTGATTCTTCATCCGAAATCTTTTTCTGCCTGCCCATATTGGTTAAATACATTTGCATAAGATCTGCCTCTGTAAGGCCTAAAGACTCTCCTAGATTAATACAAATAGATTCTAGCGCCTTAGCAGTACAATTCAGCTCCTGAGTCTTCATGGCTACTTCATCAAATATTTCTCCAAGTTCTGTCTTTGCAATTTCTTTAGTAACAACTTGATAAAGAGGATAATCATCCTCATCCTGCTCTATTACTATCTTTTTTTCCACGCACCTTTTTGCTCTTGCCTTTGCTATTGATAGCATATAATCAATACTTCCATCTTTAGGTAATGGATAATTCATTTTTACATACCTCCTATTTTATAAAAATGTGTTCAAAAGACTCTATCTTATCCCTTTTTGTATTCAGTATCATCACTTCCAAAATCAAACGATATTAATTTGTAAATGAACTTTACAACTGCCCCGCTTACTTTCTCAATAATCTTTGAAATCTTATCAAACATTTTTCCACCTCCACTAATTTAGTTGCTTTTAATGAGTATTTCTGTTTACTCCATATAAATAATGGAAGTAGATTATTTTTTATGTTATTTTTCAATGAATTTTCTTTACCAGTAATTCCATGTTTGAGGATATTTATCAATGCTTACTATTTTTTGAACCACAGAACCGCTCCAATTTGCTCCTCTGCTACAATGAACAATGTAATGTCCAGGACCCGATTGTTCAATACCGCCAACAGTATATCCTGGAATACCTTCGGATAAATAACCCAAGTAAATTACCACATGTCCTGTATATGTATTATGTTTTTTATCCCCCTCGCTATGTGATATTGCTGAACCTGCAGTCCTATTAGAAGAACCTTTATAGCTTGCAGCAAGCATACCTGTAGTATCTATTCCAAGAGTTCGATAAATTACTCCACCGACGAAGCCTGAACAGTCTGTTATACCTCCTGTGTGGTAATATCCATTTGTATGACCTTTTAATGAATAGGTCCAATTACCAACCTCACTTAAAGCCTCTTCTATTACATCAAGCTGGGTTTGCCCTATATCCGGATAAGACTTTTTTATCTGTTTCAAAAGGTCTTTGATTTGGGATTTGGTTAATCGCGCACCTGCTCCTGTAGGAAATGCTACATCAAAGCCTTCCCACAGTTCGTTTGCATCACCATACGGAACTTCATTAACTCCCTGACTCGGGTCATCATCAACATAATAAGTTCCGTATACATCAGGTAAGTCCTTAAATTCAGAAGTCCAGCTTCCATCTTCTTTTACCCAACCACCAAACTCTTCTACATCATCTTTTTTCGTTGCTGTAGCATCCGAACTAAAGGTGTTAATAAACCAATCTATCAGATTTCTAACACCAATTACTAGCCATTCGGCAGGTGTTTTGAGGTACTGTGTAAATCCCCAATTATCCACTTTATTAGTCCATGCCTTTTGCCAGTCCTCAAAGGTTTTATATTCCTTTGCTTTAGGCGTTGATGAAGTACCAACTGACAATTTACCATCAACATATTCGCTGGCTGTATTTGAAAAATCAGATGCGTCTAAATATCGCGGTATTGCAAACGCATCATGCTTAGCTAGATTCTCATATGTCATATCCATAGTAAGTGTCACTGATGGGCTAATATGACCTCCACAATGGCCTAAACATATATAATAGGTTGTGTAACAAGACTCTGAATGCTTGTGTTCAGGTATAGAACATGTCTGTATACCTTCATGAAAGCAACCGCCATTATGTTTATGTTCTCTTTGCCGACAAGTAAGAACTTTTACTGGTGTACAGTGATCACATTTTCCACAAGCGTCATAAGGCACTTCATTTGCAAAAACTCCAACTGATGTCATATCAGGATTCACCTCGGCGCCTAATGTCTCTAAAGATGCTGTCAAAAATGTACCAAACTCCGCTCTTTTTTTATTAACAGCTGAATTATATTCCCTAGAATATCCATGAATATAAACATTTGAACATATTTCCTTTGGCCTAGTAACTTGAACTACAGCAGCTTTCTCTGGAGTTGCGTCTTCTGTATGGATTGAAACTTCACCTTCATATAAACATTCCTCTTTACACTCTTCTATGTCCTCATAGCCATAAACTACATCACCATTTGCATCACGCAATGCATCATGACTATATATGTACATCATATATACATAACCCTTAACGGTAAAATAGTTATTAAAATCAATTTCTCCCAGGAACCTTTTATGGGCCATTGAACAAATTGCTTGTAAATTGGCAGATACACCCGGAAGCTCATATCCATCCACAACCCCCTTTTCTGTTGAATATATCTTTGTCACTTCAGCTTCATCAACTTGTTTTGTCCAAGCCAAATTATCCGAAGGAACCGCAGTATCATCAGATAAGTAATATGTCTGAGCATCGTTTTCCAGTGCCAATTCAAGCTCTGCTGCTAAATCAACGCTGGTTTCATTAATAATAAGCTGCATATAATTGGTCGCACCAAGAGCATCAGCCAACATATTTGCAGGATTATAAGCTGTTGCAAAATGAGCTAAAAGACCACAAACGCCACTTACTACACCTGAAATAATTACTGGAAGCACAATAGGAATAACCGCAATTAAAATCAGAGTTCCGATAGTCTTCTTCACTTTTCTTTTAATCGCATTCACAAGATTATTGAAAAAATTAATCGGATTATGTTGATAAATAAATCTAAATGGCGCCGTTATTCTTCGGCCCATTTTAAAAACAAATGAATTTCTAACTCTGCTACCCAGATTATATTTAAAACGAAGTAATTTAATCTTCGCTCCTTGTAACTTATATCTTGCTTTTGTAAGAGCATACATTTTTGATGAAGGATTCATACCTTTCATTCTTTTGTTTAGTCTTGCTCGTTTTAAACCAGCACGTTCTCTCGCTCTAATATTCCTAGCCTGTTTTCTTTGTCTTTTAGCTGCCAGTTTTTCTCCAGCACTTTTCTTTCTGATTTTGTTTGAAACAGCAGTTTTAGTATTTTTTCTATATTCTTTACGAGCCTTTTTTGTGTTTGTATTTTTAATATAATTAGAATTTGCTCCAATTCCAGTTGCCTTTGAAATACCAGCGGCAATTGCATGCACCGGCTTGCTTGTTGCAATATTAACTGCTGTATTAGCAACCATTTTTGTAGAAAAGCGGACTGTAGCAATGGCGGCTTTTCCTGACATTTGATAAAATCTTACACCTCTTGTTATGTCTTCGCCCATTATATATTGACTTACAAGGGCGCGGCCATATGCTCGATTTCCACCATTAATATTTTCATTCAAGCCATTTTTTCTATAGAAATCAAGTTGGCCTTGTAATTGCTGGGCCAATTGAGTGTTGCCAGCTTGTCTAGCTTTATTAATAGCTCTTACAACGTTATTAACTGAAAATGAATTAATACGTGCATCTTTGCACATTTTACTTTCTAGCTTAGACTTCATCTCTTTCATGGCTTGTACTTTGTTTTTACCAGCGACACAATTAGAAATATCATTGCCCTTGCCATAGCCTAAACTTGAAAGTATTGCTTTTGTATTGGCATCACTAAAATCAATATGATTGTAGCTATTTATCGCTCTAGATTCTGTATAATGATAGCCAATAGAATCACTAACAGCCATGATTTTTAACAGTCTTTCACTATTATCATAACCAACATTGTTCTCTCTATCTTTTCTACCGTTGGTAGCAACGTCGGCAATTTGCTCTCGTAAACTCGTTGAATTTCCATTCCCCGAATTTACTCGACCATCAATAACCGCATAAATTGTAGCTCTAGTATTGGAACTATGTGTTTCTCTATCATTAGAATTTGTAGCCATAAAACTTCTCCTTACTTTTTGGCTAATTGCTTTTTTTAATCAATAAGATCGTCTCTTGCTTGTGTTGTATTATATTTTTCATCTGTAGCTTGAAGTAATGCCGAAGCTTTAATAGAACATACATCGATATCATTTCGCTTGATAAAATTAACTGTATCAAGAGAGATAAGCATTTTTACTACATTGCCACCAACCTCTTCATCCCCCAAATACTCTTTAATTGCTCTATCTGTGGGAAGCTCTCTAGTTAAATAACAAATCAGGGGATTGATAATATTAACTTCATAAATATCTGGGTTAACTTCTTCGGAATGAATATCACCGATGTTTTCTCTTTCTAAGAGATTAATCATAAACACCGGTATATCGAATTCCTCGTTTGCTAAATTTTTAGACTGTTCTTCATAAAAATTATTTAGTCGTCTCCAGAAAATTCTAAGAGCCGGATCAGTATGAGAACCAAAGTAAATAGAAAGTGTTGCAAGATCAGGATGCAAAACGTCGTAGCTTAGAACAACCTTTTTAGGCATAAGTTGATATACGTTATCTGCCTCAGCTGAGTATTCTTCGTTCTCATTCATCTTATAACTCTGATAGCTGATAATAGCTTTTGATTGTTCTGAAGGGAGAATTCCAGACAGTCTTGAACAGAAATCTTTGATAATTTCCGGGGTTAATTCTTCATTTTCAGGTCCTTCTGAAATTGAAATTTTACTTCTACCATATGTTGGTGAGTTTTCCATATGTTCTATGGAGTGCTTATAGTATTCTGAATATTCCATATTCATCTCCTTTTCTCAAATAGATAATGTAGAAATTAATAGTCTTAATAAATAATGGGAAAAAAGTATTTTAAGCAGATAAAATATGTTAGAATACCAAGGATGTTTTTTTATAATACGACATTATTTAATCTGAAAATAAAAACATTACGAGGATAAGATTATGAAGACATTATTAATTATTGGTTCGTTATTTCTTTCAATAGGAATTGCTGTTTTTATCTATGTAGCAATAGTTGAAAAGGTTTTAGCCGTAATTGCAGATAAGCTCTATGATAAGCGTTATATCTCTTTTACAGGAACACAAGTAGCAAATAAACTATGTCATCCATTTTTTATGATTTTTATTCCAATGGCATTTGGAACAATTGTCTGGTGCATAGGCGCTTATTATTTAGCCCATGATATACTTATGAAGGCATTTCCTGTAATAGCCGTTATTGCAGGTTTCTATGTATTTATATTTATCTTAGATATCATCTCTAAGCTTCTTTCAATTGGTCTTATTATTATTCGTTTCATATTGGTTGTAATGATAATAGTGATAACTATTTATTCTGTTATCCAATGCTTTTGTTAACACAAAACTTACAATATAAATATATACCCCTTTTTCTGGACGCCTTTATGGCAACCAGAGAAAGGGGTTATTATTATGACATTCTAATCATCTATCTTTGTTGTTATTGCATCAAATATCTTACCCTTAGGGAAATCATCAACAAACGGAATAGTCTGATTGGCTGTATATATCAGTCCTCGACCAGGTACATCAGTTGAGATGTAGCTTATATCTGATTCAGACAATCCCATTAGATTCTGTAAAATACCTCTATTGATTGGAGCTTGTCCAAGAAGATAAATAAATGACGAGTTATTAATGATAGCTCTAGCACCTGGAGCATTTAAGAACTCTTCAACATCCTGTGTGATAGCTGCTGGAGCACCAAGGAACTTACGACATCTTTTCCAAATCTGAGTTAAATAATCAGCAGAACTTTGGGTTTTAAGAAGTAAATGTGCTTCATCAAAATAAGCGTATGTCTTCTTTTTTGATCTACTATTTCGCTGCATCGAATTAAATATTTCTGACAAACAAACTTTAAGACCTAATTCCTTAAGGTTTGAACCTATATTTTTAATATTGTAAATTGTAAGACGATTATCTACATCTACATTTGTCTTATGGGCAAATACATCATAAACACCCGTAGTATACTGCTCCATAATAACAGCAAGCTCTTGCGCTTCTGGCTGTTCCTGACTAAACAATTCGTCGAAAAGATTTACTAATGTTGGGCAATATGCTCTATCAATAGTTGGACGACGACCATTAGCATCTGGTGGAAGCTCTTGCAAGTGAGTTAAGTATGGTCTATAGATATTTGTCAAACAGCGGTTGACAATAGACTTCTGCGTTGGAGTAAGTGATGCATTATATCCAATCATTGTCTCAAGCAAACCACAAACAAAGTCAATTTTCATTGATACAGGATTAATCCCTGGATCTGCTGATGTATCAATATCCAAATCAAGTGGATTGATATAAATACCATTGCCCGGAGAAATATTAATTACAGTTCCATTAAGGGCACCTGCAAGTGGGGAATACTCACCATCGGGATCAACAATATAAATATCTGCATCGGAATTTAGGAATACCTGAAAAATCTCGCGTTTTGCGGAGAATGATTTACCTGTACCCGACATACCCAGGAATAATGCATTGTAGTTAGTTGCCTTCCAGCGGTCATATACAATAAGCGATTTATTAATAGTATTTACGCCGTAGTATAAACCATGCTCGTCAAATTTATTGATTTCATCAAATGGCATCATAATACCAAGTGATTCCGTAGTATACATTACCTCTTTGTTAAGAAGCCTGTCTTGCCCTAAAGGAAGAGCTGTCATAAGTGCTCTCTCCTGCTCAGAAAATGCTACAGTCATCTTACACATCATTTTTTCAGCAGACTGCTTTATCTCTTTTTGCTGAATATTTAAGGCATCCATATCCTTGGCAAAATGGGCGCCAACAAAATTTGCGTAGAACAATTTTTGATCGCGGTTATTAATATCATCTTGTAACTGTTCAATGGTTTCTTGACGCTTTCTAAGGTCTGCATTAATAAGGTTTGGATCCTTACCTTTTGAAGCTCTATCATCCATTTTGGCTTCAATCTCGGCGGATACATTTACGGCCTGATCAGAAACTTTTTTAATAGCTGCTGCTTGCTCAATTGGCGAAATATGAAGTGTAAACACCGATGGAAAACTCACTTCAATAATAGATGAAATAAAATTGGCATTAAGCCAATTTGCTACACCTGAAAGATATAGCGATTGTCCTACATTATCATTAATTTCAAATCTATTGCTATAGAACTTCATATAATCAGGGGCTACAATATCTTTAGGTGTAAGTCCCTTTTTCTTTAAATACTCAAGGTCCAGATGTGTCTTTCCCTTTTCATCATGTGTAAACCAAAAGTTTGGTTCATCATTTAATAATTTAGAAATAATCTCTAGTCTTTCAGCTGTATTTAACTCTTTAAGAGGCATTTTTGTTATCTTCTCAAAATTATGGGAAATCTCACCTGAAAGAGTTTCGATACGCTGTACTGCTTTATCAACAGAATCTGCCGAAACAATAAATGTAAGGTATCTTTTGGTTGAAATAGAATTACGTGATTTCTTCATATTTTCGGTGATAATAGTAGACATTTCTTTTCTATATTCATCGAAAACATCTCCTTTCTCAATAGGGAGAATTGGAGCAAGTTTCTTATCGGGATCTTCCTGTTCATTTACAAATGTGAAGAAGATATCTTCCTCCGGCTGACAGATATTTAAGAATGATGTATATGCTTCATAAATTGTGAGCTGCTCTTCTTCATCCTTTGTTCTAAACGAAATATCATCAAATGCAAATGATTTAGAAAATCGCTTTGGACCAATCTGGAAAATACCAGTATCCGCAAGTACACATTCCCAATCAAGAGTATCCTGCACAGTATGAACTACCTTTTTAGCTGTTTTTTTCTTCTTTTGTTTCATTTCAGCAGCGGCAGAATCTCTGTCGTCACCGTTTTTATTTTTTTTGCTAGAAGTATCTACCTTTCCCTTAGCTTTTGTATTCTCATTCTTCTTTTTAGAAAATAGACCCATGCGTTAAACTCCTTGTTTAAAAAATAAAGTGTTTAATAACATTTTATTGTTTTTGATTTTTTTGCTCTGTCTTTAAGATCAGAGCTTTTTAAAGGCTTATTAAATTCTTTTTCATGTTCAGCACGATCATAAGCCTTTACTCTAACTGCTGGTTTCAAAAAATTATCTTGTAATATTGGAATAATAACTTTTTCTAAAGGTTGTCCAAAAGGTTTAACATTACCCCAAGCAAAAAATACAATTAATATTGCCGCAGCCACATAAAATTTAATCTCTTTAGGCACGTAACTTGGCAGAATTTTTAAATCTATCATTGCTGCCAAACTCAATCCCGCACCATAAATTATTGTTTGTCTTGCAGTAAAATTACCTACTAATTTAGCTTCGTATTTCAATATATCCTGTGGAATTGGAGCACCAATCATGCAACCACCTCCTTAAATGAATCTACAAGCGCTGTGAAATATTTAGTTTTAGTTGAAACCACATTAAGACCTAATATACCGAAGGTTTCTTTTGCATATCTTGTCAATTCATTAAAACTTGAAATCTTTTTTGCTTGAATATATTCGGTTAAATTATCAAGAACATTCTCATAATCATTACCAGCAGAAGTTTTTGTCATATCCATATGCTAACTCCTTTTTTCTAAGGGCCCTACAAGCCACGTTATTATTAAGCGCCAAATACGTCATTTGTTATTCCGATTGATTTAAACATTACCGAAACCATGGAAAAACCTATACCTAGCAGTATTATTAAAGCTCCCATAATATCATCACCACCTAATATGGAATCGGAAGCACTTGTTATGATGTAGGTCGCTACAGATGATATAGCTACAAGCACCGCTACTTGAGCACATACGGCTAAAAATTTCTTTAAATATCTTCCACCTGCACCTCTCCAACCATCATCGGCTAGAAGCCCCATTGCAACTGGAATAAATATTCCTCTAATACTCATTTCAAGTAATCTTGAAAATGAAATAAAATACATGACCGCAAGCATAGCAGCAGCTGCTAGGCAAATTAAAAGGCCTGAAGGTAGGACTGAAGCAAGGTTAACAATACCTTTTACCATATCAAGGGAACCGTCTACTGGAAGGGATGCCACATCAGCTTCAAACAACTTTCTTGCCATATAATTCCCCCAATCAGTACTATCAGAATAGGTAGCCCCTGTACTTTCCAAGTACGTCTGTAAATATACTCCCAGTTCATTACCTATGTTATATAATGCTCCGTATATCTTATCTGCATTTACTATAAATGCAGCGGCAATAAAGAAACGAGCAAAGTGTTTTATAAAGGTTTCAATTGTCAATCTTTCTTCTTTAGCTAATTCAATGACTGATGTCAGGAAGAATAAAAGTGTAATTGCGAAGCCTACCGGTTTTAAACCTTCAATAGCATTTTTTACAAAGCTAGTAAGCGCGGATTGTATTGTTGCGATATAAGAACCTTCTCCAGTACCAGACATAATATCTGTAGCTGAACTAGTTGCATGGTAAATAAATTTTAGAGCCTTACCATAAATACCCCCTCCACCAATTGTAAAAGTTTGATACCAGTTAGAAGCATCATCCCAAGTGTATGATTCTCCACCACCTGTTGTATAGGTATCTGTTTGCCAACTAGTTGAATTAATATCATCTTCACTTAAAGCTGATTCAACTGAAAATGATGTTGTGTTACCACTGCTTGAAGACAAATTATTTTGTACGTTTTGCAGTGTAGGAAGTATAAATACACCAAAAAACAGGAATACTGCTCCAAGAACTACATCCTTACCACCGGCATGTAATTCATCACCATTGCTATTTCTAAAACCAGCAATAATTTTAAATACGCCTGGAAGAACAAAAAATACTCCAATAACAGATATAATCATTGAAAGAATGTTATAAAAGTCATTAAAATATGTATTTAAATTTCCCATGTTTGTCCTTTCTTACAAAAAAGGGACATCTTCTATAATAGAAAAGTCCCTTTTTCTTTTCCCATAATAGTTTTAGAGTGCCTGAGAAATAAGCTCAGAGATTGAAGGCCAAGCAAAGACTCTAAAGAAGATAAGCGCAAGACCTACGATTACTCCCTTTGCAGAATCATGAATATCATCGCCTCGACCTTCCTTGAATGCTGTAAATACCTTGTATGCTGATGGAAGAAGGTAATACAAACCAACAAGTGCGAATACTGTTACCAAAAGAGTTGCGATAGAAATTGCACCATTCTGGATTCCTGAAGAATCCGAAGACGCTGCAAATGCTGTAATTGGATGGCATATTGCTGTTGCTGTTGTTGCTCCCATCACATACGCTCTACCAGCCCTTGTTTTAAGTGACGAAAGAACAGAATTACTTTTTTTCATAAATTTTAACCTCCGTTTTTAAAAATAAAGATTTTGTTATTCCATGAAGAATCCATTTATTGTTCTTCTCTTAAGTAATGGGAATGGAATATTTTTTATAGTAAAAAAACGTGGATTTTAAAAATTTTTTTCGTAAAAATAATATGCAACCCCGCCCAATTATTATCCCTCTTGCCTAATTAACTGTAGTTCTTCTATAAACAACTCTTTTGTAATAAGTTCATTTTTAGCATTATCAAGTTCCTCTTCTATAGCTTTTAGCTTACGTTCTAATTCTTTAATTCTTCCGCTATCAGTTTTTTCAACTTTGCCTGAGAGCATGTTAAGAGTTATACCTTTATACGCTTTCAAAAGCATATTAATAAAGAATGCATTGAGCAGAATTATCAAAAGGCCAACTACTCCAAGGATTTTTTCTACATATAAATATGTAGCCCAGGAATCCGCGTTAAAATTAATAATTGATACAGTCATGTCTGGATTATCCTTTAAAATATCAAAGCAATCATTAAGAGACATAATGTGTTTCATTGAAACGACAAATAGGATTCCTACATAAACGCTTAATATAATTGTTACTAGGATTACATAAAGAACATTTAGTTTTTTCTTTTTCATATCTGCTCCTTATTAGAAAAATATAGTTATAGTATGAAAGCGGGATGAATCAATATATTTTATAGATGTTGAACTATAATACTTTGCTATATATCCTCTATCAAAAAGAATTTCTTCGGCAGCTAACAAACCATCTTCTGTTGCAAAACAAAGAGTTAAATATTTATCACCATCTTCCAAACTGGCAACAATTTTCTTTTCAATCACTGCATCATCAAATACCTCATAATAAGAATTGTCTTTTATAAAATAACAAAGATCTGTTGCATTGCATGAAATCGTAGTACATGAAGGAACGTAATCCGTCACACAATCTGGCAGAACATTGAAATATGAATAATTGACATAACTTATTTTTTCATCATCTAAAATGAATTTACTATCACCATTTGTTAAATCCGACATGTAATAATTGTTATCTATAATACTTACATTCCAAGAATGATTTTCTTCATCAACTACGCCATAGATAGTGGCACATGGAATCCCACACTTTTGCATCAAATATGAGTATCCTTGAGAATATCCCCCGCAAACAGATTGATTAAATAAAAATACAGATAACATATCCTGATTATGAGTTGTATCAGTCACATAGGATGTGTTTTCTATTACTTTTTCAAACAAATATTTTGAAATATCATATTCGTTGTAAGTATCAGGTATTTTTTCAATCCAGCTATTTGCCACATCATCTGCCTTAGAAAGTAATTCCTCATATGAATCTTTATCTTCTGTGTAACTTGGATAAATAATAAAATTATTCCTATCAACAATATTTGATTTGTCTTTATATACATATCCTGATATATAAAAGATTTCCGGATGATCTGAAAGTATATTTCTATATGCCAATTCGATGTCTTCTTCCGAGCCACTTACTATCACTTCGCTTTCGAAGTTCTGAAATGCCAAAAGGAGTTCATCGTATATTTCTTTGCAGTTATCAGATAACAAATCGTAACAAATTGTATTGACGGACGTAGATTCTCCAGCAATGGCGGAAGTTTTTATTTTATCATTGGAATTTTGTCCGTCGGTTGAATCATTTGCTTTAAATGAAAAACCCGAACAAGCTACCAAAGAAATGATGATAATTGCACATAATGCTAATGTATGAATTGTTCTTTTCATAAATTTAGTCCTTTAATCGAGAATATCTTCCCCCGATTCGTTATCATCCGAATCGCTATCGGGAATAACTATATCTTCTTCCTTACTTATAATTTCAGAAGATGCTGTTTCTCCTGAAGAGCTATTTTTTGAATCATCTTCTGTAGATTCATTATTAGTAACCTTGTCTTCTGCCTCTCTTGATAAGCTATCGTCTACAGATTCTTCTGAAATATTGCTTTCATTTTCAATTTTTTCTACTTCGAGTATTTCTCCATAACTCTCCGCTTCTAATACCTCATCTTCAGATCCAGTTTCAATATCATATGATTTGGAATCAATATATTTTGTATAAACAGCATCATGAGTTACAATCTCTTCAACATCGGACCAATCCATATCACTAATTTTAGGATGGTCAATATCATAAAACTCTGGAATGATTACCTTAGAACCTCTTAACAAACGACTAGATGAACTCATTTGATAATCAGTTCCGTCTTTCTTTGATAAGATGTTAAATGTAACAGTGTAATAATATTGATTCTCTATTCCTGTGATAGTAAGAATATCTCCATCAAACGAATCACTATATCGAAAGGAAATCGTCTTATCTTCTACCGAAAAACTATGTTCAATTTCATTTTCTCCATAAAAAACATTGTAGTTATGACCTGCAATTCTTTCTATGTCTTCATCAGTTAATTTGATGGTAACAAGCAAATCATATCCTTCAATTGGAGTAAAAATATTGTCATTTCCATCGACTATAGAAAGACCAGTTACAATCTGAAAATATGGATGTTCAATAAAATTTGATTCTGTATCTTCATTACTCCATGCCTCTAAAATTGGTTCTTTAATTGAATCTGGTGCGCAGACATCATAATCAAGAACTAATTTAGAACCTGCTGGTAACATTCCAGATACGGTAATCCGTGACTCTTCGTCAGTTAATTCCTGATAACTAAGCTCAAGCCCTTCATTTAATACTGTAATATTCAATGTAGGGTTTGATAAACCATCAACAATCTCATATGAAGTAGATACATTAGCTTCAAGAGTATACGATAAAGTCTCGTCGTTTAAATTATTAGTATCGTCTTTTGCGATATTTGAATAATCATCATAATTAAAGCTTATGTCGATACTGATTTCTTCATCTTCATCTTTACCTTTTACTATCGCCGTAACTGTTTTGGGAAGAGCCGCTTCTATTTCTTCTATTGAAGGCGTACAATCGAATTTAATATTAGATAAAGGCTCAAATTTGATAATTTTCCCAAGGTCTTCATCCTCCTCTTCGATGAGCTCTTCCTCCTCTTCGATGAGTTCTTCATCTTCATCAAGATTTTCATCCTCTTCGATTGGGTTGCCATCTTCATCAAATAGCTTTTCTTGCTCTAGTACTTCTTCATCATCTGAAAACTGTTCTGTTTCCACAGTATCTTTTTCATCACCATCCTTTTCATTTGAGTTTTCGTCTTCTAAAGTATCTTCTGACTGACTGTTAGAAGATTCATTTATCTCCTGTACAGTGTCATTCGAAACCTCTTCGCTTTCTTGGGTGGATTCGACAATTGTTTCTTCTGGCATTTCTTTTGCAAATGCTACCAGAGTACTATTTGTTATCATTAATCCAGCCATTAGCATTGAAAATAATTTTCTTTTCATAATTGTCAGTTCCTTTTCTTGTGGTTTTATAAAACAATTAGTGACACTTATTTAAATAATGGTTTTAATATTTTTTTTGAGTTTTTATTTTGAAATTTAAATAAAAAAAACTAGAGGACGGGGTTATAGGTCCAAAAATAAAATGGACCACTAACTCCGTCCCCTAGTTTCATCTTTCACATTCCACATCCCATTGTGGTTGCTCTATACTAATCACCTGATTAATAGTCTCCGCCTCCGGTTTATGGGATTTGAACATATATTTTTTTTCATAAGGATCTCGTTGTTCGGTAATTATCTTTTTTGATTTTAATGAATCTTGCGATTCTAGTGTTGGAAATTCAATAACATTTTCATCCGTTTTTACATTGTAGACTGTCTGTTGATTGTCTATACTTTCAGTATTATCTTCCCCTGTATCTTTTAAGCCAAAAGTTCGAAAGAATCCTCGCCAATCTTTCAGTGTCACATTCTCTGTTTTGCTAAACTGTATGGCCTCTTTGAATATTCTTATCAAATTAATAAAATTGCCACCTTTAGCTTGCTGGATCGCTTTTAATAAACTTCCGTTACCTAAAAAATCACCTAAAAAAGGGCCTATATAATTAACAATCTTTTCTACATCTTCTGGCTTTCCCTTATCCATCAAATACGTCGTAAACTTTCGTAATAAAGCCGTGTATCTATTCTCATTCGTATTTACGAATACTGGACTCTTGTCAGAACCATTTAACTCCATTTTCCCATCCTGAGATTTAAACATAGAAAATGGGGTATGAAACTGCGCCCATTTTTGCACTCCATAAGCTTCACAATACTTTTGTTCAGAATTTGGAATTTGCTTCATTAACACATGTACAAAATCTCTGTCTAATGAGTAGTTTGTAATCTTGCTGCCATGTTTTTCTATTTGTGATTCATATCCTTTTAAGAATTCATTGGAAAATCCCTGTCCATCCATTCCTATGCACTTAGATATTTTGTCTGAATCTGAGACTATAGTTGTGTACATGGCTTTGTTTCCACCCTTTGAATGGCCTACAAGTACTATGTCATCAAAGTATTTCTCGTTTCTCTGAAAAAACTTTAGAGCATTATCTTGGCAGGGCGTATCTTTTTGATAAATTGCTTTGACATTATCGTCCCACTCCTCATATCCCGTAGTACCTTTGTAAGTAATTATTCCTTGCTTAGTAACTGGCTCTTGATAACATATTTGGAGATTATACTTTTTACCTTTTTTTGTAGTAATTTGCTCTGAATCCTTTACAACTAGATTCTTTAGCTCTTCATCGCTCCTAATTGTTTCTATAATGTTCGCCCAATCTTTACCACTAATTAAAGCGCCATCAACAATATTTTGTTTTTCTTCATTTCCGATATTGAATAATGTCTTTTTCCTGTAGTTGCGAAGGTTATTGAGGGCTGTTTCGTCGAAATCTTGCAGAATATCTTCAACAGTTACTTCCTCTATTATATCTAGAATTTTAGAATAAATACCAGCCGCTCTAAGCACATTTTCATCTATGTATGTAATATGTTCTAGCAATGCAAGCTTTTCATCAGTCATTTCTTCTCCATCCTTTTCCTTCTCGCCGATCAATTGGTGTGCTCATATAAAGGCTCTTAACATCATCCGTATCAAAACTTCTATTATGCTCTTTAGTTGTTATTTGATCTACAACTGGTTTCTTAAAAGAATACATATATATTTTGCAGTATCTAGGTTCATCGCTAATTATAGATACGATTTTTTCCATTATTGAATCTGTAACAACAGAGTCAGAATTATCAATATAAATAGTTGTTGAAAAGGCCTCAACCACTCCCTCATCAGAAACTCCAGTCAATTCAACAAACATCTTGTAATTCTGACCTTCAAAGATTCCAGCAAGTTTTTCTTCCATTTCTTTTTGAACAATTGGAGTCTGAATAACCCATGCATACTCATCAGTAAATCCAAATCCCTTTGGTTCTACAGCAAAGCAATCTACTTCCGGATCATCACCTTCTGCATAAAC
>NZ_FMUY01000018.1:0-45019 GCF_900101325.1 Pseudobutyrivibrio sp. AR14
GCTGCCGAGGTATCTGAGCCGACATTGAATAAAAGCACAAGTATAATGGAATTATTAGAAGATAATTCTGAAGAGTTAAATCATTTGGTGAATAAACACAGAACACATTCTGGGTGTATTTTGCCGGAGTCGTTAGATAAATTGAAGCAGTCATTGATAAATGCAGACCAAGCGTCAGCAGACGCATTGCATTATATGCAGTAGGGAGTTGTAGTGTGGGAAGAAAAAGTGATTTAAGAGCAGAAATAGGTAGATTAAGAGGAAGAATCAGCGAGTATCAAAGGAATATTTCTGATTTGTTATCTAGGAGTGAACGTATAAGGAGTAAGTATAAGGAAATAGATTTCACTAATAGAAGAGAAAGCATTCATGATTCGGCTTGTTCTGGTGCATGGGCAGGATTTCTTAATGATGAAATGCAACAGAGGCAGGCGGTAATGGTTCAAAATACTTCAGGCAGATTGAATGAAGTAGACAGCCTGCAGCAAGACATACAGAATGCTGTTAATAAATTGAGGCATATGATAGATGAGTGCAATGCACAAATTTCAAATCTTGAAGCGATTATAGCAAGTCTTGATTAAATCATATTAAAATTCGAAAAATCCAATATATTTTAAACTGTATTGTGATTCTATGTTATTATATGGTCTATGGAAGAAATAACAGGTTACGTAGAAGGAATAATATTTAGAAATTCAGATAATGGTTATACTGTCATGGACTTTGTAGTAGATGAATTTCTCATTACAGTAGTAGGAATTTTTCCAACTGTTGGAGAGGGCGAGAATCTACTTCTTAGAGGACAGTATATTGATCATCCTACATATGGACGACAGTTTAAAGCTACAAGCTATGAGGCGGTGGCTCCAGCTGATGAGCTATCCATGGAGCGATATTTGGGCTCAGGTGCAATAAGAGGAATCGGACCAAAGCTTGCTGCTAGAATCGTTAAGAAATTTGGCGCGGATACATTTAGGCTGATTGAGGAAGAACCGGAGCGTCTTGCAGAGGTAAAGGGTATTTCTCTTAACAAGGCCATGGAGATTTCAGACCAGATTGTAGGAGCTAAGGACATCCGCAATGCCATGATTTTCCTTGATAAGTATGGACTGCATGGCAATACAGCTATCAAAATTTACAATAGATTTGGCAATGAAGTTTACAATATTATCCAGAGCAATCCATACAAGCTGGCTGATGAAATATCCGGAATAGGATTTAAGACGGCTGATGAGATAGCCACACAAGTCGGCATAAAGGTTGACTCTGAGTTTAGAATCAAGGGTGGTATCCAGTACATTTTAGGACAGGGAGCTGGCCTTGGGCATACATATTTACCTATAGAGCTTTTGAAGGATATGTCAGTTGACCTGTTGAAGGTGGATGAGGCATCTGTTGAGGCACAGATTATGAATCTAGCCATGGAACGAAAGCTGATTATCAAAAAGGATGGGGACAATACACAGATTTATTCTAGATCATTTTTTAGAATGGAAGAATCTATTGCTGGGATGCTTCGAGAGCTTAATGTGACTTACAAGGCAGACGAGGCAGACTTGCAAAAGGTCATTCGCCGAATAGAAAAGGATGAGGAAATAGAGCTGGATGAGTTACAGAAAAATGCTGTCATTTCAGCTGCTAAAAAGGGATTTTTCATTCTTACAGGTGGCCCAGGTACAGGAAAGACCACAACAATCACCACTATGATTCGTATGTTTGAGGAAGAGGGGTTAAACATTTTCCTTGGTGCGCCTACTGGCCGTGCTGCAAAGCGTATGAGTGAGGCTACAGGCTACGAGGCTCGCACTATTCATAGAATGCTTGAGGTTTCAGGAAGACTGGGCGATGATGACGATGTAGCATCATTTGCCAGATTTGATAGAAACGAGGAGAATCCACTGGAGTGTGACGTTATCATTATCGATGAGATGTCCATGGTGGATGTATCCCTTATGTATTCTCTTCTAAAGGCAATATCACCAGGTACTAGACTGATATTGGTAGGCGATGTAAATCAGCTTCCATCAGTGGGTCCAGGTAATGTGCTAAAAGACATATTGGCATCTGATAAATTTGAGTCTGTTAAACTGGAAAAGATTTTCCGACAGGCTCAGGAGAGCGACATTGTCATGAATGCTCACAAAATACACCAGGGCCAGCATGTTTTACTTGATAATAAATCAAAGGATTTCTTTTTCTTGAAACGAGAAGATGCTGACACCATTATCAGTGTTATGCTTACCCTTGTGAAGGAGAAGATGCCTAAATATGTTGATGCAGGAATAAGCGAAATACAGGTGCTTACCCCAACTAGAAAGGGATTGCTTGGAGTAGAGAGACTAAACAGTATTTTGCAGAGATATCTTAATCCAGAATCTCCGGATAAAAAGGAATGGAAGGGCGATACCAGAGTATTCCGTGAGGGCGATAAGGTAATGCAGATTCGAAACAACTACCAGCTAGAGTGGGAAGTTACCGGCAATTACAATATTACCATCGAAAAGGGGCTTGGAGTCTTTAACGGAGACGTGGGAATTATTAAGGATATCAATGAATGGGGCAAGACTGTAACTGTCGAATTCGAAGAGGGGCGAAAGGTTGTCTACCCATTTGCCAGTCTTGATGAGCTGGAGCTGGCATACGCAATCACAGTTCATAAATCCCAAGGTTCTGAATATCCGGCGGTAGTTATGCCAATAGTAGATGGACCAAAGATGCTCATGAATAGAAATATTCTCTACACAGCCATTACCAGGGCAAAAAAATGCGTCACCATGGTAGGCGACGCAGATGTTTTTTACTCTATGGTTGATAATACATCTCAGGCTAAGAGATATTCTGGATTGAAGGACAGAATAGCCGAGGCCTTTAGAGAATAGATTTAATAAATAATTTGTTGTTAACGCTGTCGGCGAGATTGATGATTTCGCCATTATCAAGCTGAATAACAGGTCGTGATAGGTTGCTCTTGTTGATGTAAACTACGCGGCCTGTTTTTGCGTTGTTTAAAATGACACGACTGTTATTGTATGTGTTGGCGATTCTCTCCAAGAAGGTAAGAATGTACTGAGTACGGTACTTCTGTAAGCCCTCTTTTTCGAATTCGCTGATAACCTGGAATGAGCAAAGTGGATCGCGATGAGCACGGGCAGATGTCATGGCATCGTACACATCGGCGATGGCAACAATACATGAGAAATCGTCCATCTCGTCATCAAAGAGACCTCTAGGATAACCGCTTCCGTCTGCTCTTTCGTGGTGCTGTAAGGCTGCTGCTGAGATTCTAGAATCGAATCCCTTGCCGTTTAACATCTTTTTGCCCTCAAGAGGATGAGTCTTCATAACATCAAACTCTGCATCGGTATAGCGGTCTGGCTTGTTCAAAATATCCTCTGGAATCTTAAGCTTACCGATATCGTGAAGAAGACCGGCAAGAGTGAGTGTGTTTAAATCATCCTTTGGCAATTTAAGCCATTTGCCAATTGCTCGAGAAATAAGTGCAACATTTAAAGAATGAGAATAAATAGGATCCTCCAAATTTCGCATGTTGCTGAGCATATCAAAAAGCTCTAAGGCTGTCTTAGACTTAAATAAAGCTTCGCATTTATTAAGCAAATCATCTGTGCAAGATGAATCGCCACCATCTGCTATCTTTTTAAGCGTCTCTTGTAAATATGCGATATTAATAGCATAGTCAGATTGGAATTTCTTGAAGGCAGGAGATGCTTTTAATCTCTGTGTATATGTAATCTGATCACTGACTCTAGACTCAGACTTCTGAGGCTTGGCAGGTGACTTTGCTGGCTTCTCTTCAGCAGGAGCAGGCTCAGCTGCAACTTCCTCTTCCTCAATGTCTTCTACAGAGACAGATTCTATTTTGTAAAAGGTGAGCTTGGCAATGAGCTGATTAGTTAACTCCTCGCCAGCCTTTGAAATAGTCTGACCTCTCTTGGTAAGAACTGGCTCGGCTACAACCATGCCGGCCTTTAGTTTGTCTACAGTAAGTGTTTGCATAGAACAATCCTTTCATCGGATTTTGCATTTAATACCAAAACCCATACATTATATTCTCGTCTTTTGGTATAAAGAAATATACCTAGTTAGATTATATAATTAGCAAAATTTAATTACAATCGATTAAATGTGAATATTTTAGAAAAGAAAGCGATATATACTTGTTGTATACACGAAAAGGGATTATACTATCAAAGTTAAGAAATAGTTCTTAACGTAACTTAATAGAAAGAGAGTCATATAATGGAAAAGTTACTTTTTACTTCAGAGTCAGTAACAGAAGGCCATCCAGATAAGGTATGTGATGCCGTATCGGATGCCATCCTCGATGCTTGCTTAGCTGAAGACCCAATGAGTAGAGTAGCTTGTGAGACTGCTTCATGTACAGGATTCGTTCTTGTTACAGGTGAGATCACAACAAAGGCTCAGCTCGACGTTCCAGCTATTGTTCGCAAGACTCTTCTTGAAATCGGATATGACGATGGAAAGAAAGGCATTGATGGAAACTCTTGCGCTGTTATGGTCGCTCTTGATCAACAATCCGCAGACATTGCTATGGGTGTTGACAAGGCTCTTGAGGCAAAGGAAGGCTCGCTTGCAGATGATTTAGATACAGGTGCAGGTGACCAAGGTATGATGTTCGGTTTCGCAACTAACGAAACAGAAGAGCTCATGCCATACCCAATTTCTCTTGCTCATAGACTTGCTCTACAGCTTGCTAATGTCCGCAAAGATGGTACACTTAAGTACCTCCGTCCAGATGGAAAAACACAGGTATCTGTAGAGTACGACGAGGCTGGAAAGCCAGTTAGACTAGAAGCAGTAGTTCTATCTACTCAGCATGACGAAGACGTTACTCAAGAACAGATTCACGCAGACATCAAGAAATATGTCTTCGACCCAGTCCTTCCACAGGACATGATTGATGATAAGACAAAGTTCTACATCAATCCAACAGGCCGCTTTGTTATCGGCGGACCACATGGTGATGCAGGTCTCACAGGCCGCAAGATCATCGTTGATACTTACGGTGGATATGCTCGTCACGGCGGCGGTGCATTCTCAGGTAAGGATTGCACAAAGGTTGACCGCTCAGGTGCTTATGCAGCACGTTACGTTGCAAAGAATATCGTTGCAGCAGGACTTGCTGACAAGTGTGAGATTCAGCTTTCTTACGCAATCGGTGTAGCAGAGCCTACATCAGTTATGGTAGATACATTTGGAACAGGTAAGCTTTCAGACAACAAGCTTGTAGAAATCGTTCGTGAGAACTTCGATCTTCGTCCAGCTGGTATAATCAAGATGCTTGACCTTCGTCGTCCAATCTACCGTCCAACAGCAGCATATGGTCACTTCGGCCGTACTGATGTTAAGCTTCCATGGGAGCAGACAGATAAGGTAGATGCTTTAAAGAAATATCTTTAAGAAAATCAATATGCTATAATTAAGGCAGCCTCTAATATGAGGTTGCCTTTTTATTATTTATTTGATACTAGGATATTTACCAGAATAAGGTATACAATTATGAAATTAAAAAATCGACTTATTATTTCTTTTTTTATAATTACAATTGTTCCCGTTGTGCTGTTTAATGCCTTGATGCTTGGACTTAAAGAGGTCATTAGAAAGGCCAGCGAAGAGCAGTTAGGACGCAACATAGTGATGCAGGCTCTTAAGCATTACATGGATGATGGAGGCCTTTTTGATGAATTGGTTTTCAATTTTTGTGTAGCAGAGTTTGTGATTCTTCTTTTGACGGCTATTGTTATGGTTGTCTGGATATATAAGGGAATTGCGCCACAGATTAAGATACTTAAAATCGCTGCCAATAATGTAAAGGAAGGCAATCTGGATTTTAGTGTTGCTACAGGTGGCACAGATGAGATGTCAGAGGTGTGCAATGCTTTTGAGGATATGAGGGTTCGCCTTAAGAATAATGCCAAGGACCGTCTGGAGGACGAGGCGGAGCAGCGAGCATTGATTTCAAATATTGCCCATGATTTAAAGACCCCTATAACTGCTATCAAGGGATATGCAGAGGGTATGCTTGATGGGGTGGCCGACACTCCGGAAAAGCGAGAAAAATATATTAGAACTATTTACAACAAGGCTAACGAGATGAACACACTCATCAACGAGCTGACATTGTATTCAAATATTGATACCAATAAAATTCCGTACAATTTCCAAAAGCTCAACATACATTCTTATTTTGAGGACTGCATAGAAGAACTTGGAATGGACCTTGAAAATCAGCATATTCGACTTGACTATGCCAATTATGTCGATCCAGATGTGATTATTATTGCTGACCCTGAGCAGCTTGGCCGTATTATCCACAACATAGTCAGCAATTCTGTTAAATACATGAGGGCTGATGTGGCCTCAAGAATTGCAATCACAATAAAGGACGTAGGTGATTTTGTTCAGATTGAGGTGGCTGACAACGGCAAGGGCATCGCAACTAAGGATTTGCCTTACGTTTTTGATAGATTCTATAGAGCTGACGCATCGAGAAATTCTGCTGCGGGAGGCAGTGGAATTGGTCTTTCAATAGTTAAGAAAATCGTTGAAGACCACGGCGGTAAAATTTGGGTTACTAGCAAAGAAAACGAAGGAACTACAATGTACTTTGTAATTAGAAAATACCAGGAGGTAATGTATGAGTAGGATACTAATCATTGAAGACGAAGAGTCAATTGCAGAATTGGAAAAGGATTACCTTGAGCTTTCAAACTTTGAAGTAGATATTGAAGCAGACGGAGAAAAGGGATTGCAGAAGGCGTTAGCTGGAAATTATGACATGTTTATCCTTGATTTGATGCTTCCTGGTTTAGATGGATTTGAGCTTTGCAAGCGCATCCGTGAGGTTAAAAACGTACCAATTCTTATGGTTACTGCCAAAAAAGAAGAGATAGATAAAATCAGAGGCCTTGGCCTAGGGGCAGATGATTACATTACAAAGCCATTCTCACCTAGTGAGCTTGTTGCCAGAGTAAAGGCTCATCTTGCAAGATACGAGAGACTTGTTCAGTCACCTGCTATTCAGAAAAATGAAATCAGCATCAGAGGTCTTCGAATTGACAAGGCCAGCAGACGTGTGTGGATTAATGGTGAGGAAAAAGTATTTACTGCCAAGGAATTTGATTTGCTCACATTTTTAGCAGAGAATCCAAATGTTATCTTCTCTAAGGAGCAGCTTTTCGAGACCCTTTGGGGAGAGGAATCTATCGGTGATATTTCCACCGTTACAGTTCATGTTAATAAGATTCGTGAGAAAATTGAGTTAAATACATCAAAACCTCAGTATATCGAGACAATTTGGGGTGTAGGCTACAGATTTAAGGTATAAAAAAGTATGTGGCATACACTGAAATTGTGTTAGAATATTCATATAATTTAATTTCTGAGGGGGAATTTGTATGAACATTATTTACGAGGACGATAGCATACTTGTATGCTACAAGCCTGCAGGTGTGGCTACCCAGACCAAAAACATTGGACAACAGGATATGGTGAGTCTCTTGAATAATTATTTGGCTGAAAAGGGAGAAAAACCAACAATCCGCGTCGTCCATCGTTTGGACCAGCCTGTAGAGGGAATCATGGTTTTTGCAAAGAGTCAGGAGGCTGCGAACAAGCTGACAAAGCAGATTACAGACCATGTATTCACTAAGAAATACTATGCAATTATTAGTAGGGAATCATTCCCAGATGAGGGAGAGTTGGTTGATTATCTAGTAAAGGATAATCGAACTAATCTTTCCAAAATCGTTCGAGACAATGATCCACGAGCTAAAAAGGCAGTTCTTAAATACAAGGTTGTGGACCAGTGGGACGACAGAAAGCTTTTGGATATTGATTTATTCACAGGCAGACATCATCAGATTCGCATACAGCTTGCCAGCAGAACAGCTCCTATCATAGGTGATGTGAAATATGGTGGAGCATCAACTGGCCACAGTCTTGCTCTTTGCTCACACCACATTGGATTTAAGCATCCTGTAACAGGCGAAGAGATGGGATTTGATGTGACTCCTCAAGGAGAAGACTTTAAAGATAGCCGCATAGCTGGCTAAAGAATACGGGGGAACTTTCTTGGTTAAAATATATGTGTTGGTATTTTTGCTGACTGCATTTATTATGTTGGCCTGCATAATCTATATAGGCACTCGGCACAAAATCAAAAATAACAAGCTTAATATTTCCATAGTGCAGCTTTTGAGTATAGGTATTCTTACATGCCTTGCCTATACTGCGGCCATAGCAACTCATATCGAAATACATTCTGAGATTGCCTACATAGTATATTTTTCAAGTATTGACTGGCTGCTTTTGACATTTGTCTTTTATGCAAGGCAATACACAAAGGTCTGGGCTGAGAATTATTCGGCTCCACTTATGACAGCCACAATCGCATTTATTGACAATATTAGCTTACTGGCTAATCTACGTTGGCACCATGTATTTGCTCTGAAAAAAGTACATTTTGGTCCCGATGATTGGTTCTACGGATTCAAGACAACAGGCGATTACTATATGGTGCACCTTGTTTTTTGTTACATCATAGTTGCACTGGTAGTGATAATTTTTGCGAAAAAAGCCCTTGCCACTAGTGGATTCCATAGAAACAGATATCTTGCAATTCTTGCAATGCTAGGTGGAATTGTAGTACTCAATGTTTTCTATCTGTTTTTTGATTTTCCAGTTGATATTTCCATATTCTTCTATGCTATCGCATCGATTTATGTGGCTTACTATACTCTTTTGTATAATCCAAAGGCTTTTGTGGAGTACATGCTCTCCACAATCACAGAGCGTATGGAATGTGCCCTGATAGCATTTGATGAAAATGACAGTTGTATTTTTGCCAACCAATTTGCTAAGAGAATGTTCTCGCCTAGCGGAGACCGTCGATTGCTAGAGGAGCGTTTCAGAAAATGGAAGGATGGTCGAGAGGCAAATTCCATTTCAAACTCTAGCTGGAATGACATTTACACCTTAAATGGTGATGAGTACAGATTTGATATTCACTTCAATAAAATATACGACAGGAGAGGTTACTACTGCGGATGTTACTATTCATTTTATGATGTAACAGGTGATTACCTAGCCTACGAGGAGGAGAAATATCGAAGCAGTCACGATAGCCTTACTGGAGCTCTAAATCGTGAGAGTTTCTACGAGGAAGTTCGAAATATATTGGACGAGAATCCAGACACAGAATATCTAATGGTCTGTGCCAACGTAAAGGGCTTCAAGCTCATCAATGACATGTTTGGAGTAGACGAGGCAGACAGATTACTTATCAAGGCTGCTGACACAATAAGGGAAAGACTTAAACCTGGAGCAATATTTGCTCGATTAGAAGCAGACAGATTTGCGGTGCTTATGCCAAAGAGTAGATACACTGAAGAAGTATTTATGACAGGCATGAACAAGGTAAGTCATTTCCTTAACAATGCCCAGTACCGCATGGTTATTTTGGTGGGAGTCTATGAGATATACGACAGAGAAGCATCTGTTATATCAATGGTAGACGGTGCATTTTTGGCCATTGATTCCATTAAGAGCAGCTTCAAGAATTCTATTGCGTACTATGGAGATATGCTCAGACGAGAGTATATGAGTGAGCAGAAAATCATTGGAGAATTCGAGGATGCTCTGTCTATGGGACAGTTTGCAATGTTTCTTCAGCCAGTAGTTAATATGGATGGCAAGATAGCAATGGCAGAAGCACTTGTACGTTGGATTCATCCTGACAGAGGAATCATAGCACCAGGTTCATTTATTCCACTATTAGAGAAGACGGGATACATTTACAAGCTTGACATGTTTATCTGGGAACAGGCAGTAAAGCGTCTGGCATATTGGGCATCAATAGACCGGGATGATGTTTCTATTTCCGTCAATATTTCCGTGAAGGATTTCTACTATATTGACTTGTTTGAGACGTTTACATCACTAGTTGAAAAGTACAGAGTAGATCCAAAACGACTAAAGCTTGAGATAACCGAGTCAATATTCATGACAGAAAAAGAGCGTCAAATAGACATCATTAATTCCCTTAAGGAATATGGATTCCTGATTGAGATTGATGACTTTGGAAGCGGCTACTCATCTCTTAACATGCTAAAAGAAGTTCCAGCCGACATCCTTAAAATGGATATGGCATTCCTTTCAATGGATAAAAATGCCTCAAAGGGTCGCAAGATAATCAACACAATTATCACTCTTGCAAAAGCCCTTGGCATGTTTGTAATAATCGAAGGCGTGGAAAACAAAGAACAGCTAGACTACCTGTCGGGAACCGGGGCTGATTATCTCCAAGGCTATTATTTCGACAAACCACTTCCAGTAAAAAAATTCGAAGAATACTATTTATAACATAAGGGCCCAGCAGGGCCCTTTATTTATGCCACAGGAGCGTATATTATGGTCCGCAGTGAATAGTTACTTTTAAAGTGGCAGTGGGCTTGTTTTTGGCTAGTTTATGTTATAAAATAAAACGGCTAATGTAATGAATTTATAAATATAAAGGAGAAAAAAATGGCACAGGAAAAAAAGCTGGTAGAAGCGATTACCTCTATGTCAGAGGATTTCGCACAGTGGTATACCGACGTAGTCGTTAAGGCTGATTTGATTGCATATTCATCAGTAAAAGGATGCATGATTATCAAGCCCGATGGGTATGCTATTTGGGAAAATATCCAGCACGAGTTAGACAGAAGATTCAAGGCGACAGGAGTACAGAATGTGTACATGCCGATGTTTATTCCTGAGAGTCTTCTTCAGGTTGAGAAGGATCATGTTGAGGGATTTGCACCAGAGGTAGCTTGGGTTACACATGGTGGTCTTAACCCGCTTCAGGAGCGTCTTTGCGTTCGTCCTACATCTGAGACTCTTTTCTGTGATTTCTATAAGGATATTATTCACTCTCATAGAGATTTGCCAAAGGTTTACAACCAGTGGTGCTCAGTAGTTCGTTGGGAGAAGGAGACACGTCCATTCCTTCGTTCACGTGAGTTCTTATGGCAGGAAGGCCACACAGCTCACGCTACAGCAGAAGAGGCAGAGGCACGTACAGTACAGATGCTTAACCTTTACGCAGACTTCTGTGAGGAAGTTCTTGCTATGCCAGTAGTTCGTGGACAGAAGACAGAAAAAGAAAAATTCGCAGGTGCTGAGGCTACTTATACAATCGAGGCACTTATGCATGATGGTAAGGCTTTACAGTCTGGTACTTCACATAACTTTGGCCAGAACTTCTCTAAGCCATTTGGTATTCAGTACACAGATAAGAATAATCAGCTTCAGTATGTTCACCAGACATCATGGGGCATGACTACACGTCTTATTGGTGCTATTATTATGGTACATGGTGATGATTCAGGTCTTGTACTTCCACCACGTATTGCACTTACACAGGTTATTGTTATTCCTATTCAGCAGAAGAAAGAAGGCGTGCTTGAGAAGGCTGCAGAAGTTTGTGAGCGTCTTGGAAAGACAATGCGCGCTAAGCTTGATGATTCTGATAAGTCACCAGGTTGGAAGTTCTCAGAGGCTGAGATGCGTGGTATCCCAGTTCGTGTAGAGCTTGGACCAAAGGATATCGAGGCTGGCAAGTGCGTACTTGTTCGTCGTGATACTCGCGAGAAGATCGAGTGCTCACTTGATGAGGTAGAGACAAAGGTAGCTGAGCTTCTTGAGACTATCCAGAAGGAGATGTTCGAGAGAGCTAAGGCTCATAGAGATAGCCACATCTTTGATGCTCACAATTATGCTGAGTTTACAGAGATTGCAAATAATAAGCCAGGATTTATCCGTGCTATGTGGTGCGGCGATGAGGCTTGCGAGAACAAGATAAAAGAGGATTTAGCTGTAACAAGCCGTTGTATGCCATTTAATGATCAGGAGCAAATTTCTGACGTATGTGCATGCTGTGGCAAGCCAGCTAAGAAATTAGTATATTGGGGTAAAGCTTATTAATATGAATTTACCAGCAGACGTTTCGAAAATAATAAATATTTTAGAATCTAACGGACACGAAGCCTACGCAGTGGGCGGCTGTGTCCGTGACTGCATTCTAGGGAAAATTCCCCACGATTGGGATATAACCACATCGGCTTTGCCTGAGACGGTAAAGTCTCTTTTTGATAGGACTTTTGATACTGGAATTGAGCATGGCACTGTGACAGTTCTTTTGCATGGTGTAGGCTATGAGGTTACAACCTACCGTGTTGATGGCAAATACGAGGACGGTCGTCATCCTAAGGAGGTTACATTTACTGCCTCGCTAGAGGAGGACATAAAGCGTAGGGATTTTACTATCAATGCCATGGCTTACAATGAGACTAAGGGCCTAGTGGATTTGTTTGGTGGTGAGGCTGATCTTAAGGCTGGAATTATTAGGGCGGTAGGCAATCCTACAGAGCGTTTTACAGAGGATGCCCTTAGGATGCTTAGAGCCCTCAGATTTTCTGCCCAGTTGGGATTTGACATTGAGGCAAATACTTATCAGGCTATTAAGGATTTGGCGCCAACTTTAGAGCGTATTAGCGCAGAGCGTATTCAGGTTGAGATGGTAAAGCTTGTTACATCAGACCATCCTGAGCGTATGAGAGACGTTTATGAGACTGGACTTACAAAGGTATTTTTCCCTGAATTTGATGCTATGATGGAGTGCGACCAGGTAAATAAGCACCACATGTATACAGTGGGTGAGCACACTATTGTATCTATGGGATTGGCACCTGCTGATAGGGTTATCCGCCTAGCTATGCTTTTACATGACATTGCAAAGCCAGTTTGCAAGACCACAGATGAAAATGGACAGAATCATTTTAAGATGCACCCAGTAGAGGGGCAGAAGATGGCAAAGACGGTGCTTCGTAGACTTAAGTTTGATAACGACACCACTGATAAGGTCTGCAACTTGGTGAAAAATCATGATGATAGACCAGCTATCAATGAGCGAAATATCCGTCGCATGATTATAAGGGTGGGTCAGGAGAATTATAATGATTTGCTTGCAGTCAAAAGAGCAGATTGTCTGGCTCAGAGCATGTACCATAGGCAAGAGAAGCTTCAATATATAGACGAGCTTGAGAAGATGTTCAATCAGATAGTTGCGGCAGGGGATTGCCTTAAGATAAAGGACCTTGAAATCAATGGCAAGGACCTGATTCAGATGGGTGTGCCACAGGGACAGCGCATAGGAGAGGTTCTAAATACTATTTTTGATAGGGTGGTAGATGAGCCAGAGCTTAATAATAGAGAGATTCTTATTAAAATGGCTAAGGAGATTATCGGATAACTATTTCTGGGGAGATATGGTAAAATTATGGGTATGAAAGGGCTTTTTACTAATAAAATATCTAAATTAATATTGATGGGGCTTCTTATTATGGCAGTTGCTGTTGGGTGCGGCCAAAAGAAAGGCAGCAACAATGCAGTCACAAGCCATACAGGAAGTGCCCTTAAAACTGAACAGACAGAACAGGATGCGGATGTCCTTGTAGAAGGCGGAAGCAAGCCTCTGTATATAGTTGAGGACTTGAACATGACAGAGGAGACCATAGCTTTATACTCTATTGACGAGGCAAAGCAATATCGCTATGGCTATAATATGACTACCAAGTTTTTGGACAAGTATGGGGACAATAGCACCTGGGCAGAGTTTACCATAGGTTCTGTGGTGACTATTGGAGATTTTTTACCATCTTCTGGAGCATTAGGAGAGGTTAAGAAATCGACAGATGTCTGGATTCTTGATGATCTATCAAAGTATTCAATCGATGAAAGCAAGAATTTAATAGCCATAAATGGCAGCAATTATAAGCTGACAGGCAATACAAAAGTCTATTCCGACACAGAGAAAATACTTGTATCGGATATTGGCAAGGATGACATTATTACTGTTATCGGACGGGAAAAAGAAGTTATCTCTATTGCTGTAACAACAGGTCATGGATACCTTTATTTGTCAGATACATCCCTATTTGATGATAGTATGATTTTCATTGGCGATAAAATCGTATCAATGGTCAATGGAGATGAGATAATAGAAGTTCCTGAGGGAACATACAAGATTACTGTAGCTAACAACGGCTGGGGTGGAAGTGGAGAATACACTGTTGTAAGAAACGAGACCACACAAGTAAGTCTCGAGGATTTAAAGGGTGATGGACCGTCCTTCTGCTTGATTACCTTCCTGGTGACTGTGCCAGATACCCATGTATATATTGATGGCCAAGAGGTAGATGTTACAGAGCCTCAATATGTTCAATACGGAAGTCATAGTCTAAAGGTGCAGTGTCAGGGATACACTTCTTGGGATAAGACCCTTGTTGTCAATTCAGAATCTGCAACAATTACTCTTGAGTTAGAGTCAGAAACTGGCACCTCATCGGCGGATGAATATGACAATACTACAGAAAATAGTCAAGAAAATGACGATTCAGAATCATCTGAAAATGAGCCGGAAACAGAGACTGCTGGTAGCACAATTAAGGATGATTACGACTATGAAGTAGACTATTTGTCAACAGTTTCAGACCTCATAAGTAACCTTATGGAGTGAAAAAATGTGAAAAAAAAGTGAACGTCCCGAAAAATCAAGGGTTTGTAAATAGTAATAGTGTTTAAAAAACGAGTAAAAAATTTGTAATAATCCATAAAAACCTTATAAATTCGGGACTTTTTGGGCATAACGTGTTGACAGACAAAATTAAAAGAATTATAAAGGATATTGTAGTTACTAAGGGCGAAGTCCCTAACTATAAATTAAAATTCTCGAGGAGGAATAGTAATGAACAAGACAGAATTAGTAGCAGCTATCGCTAGCAAGGCTAACATCTCTAAGAAGGACGCAGAGGCTTCTGTAAAGGCTTTCACAGAGGTTGTTGCTGAAGAGCTTAAGAAGGGGGAAAAGATTCAGCTTGTAGGCTTCGGTACATTCGAGGTTTCTAAGAGAGCAGCTCGTACAGGTAGAAATCCACAGACAGGTGCTGAGATGAAGATTCCTGCATCTAAGGCTCCTAAGTTTAAGGCTGGTAAGGCACTTAAGGATTCTATCAACTAATTATTAGAATCGCCTGGGGTTCGGACAATCCGAGCCCCTTTATTTTATTCTGATGATTACGCCAGTTACGTTCACAAGTGTCTGAAGTAACTGCGCTGGTTACATTCACAAGCCTTATATCTCTACGCTCATCAAACACGATTCGCTTTAGAGATATAAGAGCTTGAGAATTACCAGCTAAATTATAGAAATAACGGGGACTATGGATGCCAGCTGTATATAGCTAGAGTAAGGGGCTCAGGCTGGACAACCGATTCTAAAATGTAGTTGATAGGCCGCTATTTTGAGGATGGATTATGAGACTAGACAAGTATTTAAAAGTAAGTAGACTTATAAAGAGACGTACTGTTGCCAATGAGGCATGTGATAGTGGCAGAGTACAAATTAATGGAAAAATTGCGAAAGCTTCCACTGATGTTAAAATTGGTGATATAATAGAGATAGCATTTGGTAACAAGAATGTGAAAGTTGAGGTCTTAGATATTCAAGACACAACAAAAAAAGATGCGGCAGCGGATCTTTTTAAATACCTATAGACTATAGAATATGGTACTATATTCTAAATGTATATAAGGGGAGTAATATGGCAAGAAACACTAGAGGACGAGCTGTAAGGCGCAGAGCTCGAAGACGAAAGAAAACCTCCACAGGTAGAATATACGTAGCAATAGTAATGCTCTTCATGATTGCTGTTATGGCAATCCAGGTTATTAGACTCTACGATAAGAATCAGGAGCTTAAGAAAGAAGAGGCTACATTGCAAGAACAGGTAGACGCTGCTAACGAAAAGAGTGAGCAGTTAAAAGAGGAGGCAGAGTTCGCAGAAACAGACGAATACACGGAGCGAGAAGCTGCAGATAAGCTTGGACTTACTTATGAAAATTGGATTATTTTTAGACAAGAAGATTAGAGATTTTATCGTTAAATATAAAATGTTAGAAAGAGGCGACGGAGTGGTAATAGGCCTTTCAGGCGGTCCCGACTCGGTGTGCCTTTTTTTTGTTCTTTTAGAATTAAAAGAAGAATATGATTTAACCCTTAAGGTGCTTCATGTAAATCACTGTATTAGAGGCATAGAGGCTGATAGAGATCAGGAGTTTGTTAGGAATCTTTGCCTTACCCATGGAGTTGATTTGGAGGAGCATGTGGTTGATATTCCAGCCTTAGTTGAAAAGACAGGACGTTCAACTGAGGAAGAGGCTAGAATAGCCAGATATGAGCTGTTTGAAAGGGCGGCAGAGAATCTTACAAATGAAACAGGAAGGCCTGCTAAAATTGCAATAGCCCATAATGCAGATGATAATGCAGAGACTGTGCTTTTCCATATGGCTAGAGGGACAGGTCTTGATGGAATGTGTGGCATTGCACCAGTCAGGGACAATATAATAAGACCTCTTTTGGAGGTGCCCAAATCAGAGATTCTTCAGGTTTTAAAAGACAATAATATAGACTACTGCATTGATGCCACCAACAATCAGGTGGACTATGATAGAAATAGAATCAGACATAATATTATGCCTGAATTTGCCCAGATTAATGATAGGGCCCTTGAGCATATTTCAGAGATGACACAGAGGCTTACAGAGGTTGCTGATTATATCAATCTGGAGGCGCGAGGACTTTTGCAGATTGCCAAGGAAGAAAATGGACATTTGCGAAAGAGGGCAATAGCTACGGCACCGTCAGTTATTTCAAGCCAGGCAATAAAGCTTTACCTTAGTTCGTTTATGCCGTACCAAAAGGATGTGTCAGCTGTTCATGTGGATAAGATTTTGGAGTTATTAAACGAAGATGGAGAGCGACAGGTTCAACTTCCATACAAGAAGACTCTCATTATTTCCTACGAGGAGATGTATGTGTTAGAAGAGGACGAGACTAAAGTTGAACCAGTTTTTAATTATCGGGAATTTGATTATGAACAAGGGATGAATTACCCTACAGACCGCTATACTAAATGGTTTGATTGTGATAAAATATCGGGTAATGTTGTAATAAGAAAAAGGGCTGAGGGAGATTATCTTACCATTGATTCTGAGGGTAATCACAAGCTTCTGCAGGATTACTTTATAGATGAGAAGATTCCACGACATTTACGTGATGAAGTGCCACTTGTATGTGATGACAGTCATGTGATGTGGGTGGTTGGATATCGCATCAGCGAGCATTACAAGATTTCTAAAAATACTACTCGAGTATTAGAGATAAGTTACACGGAGGAATAGGAAAATGAGTGAGAACATACGAGTTCTGTTGCCAGAGGAAGAGCTTGCAGCACGTATAGCTGAGCTTGGAGATCAGATTAGCAAAGATTATGAAGGCGAGAGCGTATTTTTGGTTTGTATTCTTAAGGGAGCTTCATTCTTTGCATGCGAGCTTGCTAAGAGAATTACAGTACCAGTTATTATCGACTTCATGGCTACATCAAGCTACGATGGAGGTACAGTATCTTCTGGAGTCGTTAAGATCAAAAAGGATTTGGATTTAGATCCAACAGGACAGAACGTTATTATAGTTGAGGACATTATCGACAGTGGAAATACATTGAATTTCTTAGGTCAGCTTTTCAAGGACAGAGGTGCAAAATCAGTCCGTATGGTTACTATGCTTGACAAGCCAGACCGTAGAGAGGTTGATGTGCACGTAGATTATACAGGATTTACTATTCCTGATCAGTTTGTTGTGGGTTATGGATTAGATTATGATCAGAAGTACCGCAATCTTCCATACATTGGAGTTGTGGAGCTAGACTAGGAGGAGATTTTGAGAAAACGTAGAGCGTCGGGGATGCTAATATACGCCCTTTTTGTTGCAGTAGTATTATTCATTTTATATACCAGCATGGGGAAGTCTACAACTGACTATAACATGGCTCAGTTCAAGAAGGCTGTTAAAAATGATAATGTATCTTCTGTTAGTATTTCTCAGAATCAGGAAGTGCCAACAGGTGTTGTTACAATAAATCTTTCAAATGGTGAGCAGGCCACACTTTATGTATCAGATGTCAATGATTTTCAGCGTGAGCTTCAGGAACTAGACGTTGCATATACCCTTAGCGATATTCCGCATGATAGCTGGATATCAGAGTTATTGCCTATGCTCATTGTCCTTGGAGCAGTATTCATCTTATTTATGATAATGATGAATGCTCAGGGGTCAGCTGGCGGCGGTGCCAATGCCAAGATGATGAACTTTGGCAAGAGCAGAGCCAAGATGACCAATAAAGAGGATATTCACACTAGATTTAATGATGTAGCTGGTCTTAAGGAAGAAAAAGAAGAAGTAGAAGAGCTTGTAGATTTCCTTAAGGACCCAAAGAAATATACTGATTTGGGAGCTCGTATTCCAAAGGGCGTTATTCTGGTAGGCCCTCCAGGTACTGGTAAGACACTTCTTGCCAAGGCTATTGCTGGGGAGGCTGGAGTACCATTTTTCTCAATTTCAGGTTCTGATTTTGTAGAGATGTTTGTTGGTGTAGGTGCTTCTAGAGTGAGAGACTTGTTTGAAGAGGCAAAACAAAATGCACCTTGTATTGTCTTTATAGACGAGATTGATGCTGTAGCCAGACGCCGTGGTACTGGTATGGGTGGCGGCCACGATGAGCGTGAGCAGACACTTAATCAGCTTCTTGTAGAGATGGATGGATTTGGTGTCAACGAAGGCATCATTGTAATGGCGGCTACCAACAGAGTTGATATTCTTGATCAGGCTATTATGAGACCTGGCCGTTTCGATAGAAAGGTCTATGTAGGTAGACCAGATGTTAAGGGACGAGAGGAAATCCTCAAAGTTCATGCAGCTAACAAAAAACTTGGCGATGATGTAGATTTGCATCAGATAGCTCAGACTACTGTTGGATTTACTGGAGCTGATTTGGAGAACCTCCTTAATGAGGCGGCTATTCTTGCAGCAGGTGACAACAGACCATTTATAAAGCATGATGACATTAAAAAGTCATTTGTTAAGGTAGGTATCGGTAAGGAGAAAAAGAGCCGAGTTGTTTCAGAAAAAGAAAAGAAGATTACCGCTTATCATGAGGCAGGACATGCTATTTTATTCCATGTGCTTCCAGATGTAGGACCTGTTTATTCTGTTTCTATTATTCCAACAGGTGCTAGTGCAGCTGGTTACACAATGCCTATCAACGAAAATGATGAGATGTTTAACACTAAGGGTAAGATGACTCAGGATATCATCGTATCCTTAGGTGGTAGAGTTGCTGAGGAGCTTATTTTTGATGATGTGACAACAGGTGCATCTAACGATATTAAGCAGGCTACTAACTTAGCTAGAAATATGGTTACAAAATATGGATTCTCTAAGAATATAGGTATGATTCATTATGGGGATGATGAAGAGGAAGTATTCATTGGTAGAGATTTAGCTCATGCTAAGAACTTCTCAGATTCTACAGCAAAGCTCATCGATGAAGAAGTTAAGAAGATCATTGATGAATGTTATGAAAAAGCTGTGAAAATTTTGAGAGATAACGAGCAGATACTTCATAAATGTGCTAATCTATTGTTAGAGAAAGAAAAGATCGGACGCGCAGAGTTCGAAGAATTATTTGGTGTTACAACTCAGTCAGACGATGAAAATGAGTTTGATGGAGTCGCTGTAGAGGGGATTGATTGGGGGAACTAGTGCAATATGCACAAAAAATATTCAGGATGTTTGTTATGTTTGTGCACACTTAGGTGTTGCTACCCCATATAATAAACATCGTAAAAACCCCCCAATACATTATATAATTTTTACTAACCCCATAGTAAAAATACCTTCTCCTAAAAAGACAGCGATCGTTGCTGTCTTTTTTACTATCTAAAAATATTCTTCTAGCTCACGTCTTGTTTAAGGGGAGACTTCATGAATATCCAGGCGATTTACTCCGACGGAACAGCTGAATATAGAACTCCAATGGAACCTGAAGAAAACGAATTAGTTACTATCAGGCTTAGAGCTTATCACCAGGAAGACATCCAGGTGTTTTTGGTGTCTGGAGCCAAGGAGAATATCCAGATGAAACTGGAGCGCACCAGAGGCGAGTTTGATTTTTATGCCTGTGATGTCCAGCTGGGCACAGAAGAGTTTAGATATCATTTTGAAATTGTAGGCGACTACGGTGGAATCTATTACTATGACAGGGTTGGATTGTGGAGAGATTATCGTGAGCATTATGAATTTTCAATAATGCCAGGTTTTTCCACACCAAGCTGGTCAAAGGGTGCAGTTATGTACCAGATTCTTGTAGATAGATTTTGCAATGGGGATACTTCTAATGATGTTAAGAGCAATGAGTATTTTTATGTAGGAGCCCCAGTGCAGCAGGTTAAGGATTGGAGTGCCATGCCTGCTAATTTGGATATAGGACGTTTTTATGGTGGTGACCTAGAGGGTGTACGACAGAAGTTCCATTATTTAAAGAGCCTTGGAGTAGAGGTTATTTATTTTAACCCATTATTTGTCTCACCATCTAATCATAAATATGATACTTCGGATTATGATTACATAGACCCTCATTTTACAGTAATAAAAAATGATGGTGGCGAATGTCTCAAGCAGGGCGATTTCAATAATGCCCATGCTACAAAATATAAGATGAGAGTTACCAACAAGGAGAATCTGGAGGCTAGCAATAAGTTTTTTGCTGATTTTGTAGAAGAGGCTCATTCCAAAGGAATTAGAGTAATCATAGATGGAGTTTTTAACCACTGTGGTTCATTTAACAAGTGGCTTAATAGAGAAAAGATTTATTCGAAAACAGAGGGATATCCGGCTGGTGCGTACGAGGTAAAAGATAGTCCCTATAATAGCTTTTTCAAGTTCAACGAGGATAAATGGCCAGATAATAAAAGCTATGATGGCTGGTGGAGTCATGACACCCTTCCAAAGCTTAATTACGAGGAATCGCCAAAGCTATATGAATACATTATGAATATAGGCAAAAAATGGGTAAGTCCTCCTTATAATGTAGACGGATGGCGTCTTGATGTAGCGGCGGATTTAGGTCATTCAGAAGAATTCAATCATAAGTTTTGGAGGGACTTCAGAGAGGCTGTTAAGGAGGCCAATCCAAATGCAGTGATTCTAGCAGAGCACTATGGCAATCCTAGCGCTTGGCTGGATGGTACTCAGTGGGATACCATCATGAACTATGATGCCTTTATGGAGCCGCTTACATATTTCCTCACCGGCATGGAAAAGCATTCAGATGAATTTCAACAGTCGGCTTTGGGGGATGGTGATAGATTTAAAAATACTATGCTTCACTTTATGGCTCGTCTAAAGACTCCGTCTTTATATTGTGCCATGAATCAGCTATCTAACCACGACCACTCGAGATTTTTAACTAGAACCAATCACAAGGTAGGTAGAATTGCCACCATGGGAACTCAGGCTGCAAATGAAGGCGTTAGCATCCCTGTATTAAAATTAGCTGAGATGGTTCAGTTTACATGGCCAGGAGCGCCAACCCTTTATTATGGCGACGAAGCAGGTGTTTGTGGATTTACAGACCCGGATTGTCGACGAACATTTCCATGGGGAAATTGCAATTATGACTTGATAGATTACACCAGAGATATTATTATGGTACACAAGCTTAGTCGTGCTATAAAAGAAGGATCATTTAGATTCTTAAATTGCGGGCAGGGATATATCAGTTACGCAAGATTTACAGCTGACGAGCAGATTATTGTGGTTATAAACGCGAACTCTAATAATATTGATGTTGATATTCCAGTTTGGATAGCAGGCACGCCGCTTAATTGCAATCTGGAGAGATTAATTATGAGCAACGAGGTTGGATATTCTATCATGCCGACCGATATAAAAGTTGAAGGTGGTAACCTTCATGTCAGTCTCACACCGCAGACTGGCATAGTGTACAAAAGGAAATAACAATTTTTGTTTCCAAAGCTTTATCAATATATTGTATAATATGTTTATGGTTTGGGTTGAATGCCACAATACCTAGTTATTTAAGTTCTACGGGAGAGTTATTATGGCAAAGGATCTCACATGTCAAAATGAAGTCGACATGCAGGCACTTGAGGACCGACATAAAGAGTTAGAGAAAGCATGGAACGATTTACTAAAAGAAAAAAGAGAATTTGAAGCAAGGATTCACACCTTGGAGCAGCAGGAAAAGCAGTTTGAGTTGAAATGGGATATGCTCATTCGTGAGACTCAAAAGCTTGCTGATGACAAGAAGCAGTTCGAGCGCAAGAAGAAATTCTTCGAGCATGTACAGGTGAATTCTGAGGATTCGTACAGCCAGACGGACAATATTGTTCACGGAGAGATGTTCTTCTCTGGCGTATCTACACAAAAGGCGCTGAAAAAGCGCTATAAGGAGCTCATCAAAATCTATCATCCAGATGGAGAGTCAGGCGATACAGCCACTGTTGCTGAGATTAATCGCGAGTATGAGGACCTTAAGACACAGATGAATTAAACGAGATTAAAAAAGTTGCACCTTTGGGTGCAACTTTTTGCTTATAAAATAAACTGCATATCAGTTGGTAAATCTGCCACAAATGACATAGGACTTCCAGTAATAGGGTGAGTAAATTCTATTTTGTGAGAGTGTAGGGCTTGCCTATTCATATATTCAAAATCTGGATTGTAGAGATGATCTCCAATTAGCGGATGTCCTATATATTTGAAGTGAACACGTATCTGATGGGTGCGGCCAGTTTCTAGATGAATTGAAACAAGGCTGTGCCCATTATTTTCTTTTATAACTTCGTAGTGAGTGACCGCTCGCTCTCCATTTTCAAAATCCACCTGCCTAGTGATTATAGAATCATCTACCCGGCCAATAGGCGCATCAATAGTGCCTGTTTTTTCTGCTAGAGTACCTCTTACTATTGCGTAGTACTCCCGATGAAATTGCCTATTTTTAACCATGGTAGATAAAATGTTGGCGCTCACCAGATGCTTTGCAATAACTGTCAGCCCGGAAGTGTTTTTATCAAGTCTATTGGCGCATCTGAAGATAAAAGGCTTCCCTTGGGACTCATAGTAATATGCCAATCCATTTGCAAGAGAATCCTCGTAATGATTGAGACTAGGATGTATAGGCAGCCCTGCAGGCTTATTTATTACGATTATATCTTCATCCTCATAGACGATATCTAAAGGCATCTTCACAGGAGGGATTTTCTCGGAAGAATTATCCTCGGATATATTTACAGTTAAAACCTCCCCGGCGGAAAGCTTTCTATTCATGTGAACCCACTGCCCATTAATTACCACATTATTTGGCATTTTCTTGATTGCTGTGATATTAGCGCTAGAGTAACCCTGAGATTTCAAATATTTATCTATTGGAAAACTATTGTATTCAGTTGAAATTTCGTATGTAAGAGTTCTGTTCATAAAATGAATGATAATAGGCATTTAAAGACAAGTCAATTGAAAAAGTAGAGAAGGCTGAAAATAGATATTTAAATAATTATGAAGATATGGTAGAATTTTAAAAGTTGGAGTAGTTTATATATTCCTAGTAGGTATTTAGATATTTCTATAATAACAAAAAGAGAAAATTATGCAGAGCTTGTTGATATTTAAGGATAAGATTGAGAAATTATTTGGACTAAAACTTGGCAAATACTCAAATAAACAATAAAAGGAGAAAAGTTATGGAAATTAAAAAAGAAGAGGGACTTGTTGTAGGAAAAGAGAATGAAAAAGGGCAGACGATTAATGAGACGGCTAACGCATCGACAACATCTGGTGCTGCGATATCTGCCAAAAAAGTAATAGCAGGTATTGCTGCTGTAGCTGTGGTGGGTGGAACAGCTACAGGTATCGCTATTCATAATCATAAAAATCAGAATAATAGAAATCAGAGAAGTAATAATACTGTTAATGAAGATAATAGCAAAGTCGAAGAACCAGAAGTAACAATAGAGGCCTGTTCTGTTGCTGTAGATGGAGATTATGTTTATTATCCAGAAAAAGATCATGTATACAAGCTTAATTTAGAGACACAGGAGAGGGAAGAAATTCTTTCTAATGATGAAGCACAGGGGTACCTGGAATTGGCATATGATGGAGAATACTTATATACTGTTGAAAGCTATATGTGGGATCCGGGTCTAGATGAAATGGATGTGATTGAACCAGAAGCGGATAAAAAGGCAATTGATAACTTTTCGCTTTCGTCTGCTCCGGACGCAGGTATAGAAGATTATTATGGTGAGCCGGAGGGTGATGACGGGTATATGTATGACGAGCCAGAAGGCGATGACGGGTATATGTATGACGAGCCAGAAGGCGATGATGGATATATGTCTGATGAGTCAGAAGGTGATGACGGGTATGATGCTGCATGGAGCGAAGAAGAATACCCTTGTAGAATCTACCGTTATGATCTTAAGACTATGGATAAGCAGTTGTTAGGTCGAGGAAGTGAATTAATCATAGAGGATGGAAAGCTTTATTATATTTCACTTGAGGAGGAAACTACTTCAGTTGTTTCTGTCGATTTAAAGACAGGTAAAAAAGAGATTCTCACTGAACTAAAAGATGAAAAAGACCTAGAGTTGCCAGATGAATACATGATAGTATATGAAGAATTATTCTATAAAGATGGTGAAGTATATATTCGCTATGATTATATGGAATCTATTACTATCAACAGTGATATGTCTATAAGTGGCGGCCATGATTGGGGTTATAAAGCTTTTGATATGGATGGAAACGAAGTAAATGTTGAAGATTTCGGCATTACAGTTCTTCCAGTTCAAGAGTACGAGCCAAATGAAATGGCAGCAGAATTTGGAGCACAGCATCTATTTAAGTATGAACAAACCTATGATGGTTGGACATATGTGGACACTGTAGACCATAAATTTATAATTAACAAAGAAGGCGAAAAGATACAGTTGTGTTAAATAATTGTATATATGAAAAAAAAGAGACTAGCGCAGCTGCTAGTCTCTTTTTAGAAGGAGAATTAAAAACTTTATGAAGAAAATGAATTACTTCATAGTTGCAATTACATTTACAACCTTTTTGCTTGGGTCAAATGGGATTACATTGCCCTGAACCTCTACACCGTCAACAGTGAGAGAAGAAACACCCTTTTGAACCTTGTTTGGATTCTTGATTTCAATGTTGTATGTTACACCGCGGTATACACGGGTTACATTGAAATCTCCAAATGCAGCTGGAGTGCATGGATTTACTGAAAGTCCCTCAAGTGTAGGATAAATACCTAAGATGTACTGAGAGATATTTGTAAATGTCCAAGCTGCTGTACCTGTAAGCCAGCTGTTTTTAGCCTCACCGTGGAACTTGGCATCTGCGCCAGCAACCATCTGTGAGTAAACATATGGCTCAGTTCTATGAATCTCAGAAATGTCCTCGATGTATGAAGGGCAAGTCTTCTTATATACTTCAAATGCTCTGTCACCACGACCGATGCATGTCTCAGCAATTGAAATCCATGGATTGTTGTGGCAGAAGATACCAGCATTTTCCTTGTATCCTGGTGGATATGAAGTAATCTCACCAAGCTCAAGGTGATATCTTGTATAAGCAGGCTGAAGAATCATAACACCATACTTTGTATCAAGCTTTGCCTTTACAGAGTTAAGAGCCTTCTCAGCGTTGCCATTATCAACACCTACACCAGCCATTACACACATACCCTGTGGCTCGATGTAAATCTGGCCTTCGTCGCATTCCTTAGAACCAACCTTGTGGCTGTAAGCATCGTATGCACGTACAAACCACTCGCCATCCCAGCCATCCTTTTCGATAGCTGCGATCATCTTATCTACTTCTGCAAGAACACGTGCTTCTTCAGCTGTATCTCCAAGGAGCTTTGCAAGAGCTGCATACTCGCGGCCATATTTTACAAACATACCAGCGATAAATACTGACTCAGCAACTGGACCCTCTGAAGGACCGAAGCACTGGAAGCTTTCGCCTGGATGCTCTGAGAAGCAGTTCAAGTTCAAGCAATCATTCCAATCAGCACGACCGATAAGTGGAAGGTCGTGTGGACCCTTGTGATTAACAATATAATCAAATGATCTCTTCAAATGCTCCATAAGAGTTGTTGCAACTGACATATCGTTGTCGTATGGAACCATTTCCTTAAGGATTGAAGTATCACCTGTTTCGCGAATGTAAGCACTTGTTCCAGCAATGAGCCAAAGTGGATCATCATTGAAACCAGAACCGATATCAGAGTTACCCTTCTTTGTAAGTGGCTGATACTGGTGGTATGCAGAACCATCCTGGAACTGAGTTGAAGCAATGTCAATGATTCTCTCGCGAGCTCTATCAGGAATAAGATGAACAAATCCAAGTAAATCCTGGCAAGAATCTCTGAATCCCATACCGCGTCCAATACCTGTCTCATAATAAGAAGCAGAACGTGACATGTTAAATGTAACCATACACTGATACTGATTCCAAATGTTGACCATGCGGTTTACATGCTCATCAGAAGACTTAATGTGGAATTTGCTGAGAAGGTTATCCCAATATTTGCATAACTCATCAAATGCTTTGTCGAAATCTTCTGTTGTCTGGTATTTAGCAAGAAGAGCATTAGCTTTCTTCTTATTAATAACACCAGGCTTTTCCCATTTATCATCTTCAGCATTCTCGATATAGCCAAGAGCGAATACGAATGTCTTGCTCTCGCCAGCTTCAAGAGAAACATTGAGCTGATGTGAAGCGATTGGGTACCAACCAGAAGCAATAGTGTTATGAAGCTTTCCTTCGATAACAGCTGCTGGCTTATCAGGACCGTTGTATGCACCTCTGAATTCATCACGGCTTGTTTCGAAACCATTAATTTTTGCATTTACAGAGTAAACAGCATAGTGATTACGACGCTCTCTGTATTCTGTTTTATGATAGATAGTAGAATCTACAACCTCTACCTCACCGATTGAAAGGTTACGCTGATAATTCTTCATATCATCATCAGCATTCCAAAGACACCATTCTACATAAGAGAAGAGCTGAATGTCTTTTTTTGCATTGCCCTTATTTGTAAGAGTTACTTTTGTAAGCTCTACTGGATTATCTGCTGGTACAAATGTAACTAAAGCAGCTTCTATATTATTTTTAACACCAGTGAACTTTGAATAACCTATACCGTGACGGCACTCATAAGAATCAAGCTCAGTTTTTGTTGGCTGCCAACCTGGATTCCAGATTGTATCACCATCTTTAATATAGAAGTACTTTCCGTTTGTATCAGGAGTTGTATCGTTGTAACGATATCTTGTCATACGAAGAAGCTTTGCATCCTTGTAGAATGTGTAACCTCCACATGTATTAGAAAGTAAAGTAAAGAAATCATTGCATCCAAGATAATTAATCCAAGGCAATGGAGTCTTTGGGGTAGTGATGACATATTCTTTATCATCGAAGTATCCGAATTTCATACGTTCCTCCCATTTGCTTAAATTAGAAATAAAACTACATTTTAGAAAACGATTAAGTGGCTAAAGTAGTGATATTTCAAGAAAATCGCCTCCAAGCAGCCGTAAACGTTTAAGTTAAAAGGCATACTTATCTGCATTAAGAATACCATATCGGGGCCAGAAAACAATCATAACTTTGTATTTTTGTGGATAATGTACTAAAATACTAGTTGAAAATAATACGAAAGCCACAAAGTTTCGAAAAGGGCTTGTACAATCACGAAAACAGGGCTATATTTAACTTAACGAAAACGATTAAGCAAAAAGCGTGGCAAAAGTAGGGAGAAAACAGACGATGGTTTCATTAAAAGACATTGCCGCACGATGTGGAGTTTCGATAGCTACAGTCAGCAAGGCGCTGAATGATCATAGCGATATCGGACAGGAGACAAAAGAAAGAATTCGCCAGACAGCAAAGGAAATGGGTTATGTTCCTAATGCTGCGGCTAAGTCCATGAAAACAAATAGGACACATAATATTGGGGTACTTTTTATGGATGATGCCAGAAGCGGTCTACAGCATGACTTCTTCGCAGGCTTATTGGAGAGCTTCAAAATATCAGTTGAAAAAGAGGGATACGACATTACTTTCATTTCAAATGATAGAAGCAGACCAGGCAGAACATCTTATCTTAATCATGCTAGATACAGAAGATTTGACGGCGTGATTATAGCAAATGTTCATTTTGATGACCCAGAGGTGATAGAGCTGGTCAATAGCGATATCCCAGTGGTCACAATCGATCATATTTATAATGATACGACAGCAATTCTTTCGGATAACGTCGACGGAGTTTCAGTACTAGTCGATTATGCAGTAAAAAATGGGCACAAGAAAATAGCTTTTATCCATGGAGTTGATTCCTCGGTAACCAAATCACGAATGGTTACTTTCAATAAGAAAATGGAGGAATACGGAATAACCATTCCAGATGAGTACATCATGGAATCTCCATATAGAGATATGCATGGTGCCTACGAGACGACATTGAAGCTTTTAGAGCTTCCTGATGTACCGACCTGCATCTTTTATCCTGACGACTACGCATCTTATGGCGGAATCAGAGCAATCAATGAAAAAGGGTACAAAGTACCTGATGACATTTCGGTGGTTGGATATGATGGAATAAGAGTTGCAAGACACATCAGACCAAGGCTTACAACCTACAGACAGAATACTGACGAGTTGGGCGCACTGGCAGCGAGAAATCTTATAGATTTAATCGAGCGACCAAACACAACATTAATTAAGCAAGTGGTTGTAAAGGGAAAGCTCCTTGAGGGAGATACACTTAAAAAACTGAATTAGGCATTTAGTTGAGAAATCAACTTATATAAATGCAGTAACAAAACAATGTGGTGCTAAAGAATAATTATAGGGAAGAGATTTAGCATCAAGCAGGCTAGAGGCCTACGATAAAATTTATTTGGGAGGAACACAAATGAAAAAACGTTTAGTAAGTTTGCTTGCAATGGCAACAATGACAGCATCTATGTTTGCTGCATGTGGAACAACTGACATGGGTGGCGAAGCTGCTACAGAGGAGAAAGAGCCAGCAACTGCAGAAGAGATTGATGCAGAGGCAGCAGCTGTTGACCTTGGTGAGGACACAGGTAAGGTTCTTAACATCTATGTATGGAACGAGGAGTTCAAGAGCCGTGTAACAGATCACTATCCAAACTATGAGGAAGTTGATGCTACACATGGTAAGATTGGTGATGTAGATGTTGTATGGCAGATTACAGAGAATGCTGGTAATGCATATCAGGATAACCTTGATGCAGCATTAAAGGGACAGGCAGATGCAGCTGATGATGATAAGGTTGATATCTTCCTTATTGAGGCTGACTACGCTTCTAAGTATTGCGATACAGATTACACAATGCCATTATCTGATCTTGGTATTACATCTTCAGATCTTGCTGATCAGTATGAGTATACACAGACAATCGTTAAGGATAGCTCAGGAAGAATCAAAGGTTCTTCATGGCAGGCAGCTTCAGCTGGTCTCATCTACAACAGAGATATTGCTAAGGAAGTTCTTGGAACAGAGGAGCCAGATGAGGTTCAGGCAGCAGTAGCAGATTGGGATAAGTACAACGAAGCAGCTAAGAAGATGGCAGACGCTGGTTACACAATGTGTTCAGTAATGGATACATATCGTACATATTCTAACAACGTTTCTGGCCAGTGGGTACAGGACGGCAAGGTAGTTGTTGATGACAACATCATGAACTGGGTTGATGATTCAATGGCACTTGTAGAGGACAAGGCTGAGACAACATATGCTCTTTGGGGCGATGACTGGGCAAAGGGTAAGTATCCAGAAGGAAAGCAGTTCTGCTACTTTGGACCAGCTTGGTTCTTCAACTTCTGCTTAGACGTTGATAAGGAAGGCACAGTTGCTAACGATGGTAGATGGGGATTCTGTGAAGGACCACAGTCTTACTATTGGGGTGGTACATGGATCTGTGCAGCAGCAGGAACAGATAACCCTAACCTTGTAAAGGATATCATCCTTACAATGACAACAGATCAGGCAGTACTTAAGGAAATCGCTACAGCAGATCTTGATTGCGTAAACAGCAAGACAGTTCTTGGCGAGCTTGCAAACTCAGATGAAGGTAACATGGATATCCTTGGTGGACAGAATCCATACGCTCAGCTTGCAGCAGGCGCAGAGGGAATCGATCTTTCAAACCTTTCACCATACGATCAGGGATGTAACGAAGAGTTCCAGAACGCTATGAAGAACTACTTCGAAGGAAATGCTACTAAGGAAGAAGCTCTTGATCTCTTCAAGAAGGCTATTTCTGAGAAGTATCCAACACTTACTGTAGAGTAATCAATCAGTAGAATAATTTAGAGGTATAATATGGGGGCGTATGGGTTTTCCTGTGCGCCCTCTATAATGAAAAGAAATATAAAGGGAGCACCTTATGAACAAGAAGAGCAAAGTTGTACGTTACAATAAATGGGGATACATTTTCTTACTACCTTTTATTGCGGTTTTTTTGGTATTCCAATTGATTCCACTAGTAACTACGATTTATAATTCATTTTTCTTGCACATGGAAGATGGATTAACTGTTGTTGGTCCTACATTCATTGGGCTAAAAAACTATTCAACAATTATATCTAATGGCGATTTACCAAAGTATTTCACTAACACAATGATTATGTGGTTCATGGGATTTGTGCCACAGATTCTTTTATCATTACTTTTGGGAGCATGGTTCACAGATCCATCTCTTAAGCTTAAATTTCAGAGATTTTTTAAGACGGTTATTTATTTACCAAACTTAATTATGGCATCTGCATTCGCGATGTTATTTTTTACTTTGTTTTCTGATATGGGGCCAATTAATGATATTTTGAAAAATTTGGGAGTAATTAAGGAATCATATCAGTTTATGAGTCATGTGTGGTCAGTCCGTGGACTTGTTGCTACAATGAACTGTTTGATGTGGTTTGGAAATACGACTATTCTTCTGATGGCAGGTATGTTAGGCATCGATCCAGCTTTATTTGAAGCTGCTCAGGTTGATGGAGCTACTGCTACTCAGATTTTCTATAAGATAACTTTACCTTTACTTAAACCTATTCTTATTTATGTAATGATTACATCTCTTATCGGTGGATTGCAGATGTTTGATGTTCCTCAGATTTTGACAAACAAAACTGGTGATCCAATGCGTACATCGATGACACTTATTATGTATCTGAATAAGAACCTTTCTGTCGGAAGTAGAAACTATGGTTTTGCTGGTGCATTATCAGTATTTATGTTTATTTTGACAGGCATTCTTAGTCTTATTGTATTTAAAGTGACAGGTAAGGATGATAAGGACGGAAGATAATCTTTATCTGAAGATAGTGTTTATAGAGAGGATAATAATATGACAACAAATACAACTGATATGGCTGGGAAAACTAAAGATGGTGCTTCAGTCTTTGTGAGAAGATTTGTGGCTTATCTAGTGCTTGTACTAGTAACAATAGTGTGCCTGTTTTGGTTCTATCTATTATTTATTAATTCCACAAGATCTCACTCTGAAATGAGTGCCGGATTTACACCAATTCCTAGTAGTCATTTAATAGAAAACTGGAAGAACTTGATACATGGAACGATACCTGTGGTATCTGGTATGATTAATTCACTTTTGATAGCCACAGCGTCTGCTGTACTTGCTACATACTTTAGTACAATGACAGCTTATGCAATCCATGCATATGATTTTAAGTTGAAAAACTTCCTTTATACATTCATTTTGATGATTATGATGATTCCTACACAGGTTACAGTACTTGGTTTCATCGGATTAATCAAAGATATGAATATTGATGATACAGCGATTGCACTTATTATTCCATCGGTTGCTTCACCAGCAGTATTCTTCTATATGAAGCAATACATGGATTCTACACTTCCTCTTTCGTTGATTGAGGCAGCAAGAATTGATGGTTCTGGCGAGTTTAGAACATTTAATAATATTGTACTTCCACTTATGAAGCCGGCTATTGCTGTACAGGCAATATTCAGTTTCGTAGCAAGCTGGAATAATTACTTCGTTCCTGCACTTGTACTTCACTCACAGGAAAAGAAAACACTTCCTATATTAATGCAGCAATTACGAAGCGCAGATTTCTTGAAGTTTGATATGGGACAGGTATATATGATGATTTCATTCTCAATATTCCCTGTTATCATTGTATATTTAATTCTTTCAAGATATATTGTAGGCGGAGTTACACTTGGTGGTGTAAAGGGCTAGTCAATTATTCTTTATTGTGGCGAAACTGTGCACAATAAATAAAAATTACACAAATATTCTGAATAAATTACATAAATATTGCGCTAAGCTGAGTATTATGTTATAAACATTTTGGTAGAGTAATTTATGGAGGATGTGTAAATGAAGAAAAAATTGATTAACACAATATTAATTCTTACATTTGCAGCTATGATGTGTGCATGCGGAGCCACAAAGGAAGTTTCAGTAGATCAGACTTCTATTAAATCAGCTGCAAAAGCAATTGGAGGTAAGAGTGCATCTGTTAATACTGTAACAGCGGATGGAACAGTGACGACAGATGGTACAGTAACAACAGATGGTTCGGTAAACACAACAACTGACGCTGTACCAGCTGCTGTGCCAACTGATGCTTCACAAGCTACAGGCGTGACACAGTCTGACGTGGTTGTTGAGGATTACCTCATTTATAATAATGTAAATATTATGCCAGGTGGAGATGTAGCTCCTGTATTAAAAGCACTTGGTGCTCCTGAATACCAGTATTCATACAAGTACTGCGGTACAAACAAGACTGCTACAGATTATTACTATGATGGACTTGAGATTTTTACAGCTCCAGATGACCAGGGCGTAAGCAGAATTTATATGATTAGAGGACTTGATTGTCAGTCAAGCACAGCAAAGGGTGCTTCTCTTTGCCAGGACCTTAGTGTATTGAAGAGCTGCTATGGTGCACCATCAGAGCAGACAGTTGATTACATTTCATATAAGTTCAATGGATTTACAACTACCATCACATTAAGTGAAGGATATCCAGCTGTAATTATGTTTAGCGCATTGGATCAGTAATTAATTAACGGTATAACTACATATAATGAAAAAGACTTGACACTTGGTCGCTGCTGTGATAAATTTAGCTAGCGACTAAGAAAAGCAGGTCTTTTTTTTATGCTCTTTTTTCGCCCCGTCAAATTGTTCGCTATGACGGGTGAGTATAACAGAACTGCAGAGTAGAAAATTTACGGAGGTGGAAGTTGTGCGCACAAAGATAACATTGGCATGTACAGAATGCCAGCAGCGTAATTACAACATGACAAAAGACAAGAAGACACACCCTGACAGAATGGAAACAAAGAAGTATTGCAGATTCTGCAAGAAGCACACAATGCACAAAGAGACTAAATAGTCATTTGGAGGTGCGATTATGGCAGAGGAAAAAAATACAAAGTCAGGACGTCTTTCAGGTCTTAAGACAGAGTTTGGCAAAATCGTTTGGGCAGACTCAAAAGACGTGTCAAAGCAGACAACAGCAGTTATTGCTGTGTCAGTAGTTGTAGCATTGATTATCATCGTATTAGATGCAGTAATCAACAAAGGTGTAAATATCCTAGTTAATTTATAATGGAGGCATCGCGTATGGCAGAGGCAAAGTGGTATGTAGTTCATACTTACTCAGGCTATGAGAACAAAGTCAAGACAAACATTGAAAAGGCTATCGAGACACAGAAGCTCGAGGAGCAGATTCTTGATGTACGAGTTCCTATGGTTGAGGTTACCGAGACTAAGGACGGCGTTAAAAAACAAGTTTCAAAGAAAATGTACCCTGGTTACGTTCTTATTGAGATGATTATGAATGATGAGACCTGGTATGTTGTCAGAAACACAAGAGGTGTTACAGGCTTCGTTGGACCAGGAAGCAAGCCAGTGCCATTGTCAGAGGCAGAGGTTCAGGCATACTTACTAGGTGGTAGCACCGAGAAAGTCAATGTTGAGGTCGACTTCGAGATCGGAGATACACTTAGCGTTGTTGATGGTACCTGGAAAGATACTGTTGGTGTTGTTAAGTCTATCAATACTAAGAAGCAGACTGTTACAATCAGCGTTGAGATGTTCGGCCGTGAGACACCGGTAGAAATTGATTTCACGGACGTACGTAAAATGGATTAAATCAGCATTATCTTTTGCTGATACAGATTTGCAGGAGGAATAGGATATCATGGCAAAGAAAATTGAAGGCTATATCAAGTTGCAGATTCCAGCAGGCAAGGCTACACCAGCCCCACCAGTTGGTCCAGCACTTGGTCAGCATGGTGTAAACATTGTGGAGTTTACAAAGCAGTTTAACGCAAAGACAGCAGATATGGGAGATACAATCGTTCCTACTATCATCACTGTTTATGCAGATAGAAGCTTTAGCTTCATCACAAAGACTCCACCAGCTCCAGTACTTATTAAGAAGGCTTGCAAGATTGCTAAGGCATCTGGCACACCTAATAAGACAAAGGTAGCAAAGATTACAAAGGCTCAGGTTAAGGAAATCGCAGAGACAAAGATGCCAGACCTTAACGCAGCAACAATCGAGGCTGCTATGAGCATGATCGAGGGAACATGTAGATCAATGGGCGTTGAGGTTGTAGACTAATTACAGCTTAGCGAAAACAACGTTCTTACTATTAACGAATGAGTGGGAGAGCATAAGCTCGATGAACCACAGGAGGTAAACATGAAAAGAGGAAAGAAATACGTAGCAGCTGCACAGTCATACGATAAGTCAGTTGCATACGATCCAGCAGAAGCAATCGCTCAGGTTAAGAAGAATGCTACTGCAAAATTTGATGAGACAATTGAAGCTCATATCAGAACTGGTTGTGACGGACGTCACGCTGAGCAGCAGATCCGTGGTGCTGTAGTACTTCCACACGGAACTGGTAAGTCAGTTAGAGTATTAGTATTCGCTAAGGGTGCTAAGCTTGACGAGGCACAGGCTGCAGGCGCTGATTTCGTTGGCGGCGAGGAGCTCATTCCAAAGATCCAGAACGAAGGTTGGGCTGAGTTCGATTCTGTAGTTGCTACTCCAGATATGATGGGTGTTGTTGGTCGTCTTGGTCGTGTACTTGGACCTAGAGGACTTATGCCAAACCCAAAGGCTGGTACAGTTACTATGGATGTTGCTAAGGCTGTTGAGGAAATCAAGGCTGGTAAGATTGAGTATAGACTTGATAAGACAAACATTATCCATGTACCTATCGGAAAGGCTTCTTTCACAGAGGAGCAGTTAGCGGACAACTTCCAGACTCTTATGGACGCTATCAACAAGGCTAAGCCATCAAGCTTAAAGGGTCAGTACATTAAGAGCATTTCACTTGCTCCTACAATGGGACCTGGCGTTAAGCTTAATGTTGCTAAGGTTTCAAACTAATAGTTGACAGTCCAATATACAAAATGATATAATGCACAAAGTTGTTGCCGAAGACAGCAGGTGGCGTTAGCCGTAAAGAGATTATCTCTACCAGCCGAGGACGATTAAGTATTTATCGATTAATCACCTCTATGTCTTTATGGCATAGAGGTTTTTTTACTTATCCTCATATAAGCAACACTAAAAATTATAAGGAGGAAAAATTCGTGGCAAAAGTTGAATTAAAGCAGCCTATCGTTGACGAGATTTCAGCTCAGGTTAAAGATGCAGCATCAGTTGTAGTAGTTGACGCTCGTGGACTTACAGTTGCAGAAGACACACAGTTACGTAAGCAGCTTCGTGAAGCAGGTGTTTCTTACAAGGTATACAAGAACACACTTATGAAGCGTGCTTTCGAGGGTACTGACTTTGCTCAGCTTGATGATGTTCTTGAAGGACCATCTGCAATCGCAGTTGCAAAGGAAGATGCTACAGCACCAGCTAGAATCCTTTCTAAGTTTGCTAAGACAGCATCTAACCTTGAAATCAAGGCTGGTGTCGTAGAAGGTACATTCTACGATGCAAAGGGTATGGCAGCAGTTGCTTCAGTACCAAGCAGAGAGGAGCTTCTTTCAAAGTTACTTGGAAGTTTACAGTCTCCAATCACAAATTTCGCTCGCGTTCTCAATCAGATCGCAGAGCAGGGTGGTGCAGCAGAGGCACCTGCAGCAGAAGCAGCTCCTGCAGAGGAAGCTCCAGCAGCAGAGGCAGAGGCACCAGCAGAAGAGCCAGCTGAGGCTCCAGCGGAGTAATATAGAATACTCAAACCAATATACATTGATTTATAATTTTTTAATGGAGGAAAATTATCATGGCAAAGATGACAACAGAAGAGTTTATCGCAGCTATCAAAGAGCTTAGCGTATTAGAGTTAAATGACCTTGTAAAGGCATGTGAGGAAGAGTTCGGCGTTTCTGCAGCAGCAGGCGTTGTAGTTGCAGCAGCAGCTGGCGACGGCGCAGCAGCAGGCGAGGAGAAGGACGAGTTTGATGTAGAGCTTACAGAAGTAGGTTCTGAGAAGGTTAAGGTTATCAAGGTTGTTCGTGAGGCAACTGGCCTTGGTCTTAAGGAAGCAAAAGAGCTCGTTGATGGCGCTCCAAAGGTAATCAAGGAAGCAGCTGACAAGGCTACAGCAGAGTCAATCAAGGCTCAGCTTGAGGAGATCGGCGCAAAGGTTACATTAAAGTAAGATTTTTGCACGAGCAGAGTAAATAATAAAAATAGTATCTCAGAGATTTATCTCGCTGAGATACTATTTTTTTATTATTGTGCGCAGCAGGCGTTTATGTTCTGCTAAAAAAACAATATAATTAGTACTTGACTTTACTATTGATTTTGGCATAGAATGTAGGTTGCACTATTGTGGTGCAGTGTGCATTGCTATGCCTTTTTTCATGGCAATGAAATTCGACAATAAAACATTGCAACAATTCGGTGAAGCCCTTTAGATTCGCTGTTTTGTTGACAAATAAAATGAGAGGTGGAACGTCAATGGAGAAAAACAGAATACGTCCAGTGAAAGCTGGAAAGAACTTGCGTATGAGTTACTCGAGACAAAAAGAGGTTCTTGAGATGCCTAATTTAATCGAGGTCCAGAAGAACAGCTATGACTGGTTCGTTAAGGATGGATTAAAAGAAGCATTTGCAGATATCTCACCTATTCAGGATCGAGGAAATCAGCTTGAGTTGCATTTTGTTGACTTTGCACTATGCAAGGATGAGGTGAAATATACTATCCCTCAGTGCAAGGAGAGAGATGCAACATACGCAGCACCTTTAAAGGTAAAAGTGCGCCTTGTTAACAAGGAATCCGGCGATATGCAGGAGCACGAAATTTTCATGGGTGACTTGCCACTTATGACTGAGACAGGCACATTTGTTATCAATGGAGCAGAGCGTGTTATCGTATCTCAGCTTGTCCGTTCACCAGGCATCTACTATGCAATCGGACATGATAAAATTGGTAAGGAGCTCTATTCATGCACAGTTATTCCAAATCGTGGTGCATGGCTTGAGTATGAAACAGATTCCAATGACGTTTTTTATGTACGTGTAGACCGTAACAGAAAGGTACCTGTTACAGTCCTTATTCGTGCGCTTGGTTTAGGAACAAATCAGGAAATTATAGATGTATTTGGTGAGGAGCCAAAGATCCTTGCTACATTTGCTAAGGATCCAGCTATCACAGAGAAGAACCCACAGGGTAGCTATGAGGGAGGTCTTTTAGAGCTCTATCGTAAGCTTCGTCCAGGTGAGCCTCTTGCTAAGGATAGTGCTGAGTCTCTTATCCATGGCATGTTCTTTGACCCACGTCGTTATGATCTTGCTAAGGTTGGACGTTATAAGTTTAACAAGAAGCTTATGCTCAAGAATCGTATAACTGGTCATATTCTCGCAGAGGATGTTGTTGATACAACAACAGGTGAGATTATTGCTAAGGCTGGAGAAAAGGTAACACTTGAGATGGCTGATGCTATCCAGAATGCAGCTGTTACTCACGTATTTATCCAGACTGAGTCACGTAATGTTAAGGTTCTTTCTAATATGATGGTTGACATCACAAAGTTTGTTGATTGTGATGCTAAGGCTCTTGGTATTACTGAGCTTGTTTACTATCCAGTTCTTGAGAGAATTCTTCAGGAGAACACTACAAAAGAAGATATCGAAGATGCAATTGAGAGATCAGTAGCTGATCTTATTCCAAAGCACATCACAGTAGAGGATGTATTTGCATCTATTAACTATAATATGCACCTTGAGTACGGCATTGGTAAGGATGACGATATCGATCACCTTGGTAACCGTCGTATCCGTGCAGTTGGTGAGTTATTACAGAACCAGTATAGAATTGGTCTTTCACGTCTTGAGAAGGTTGTACGTGAGCGTATGACTACTCGTGACCTTGAGGATATTTCTCCTCAGAACCTCATCAACATTAAGCCTGTTACAGCTGCAATCAAAGAGTTCTTTGGTTCATCACAGTTGTCACAGTTTATGGATCAGAACAACCCACTTTCAGAGTTGACACACAAGAGACGTCTTTCAGCACTTGGTCCTGGTGGTCTTTCAAGAGATCGTGCCGGATTCGAGGTTCGAGACGTACACTACTCTCACTATGGACGTATGTGCCCTATCGAGACACCTGAAGGACCTAACATCGGTCTTATCAACTCTCTTGCAAGCTATGCTCGTATCAATGAGTATGGTTTTATTGAGGCACCATACAGACGTATTGATAAGTCAGACCCAGAGAATCCTCGTGTAACAGATGAGGTTGTATATATGACAGCTGACGAAGAGGATAATTATCATGTAGCACAGGCTAACGTCAAGCTTGACGAGGAAGGCCACTTCATGAGAAAGAACGTATCTGGTCGTTTCCGCGAGGAGACACAGGAGTACGATAAGAAGATGTTTGATTACATGGACGTATCTCCTAAGATGGTATTCTCAGTTGCTACAGCCCTTATTCCATTCCTTCAGAATGACGATGCTAACCGTGCCCTCATGGGTTCTAACATGCAGCGTCAGGCAGTGCCACTTCTTACTACAGAGGCACCAGTTGTTGGTACAGGTATGGAGCCAAAGACAGCAGTGGATTCAGGCGTTTGCGTAGTTGCTAAGCGTGCTGGTATCGTTGAGATGTCTGAGACAAAGCGTATCATCATCAAGGCTGATGAGGACGGTACTAGAGATGAGTACAACTTATTCAAGTTTACACGTTCTAACCAGTCTAACTGCTACAACCAGAGACCAATCGTATTCAAGGGTGACCATGTAGAGGCAGGCGAGGTTATCGCTGATGGTCCTTCTACAAAGAATGGTGAGCTTGCTATTGGTAAGAATCCACTTATCGGATTCATGACATGGGAAGGTTACAACTACGAGGATGCGGTTCTTCTTTCAGAGCGACTTGTACAGGATGATGTTTATACATCTATTCATATTGAAGAGTACGAGATCGATGCTCGTGATACAAAGCTTGGACCAGAGGAAATTACACGTGATGTAGCTGGTGTAGGTGATGATGCTCTTAAGGATCTTGATGAGAGCGGTATTATCCGTATCGGTGCAGAGGTTCGTGCCGGTGATATCCTTGTTGGTAAGGTTACACCAAAGGGAGAGACAGAGCGTACTCCTGAAGAGAGACTTCTTCTTGCAATCTTCGGTGAGAAGGCTAGAGAAGTTCGTGATACTTCACTTCGTGTACCACACGGAGCTTATGGTATCGTAGTTGATGCTAAGGTATTTACACGTGAGAACGGTGATGAGCTTTCACCAGGTGTTAATAAGTCAGTTCGTATCTACATCGCTCAGAAGAGAAAAATCGGTGTAGGTGATAAGATGGCTGGTCGTCATGGTAACAAGGGTGTAGTTTCCCGCGTACTTCCAGTAGAGGATATGCCATATCTTCCAAACGGACGTCCACTTGATATCGTACTTAACCCACTTGGCGTTCCTTCACGTATGAACATTGGTCAGGTCCTTGAGATTCACCTTTCACTTGCTGCAAAGGCACTTGGATTTGATATTGAGACACCAGTATTTGATGGTGCAAAGGAAATTGATATTCAGGATACTCTTGAGCTTGCAAATGACTATGTAAATATGCCATTTGACAAGGAAGAGGCAACAAATGGTGAGGAGACATTCTTTGACAAGTACGTAGATGTACTTCGTGAGGATGTAATGGATTACTTATCTACTAACCGTGCTCACCGTGCTCTTTGGAAGGGTGTTCCTATTTCTAGAGATGGTAAGGTTCAGCTTCGTGACGGACGTACAGGCGAGCCATTTGATGGTCCTGTTACAATCGGACACATGCACTACCTGAAACTTCACCACCTTGTTGACGATAAGATCCATGCTCGTTCAACAGGTCCTTACTCTCTCGTTACACAGCAGCCACTTGGTGGTAAGGCACAGTTCGGTGGTCAGCGTTTCGGTGAGATGGAAGTTTGGGCTCTTGAGGCTTATGGTGCATCATATACACTTCAGGAAATCCTTACAATGAAGTCTGATGATGTTATCGGTCGTGTTAAGACATACGAAGCAATTATCAAGGGCGAAAACATCCCTGAGCCAGGTATTCCTGAGTCATTCAAGGTATTACTTAAGGAATTACAGTCACTTGGTCTTGATGTACGAGTTCTCGATGAGAACCGTGAAGAGGTTGAGCTCATGGAAACAAGTGAATATGGAAATACAGACCTCAATGCAATCATTGCAGGTAGCGATAGAAACTTCGCATTCGAAGATGACAGCTCATTTGCTCAGGCAGGCTTCTCAACAAAGAAGTTTGACAACGAGGGCGAGCTCGTAGACGATGATGAAATCGAAGAAGAGTCATACGACGAAGATGATTTTTCTGACGTTGCAGATGATTTTGATGAGGAATAAATAGGAAGGGAGCTAGAAAATGCCAGAGAATAGAGAAGCGACATATCAACCAATAGCATTTGACGCAATACAGATTGGATTGGCATCACCTGAAAAGATTAGACAGTGGTCTCGCGGTGAAGTTAAAAAGCCTGAGACAATTAACTATCGTACACTGAAGCCTGAAAAGGACGGTCTTTTCTGCGAAAAGATTTTTGGACCTAGCAAGGACTGGGAATGTCACTGCGGAAAGTACAAGAAGATTCGTTATAAGGGTGTAGTTTGTGACCGTTGTGGTGTTGAGATTACAAAGGCATCTGTACGTCGTGAGCGTATGGGACACATTGAGTTGGCAGCACCAGTTTCACATATTTGGTATTTCAAGGGTATTCCTTCACGTATGGGACTTATTCTTGATCTTTCACCAAAGACATTAGAGAAGGTTCTTTACTTTGCATCATACATCGTACTTGATGCAGGTGATACAGCTCTTATGTATAAGCAGGTTCTTACAGAGGCTGAGTACCAGGAGGCTAGAGAGACTTATGGTAGCCAGTTCAGAGTAGGAATGGGTGCTGAAGCTATCCAGGAGCTTCTCAAGGAAATTGACCTTGATGAAGAGGCTACAAAGCTTCAGATTGAACTTGATAACGCTACTGGTCAGAAGCGTTCACGTATCATTAAGAGACTTGAGGTTGTTGAAGCATTCCGCGAGTCAGGAAATAGACCTGAATGGATGATTATGACAGTTATCCCTGTTATTCCACCAGATCTTCGTCCTATGGTACAGCTTGATGGTGGCCGTTTTGCCACATCTGACCTTAACGACTTATACCGTCGTATTATTAATAGAAATAACCGTCTCCGTAGACTTCTTGAGCTTGGCGCTCCTGATATCATCGTACGTAACGAAAAGCGTATGCTTCAGGAAGCTGTTGATGCTCTTATCGACAACGGTAGACGTGGTCGTCCAGTAACTGGTCCTGGTAACAGACCTCTTAAGTCACTTTCAGACATGCTTAAGGGTAAGTCAGGACGATTCAGACAGAACCTTCTTGGTAAGCGTGTTGACTACTCAGGACGTTCAGTTATCGTAGTAGGTCCAGAGCTTAAGATTTACCAGTGTGGTCTTCCAAAGGAGATGGCACTTGAGCTCTTCAAGCCATTCGTTATGAAGGAGCTTGTTGGCAATGGTATGGCTCACAACATCAAATACGCTAAGAAGATGGTTGAGAAGTTCGAGCCACAGGTTTGGGACATCCTTGAAGATGTCATTAAAGAGCATCCAGTTATGCTTAACCGTGCTCCTACACTTCATAGACTTGGAATTCAGGCTTTCGAGCCAATTCTTGTAGAGGGTAGAGCTATTAAGCTTCATCCACTTGTATGTACAGCTTTCAACGCCGATTTCGACGGTGACCAGATGGCTGTTCACCTTCCACTTACACAGGAGGCACAGGCTGAGTGTAGATTTATGCTTCTCTCACCTAACAACTTACTTAAGCCTTCAGATGGTGGTCCTGTTGCCGTTCCTTCACAGGATATGGTCCTTGGTATTTACTACCTTACACAGGAGCGTGGTACTACAGTAGGTGATGGAAGAGAAGAGCCAGGCGAGGGTAAGGCATTCAAGAACCTCAACGAGGCTATTCTTGCATACGAGAACAAAGCACTTACAATGCATGCACGTATCACAGTACGTATGTCTAAGAAGTTAGCAGATGGTACTGTTGTTACAGGTAATGTTTCATCAACACTTGGAAGACTTATCTTCAACGAGATTATTCCTCAGGATCTTGGCTATGTAGATCGTACAAAGCCTGAGAATGAGCTTGCTCCAGAAATTGACTTCCACGTTGGTAAGAAGCAGTTAAAGCAGATCCTTGAAAAAGTTATTAATACACATGGAGCTACAAAGACAGCAGAGGTTCTTGATGATATCAAGGCTATGGGTTACCACTACTCAACAATTGCTGCCATGACAGTTTCAATTTCAGATATGACAGTTCCACCTCAGAAGCCAGAGCTTATTGCTGCAGCTGAAGAGACTGTAGATAAGATTACACGTCAGTATAAGCGTGGTCTTATTACAGAGGAGGAGCGTTACCGTGAAGTAGTTGATACATGGAAGAATACTGATGATGAGCTTACTAAGGACCTTCTTGATGGTCTTGATAAGTACAACAACATCTTCATGATGGCTGATTCAGGTGCCCGTGGTTCTGATAAGCAGATCAAGCAGCTTGCTGGTATGCGTGGTTTGATGGCTGATACAACAGGTCGTACAATCGAGCTTCCTATCAAGTCAAACTTCCGTGAGGGTCTTGACGTACTTGAGTACTTCATGTCAGCTCATGGTGCTCGTAAGGGTCTTTCTGATACAGCTCTTCGTACAGCCGATTCAGGTTATTTGACACGTCGAATGGTTGACGTTGCTCAGGAGCTTATTATCCGTGAGTCAGACTGTGTAGCTGGTACAGATCGTGAGATTCCAGGTATGTGGGTATACGCATTCATGGATGGTCGTGAGGAGATTGAGTCTCTTAAGGACCGTATTACAGGTAGATTCTCTTGCTATTCAATCTATGATGCAAATGGCGAGATGATTGTTAAGGCTAACCATATGATTACACCAAAGCGTGCAGCAGCTATTATTGAGCGCGGTGTTGATGATAAGGGTCAGCCAATTAAGAAGGTTAAGATCAGAAACGTTCTTAACTGCCGTTCACACGTTGGTGTTTGTGCTAAGTGCTACGGTGCTAACATGGCATCAGGACGTGCTGTTCAGGTTGGTGAAGCAATTGGTATTATCGCAGCTCAGTCAATCGGTGAGCCAGGTACTCAGCTTACAATGAGAACCTTCCATACTGGTGGTGTTGCTGGTAACGATATTACTCAGGGTCTTCCTCGTGTCGAGGAGCTTTTCGAGGCTAGAAAGCCTAAGGGACTTGCAATCATCACTGAGATTGCTGGTACAGTTACAATCGAAGAGGATTCTAAGACAAAGAAGAGAGAGGTTGTAGTAACTAACTCTGAGACAGGTGATGTTGAGAAATACCTCATCCCTTACGGTTCACGTATCAAGGTTCTTGCAGGTCAGGAGCTTGAGGCTGGTGATGAACTTACAGAAGGTTCTGTAAATCCACACGATATCCTTACTATCAAGGGTAAGGCAGCTGTTCAGGATTACCTTATCCGCGAGGTACAGCGTGTATATCGTTTACAGGGTGTTGATATCAACGATAAGCATATTGAGGTACTTTGCCGTCAGATGCTTAAGAGAATCAGAATCGACGATGCTGGTGATACAGGATTCATGCCTGGTTCACTTGTAGATTGGCTTGATTTTGAGGAAGCTAACGAGCAGATGGAAGCAGAGGGTAAGGCAGTTGCAACTGGTACACAGGAACTCCTTGGTATCACAAAGGCAGCCCTTGCTACAAACTCATTCCTTTCAGCAGCTTCATTCCAGGAGACAACAAAGGTTCTTACTGATGCAGCTATCAAGGGTAAGGTTGATCCACTTAACGGCCTCAAGGAGAATGTTATCATCGGTCGCTTAATCCCAGCTGGTACTGGTATGAAGAGATACTCTAACATTCCACTTTCTACAGATGCTGATATTGCAAACGCAGCATTAGCTCAGGAATTTGAGGGAGAAGCTGAGACAGAAGAGCTTACAACTTCAGATGAATTAGTAGATGTTGAATAATCATCAAGATTATTCAACATCGTAATAGGATGCTTTCTTGAACAATGTTCAAGAAAGTAGTCTGGCTGAAAGCCAGATTCAAATGCAGTTATCATCTACTGCATTTGAACCAGGATGTTGAATAATAGAATCTACTATATATAGTATGTATAGAACTAGGGCCTATATTGGCCCTAGTTTTTTCATTACTATTCACAGTTCCTCCACCCTCATTCATAATGGAAGTCTTACAGACTTCTTTCCCAGTGCTAAAGCACTTAACATTATTCATGTGGGTGGAGTCACTGATTCCAGTTTATAAATATTTAAAGATCATTCTCTTACATGCAAGCATGACGAGAATTAATCTTTAAATATTTATAACTGTGAATAGTAAC
>NZ_FMUY01000032.1:0-4668 GCF_900101325.1 Pseudobutyrivibrio sp. AR14
CGGTATGCTTAAGTCTCTTGAAATGTACGATTCAAAGGGCCTAATGGATAGATATACTTATGGATATGATACTAGGGGTAATCGAACTACAGTAAATCGATTCAGAAGAGATTTAGAGAATGTTTCTGGCGAATATAATTATGGATATGATTTAGAAAATAGGCTTACAGAAGTAAGTCTTGATGGTGAGCTTATCCGTAAATACGAATACGATGCATTTGGAAACAGAAGAAGATTTATAGACAATAATGAAGTAACAACATATAGCTATGATAATCTAGATAGACTTCTTGAAACAGTAAATAGCTCAAAGACTATCTCCTATGAATATGATAGAAGAGGAAATAAGATAGCTGAATTTGAGAATGGAGTGTTAGAAAAGAGGTTTTCATTTGATGCCACAAATATGCTTTCCAAGGTTGAGGTTGGCGCAACAGTTGAGGCTACATATAGCTACAATGGTATGGGTAAGCGCGTGGCTGTAAGCAAGCCTGATGAGCAGATAGAGTTCCTGCTTGATTTAACAAAAGACTACCACAACATGCTAGAGCGGACTGTAAATGGCAAGACAGAATCCTACATTTATGATAGCAATGTGGTTTCAATGTCTAAATCAGGGGAAGACTATTTCTATATGTTAGATGAACTTGGAACTGGTATGTATCTAACAGGAACCGATGGTGCAGTTGTAGGTACATACGCATACGACGAGTTTGGAAGAAATCTAAATCCTTTGAAAGGTATTCATGAAAAGCCAACTTACAAAAAGCAAGGAAATATCATCCAACCACTAGCTTTTACTGGGTATCAGCATGATGAGATGACAGAGAGTTATTTTGCTCAGGCGAGATACTATGATGCTGAGGTGGGTAGGTTTGTTTCTAGGGATAAAGAGAGATTCATAGGAATTGAAATACCTGAGACAAATAACCTTTTTGAATACTGTTTTAACAGACCTATTGATAGAGTAGATTTATCAGGTAGGTATACAGTTTTGGAAGGCGCGGAAGCACATTTGCTTATGGAGACATACGCAATAAACTATACTGGATTAAATTGCGCAATAGAAGTTCCGATAGAAGGTGGGTCATTTCATGGACTAGGTAAATATGGCTATGCGGATATAGTTGTGTTTGAGGGTATGGTGGCAGAAATATATGAGATAAAGCCAGGAAGTTATGCACAAGGAGCGCCAAATCATGAGATAGGAATTGCACAGTTGGAAGGTTATGTTGAAGCATTTAATTATAATGAAAATAATCTGATAACGTACTCAATCGAAAAAGCCTATATGGGAAAAAGCTATGACGAATCATTTAATGGAGTAGCAATTCCTTCAGTTCTTAATCCTGGAGAATATGTTGTGTATAGAACTTATGGGGATGGCTTGATCATATATAATTATCAGAAGTCAATACCTGATGATTGTGTTTTATATGAACCAACACCAGAAGAAGTAAAGGCGGTAACAGGAAAAATGTTGCCAAGACTCGTAAATACAGTTAATCAAACAATGATTGAGTTTTTGAAAACATATTATTTTATTCAGTGGATTAGTTGTGGCTGTCCTACATCAGTTGAAGCAGATTGTGATAATACAACTCAGCAATCTCCAGATTTCGTGGAAACAGGATTAGCAGTATTGGGTATAGCAGGATCATTGCTATTGTTTGCAGATGATGTGTTTACGGGAGGAGCTGGAACATTAGATGATTCGGTTGCGGTACCTATGTTTGTCAATTCAATACAAACATTACAAAATGCATTTTAGGTAAAGGAGTATATCTTATGTCAATTAAATATAAAAAAATAATAGAAGAAATAATGGGAGAAGAAGCTAAGAAGAGAGGATTTTCTATTAAAAGTCATCCAAAGCTTATCGCTACTAAACCTTTAGGGATTCTTGAAAGGACAGTGGATGAACAAAGTCAATCATTATTTATAACAGAAGATTTAATTCATCAGGGTGATATATACATCATGTTTGAAGGAAAAAGGATGACATATCATTATGAGGATGAAGAAACATTTAGAATGGCCATTAGTCAGATAAATGAGTTTATGCTTAGAGAAGGCTACTCTAAGATGGATGAATGGTTGAAAAGACCATATTATAAACGAGAAGATATAATATTTGTTAGAAACAATTATGAAAAAGATTATGAAAAGTATATAGACGAGAACCCTAATACAATTATTAATGATGATCTTTTGCATATCTGTCAAATGGTAGAAAGTGTATACAATATAGAATGGACAGTGGCAAAAAAGCAACTACTTTTGGCTTCAGAAATACTAACAGGGTTAATGCTTGATAAAATTAAAGATACGTATATGGTTGAAGGTAAAACATCTAATTATTTTTTTATTGATAGAGAAGCTAATATAAAGCGTAAGGTACATGATACACCTATGGGAATTGTACTTAATGCTTATCGGCAAAAAAATGTAAATCGTTGGATTCTTGATGAAATTAAAGCTTACTTCTCAAAAGAGGAGATAGAAAATATAGGTATCTATAATGAAAAATAAACCCCATCCGTGGATTCATAAAGCGATAGCTTTTTGAATAATGCACTAACCCTGTCTCCAAGGATTAGTACCATCTGAAATGATTGGATTATAAGAAAAAAATGTATATGTTGAGCGAAGAGTATAAAAGGCAGATTATAGATGAATTGCTCGGGAAAGAAGCAAAAGATAAAGGATTTAAGCAGGAATATATCAGGAAAGGGTTGTCAAGTAATTATTTAGGTCTCTTTAAAAGGATAGTTTCTGGAAAATCACAAGGGTTTGATATATATGAAGATTTAATTCATGAAGGGAAAATTAGTCTGCTATGTATGGGAGATTCTATTAGTTATACATATGTTGATGAGTTTTCTTTTAAAGAGGTTATAAGTAAATTTGCTACTTATATGCGTGAGATTGGCTATAAGAAAATGGATGAATCTTTACAAATGAAAACTTTTGAAAAGGATGATATAGCTTTATTTGTAGATAGCTATATTAATTTTGCAGAAAAGTGTTTTGCGAAGAATAATATAGATTATTTGATAAAACCAAATGACTTATCTGTATTGTTAAAAAAGGAGTTGGAAGAACTTTTTGAAATAGAATTTGATAAAGCAAAAGAAATTCTCATGGAAATAGCTGGAACCATAGCTTATTATTCGCTGAAGAATAACGATAAGGTAACAATTGATAAAAAAGAGAATTGGTTGATTATTACTATACAAAAATATTCTCGTGATGGATATCCATTTTTTAAGGAGCATAACATTTTATATATAATATACAGATCTTACCAAATGAAAAATGCAGCAATTATAGAAAAAATAATTAATGATGTTATTGGAAAATAATAGAAGTGATGAATTTTGAATTCCAAATGAAGAAAAGTGTACAGAATGAAAAGGTTAAAATTAATAGTATTGATAATAGTATTGTTATTTGTTTTATATCAGAGTATATGCTTTATTTTTACTAAAAGTTGTATTTCAAGAGCTAAGAATCTGAAGGAAGGAATTGAAATCCTCGAAGATACGGATGATGTTTTATGGAATGCACAATATCATAAAGGTAGTAATGATTCGTCATCGGTAGAAGTTGTAATAATACCAAAGCTAACATTTTTATGGAAAAACGAAGGTAGAGGGTATATGTCGGTTATATATAAATATTACGATGATAGTGGGGAATTAATAAAGAAATCAGGACCAGAATCAGAAGTATTTTATTATATAAAGAAAGCCGGTAAGTGGGAACTATATAAAATCTATAGACCCGCATAAGACTTAGGGAGTACAGCGTTTTAATGAAAGAGTTTTTATATATTCAGATGTCGGATGTGTTTTTTATGTAAGAGGAGCAGTTTTGAAAAGAAAAGTTGTTTATACTTTTATCATTTTACTTATATTGTTTTTTCTATATGAATTATATTGCTATATATCCGTTAAACATTGCATTGATAGAGCTTATGAACTAAAAGAAGGTATTGAAAAAATAGATAACATAAATGACCCCTTATGGGGAGCACAATACGTTGTGGGAAGTCATGACTCTACATCGGTGGATGTGTTTATTGCTCCTAAACTATTGTTACTTGGGAAAAATACGGGTAAAGGTTATATGTTTGTTTTTTACAAATATTACGATGAAAATGGGGAATTAGTGGTAACATCAGGTCCGGAAGAGGAAATTTTTTATTTTATAAAAAATAGTGAAAAATGGGAGTTAGAAAAAGTTTATCGAAGACCATGAATGGTATAGAAGTATCGTAGGCCAAGCCTTTTATCTAACCTCTGTAAAAATTCATAATAGGTGATAAATAAGTTTAGCCATCTTTTTTAGGATGGATATGAGTGATATCAGTGCACTATTTTAAATGGACCACTAACCCCGTCCCCAGGGTTCATACGGGGAGATTAAAGGAGAATTATGATAAACGAGGTATTAATCGACACAGAAATTTATAAGGTAATAGTAAATGACTTGTCATTTTCGGCTATGGGCTGCATGTTTGACGCTGCCGAGGTATCTGAGCCGACATTGAATAAAAGCACAAGTATAATGGAATTATTAGAAGATAATTCTGAAGAGTTAAATCATTTGGTGAATAAACACAGAACACATTCTGGGTGTATTTTGCCGGAGTCGTTAGATAAA
>NZ_FMUY01000022.1:0-31773 GCF_900101325.1 Pseudobutyrivibrio sp. AR14
GCTACAGATCTTACAAGTGCAATGGTTACACCTTCAAAGGATAAGGTTGTAATCAATGAAAATGGTAGCGTTACTGTACAGAACGTTGATTTCTCACAGGGCGTTTCAAGTATTAATGCATACGCTCAGTCTTCAAAGCCAGGTGTCAGCTTGAATGTTTACATTGACGATGCAGCGACTCCAGCAGGAACAGCAACAGTTGGTCCAAGCATTACAAATGCAACTGCAATCAATGTTTCATCAGCTATCACAGGTGTACACAAGGTACGCTTCGAGGCTAAGGGCGGTTCTGTAACACTCGATGGATGGCAGGCTGTTGCATCAGGTGAAGAACCACCAGTAGTAGAGCCACCAGTAGGTGATACAGTAAATCCATACAGCGCAGTTGAAGCAGAAAGCGCAGCTTCAACAGATATGAGCGGCGCAATGGTTACACCTAAGAAGGATGCTGTAAGTCTTTCACAGGCTAATTCATATGTTGCATACAAGAATGTAAACTTCGCTCAGGGTGTAGCAGAGTTTAATGCAAATGTTTCTGCAGGCTCAGCAGCAATGCTTGAGGTCAGACTTGACTCAGCTACAGGCGATAAGGTAGCAGCATTTAGACTAAGCCAAAATAGTACAATTGAGACTAAGACAGCTAAGGCAACTGCAGCTATTACAGGAACACATGATGTTTACTTTGTAGTTGCAGCAGGCTCAGGTATTACACTTGATTCATGGACAGCAAAAGCTGCAGAAGGTGAAGAGCCACCAGTAGTAGAGCCTCCAGTTGAAGGAGCAATCAACCCATATGCAAAGGTTGAGGCAGAGATTGCTACTGCAGAGCAGCTTACAAATGCAATGATTGTACCATCTAAGGATAAGGTTGTAATCAATGAAAATGGTTATGTCCTTGTACAGAATATTGATTTCTCTAAGGGCGTTTCAGCATTCAATGTATATGCTCAGTCTTCAAAGCCAATGGTAAGCCTTAATGTATACATTGACGATGCACAGACTCCAGCAGGAACAGTAACAATTGGCACAGATATCACAAAGCCAACTACAATCACTGTTTCAACAGATATCACAGGTGTACACTATGTATACTTCGAAGCAAAGGGAGGTTCAGTAACACTTGATGGATGGCAGGCAGCTGCAGCAGGCGACCAGCCACCAGTAGAGCCACCAGTAGGCGATACAGTAGATCCATACCGTACAAATCAGGCCGAAAACGCAGCTGCAACTGATATGAGTGGCGCAATGGTTACTCCTAAGAAGGATGCTGTAAGTCTTGCACAGGCTAACTCATATGTTGCAATCAAAAATGTAGACTTCGCTAAGGGCGTAGAAGAGTTTAATGTAAATGTTTCTGCAAGTACAGCAGCAATGCTTGAGGTCAGACTCGATTCAGCTACAGGCGACAAGGTTGCAGCATTTAGACTAAGCCAAAATAGTACAATTGAGACTAAGACAACTAAGGCACTTGCTAACGTTACAGGAACACATGATGTGTACTTTGTAGTTGCAGCAGGATCAGGTATTACACTTGATTCATGGTCAGCAACAGCTCCAGGAGGTGGGGTAGTAGTACCACCAGTAGGCGATACAATCAATCCTTATGCAAAGGTTGAGGCAGAGATTGCTACTCCAGAGCAGCTTACAAGCGCTATGATTGCACCATCAAAGGATAAAGTAGTCATCAACGAAAATGGTTATGTCCTTGTACAGAACATTGATTTCTCAGAGGGCGTTTCAGCATTCAACGTATATGTTCAGGCATCTAAGCCAAAGGTAAGCATGAATGTATATATTGATGATTCAAAGACTCCAGCAGGAACAGTAGCTGTTGGTACAGATATCACTAAGCCAGTGACAATCAACGTTTCATCAGACATTACAGGCGTACACTATGTATACTTCGAGGCAAAGGGTGGCCCGGTAACATTTGATGGATGGCAGGCAGCTAAAGCAGGAGAGCAGCCACCAGTAAATCCACCTGCAACAAATGTAGATCCATATAGCAGCGTTGATGCTACAACAGCGTCAGTACTTAGCGGTGCATTAGTTACACCAAGCAAGACTGCTGTAAATATTACTCCAAATGGTTCTGCAGGAACTCAAAACGTCAACTTCTCAGATGGCGTTTCACAATTTGTAATTACAGCATCTTCAACTTCTACAGGCAAGATTGAGGTTAGATTAAATTCAGCTTCTGGTCCTCTTCTTGGCTCAGCAACAATTAGTGGTGATTCAAAAGAATATACTATTACAGCTTCTAAGAACATTACTGGAAAGCAGACTATTTACTTTGTAAATTCTGGTTCTGGTATCGTGAATGTATATTCATGGAAGGCTACAGCTTATTCAGAGCCAATAGTTAACCCAGATCCTCCTGTAGTTCAGACAGGCATGGATCTTACCTATACAATCAACAGCTGGACAGATGGATATCAGGTAAGCTTCAAGGTTACCAACAAGTCCGGAAGTACCAAGAATAGCTGGAAGGTAAAGGTAAAGAAGAGTGATATTAATCTTACTCAGAGCTGGTGCGTAAATGTTTCACAGGAAGGTGATTACTATGTATTCACACCTATGTCATGGAACTCAACACTTACAAACGGCCAGACTACAGAGTTTGGTATCATTGGAAGGGGTCAAGTAGGCAGCACAATTAACTATATAGTTGAGTAAAGCTTAAAAATTTAGAAGGTGTCTGATTCCCATTGGGGGTCAGGCACCTTTTTTGCTTTTTATGGGACCATCCCTAGCAGCTCGTTCCACTCGCAGGTCTGCCCGAGCTCCACAGACCACTCGCTGGCGCGAGCAAGGAGGGATTGGAAATCGGCTTCGCCGATGGGAAAAAAGTATACCTCTTTACATAATCTAAAAATGATGATATATTATCACAATCAAATGCACATAGTGCATCCGACCAATTCGGTCATATTTTCCATTTTTATTTATAGTTATACATTTATTTTAAAAGAGAGTTATGAAAGTGGTTAAGTATCTTTTCATGTTAGTATTCTATGATTATCTTTGGGCACTATGCATTTGAAATATATTTTCAAGGAGGTAGTGCGTTTGAAGATGTATGTAATGAGGATGATAGCATAAGGCTAAATGATGGCGCGAAGAGAATTTTCATCAATACGCATGGTCAAAACAAGGAAGACGTATCCCCTGAATTTATTGCGCTCATGCGATTTATCGAATATAATGAAGGCGTAGAAACACAAGAAGAATCAGCTCCCAATCTGGCTAAGATACAAAATCGCGTAGCTCAGATTAAGGCGAGCGAGGAAGTAGGTGTTAAGTTTATGCAGAGATGGGAAGAAGAAGCAATAATTAAACACGATGCTAAAGAAGAAGAACGCCTTTCTTCTATTCGTAACATCATGAACAATCTTAAATTAACAGCCGAGGAAGCTATGAAAGCATTAAACATTCCAGAAGCTGACTATGGAAAATACAAAGCAATGTTATAAACTACTAGAGCGATGCCACGTGCGTCGCTCTTATTTATATGTATGAGAGGGACTGAAGCATACATTGTATCCAGCATTCTAAAAGAAAGAGGAATTAAAATCTGGGTAGAAGGCTATGTGATGCTCTTAGGAGATAATAGTCCTGTTGATGACAAGATGATTCTTAGGAATATAAGTGAAATAGATTACGCTATCCATGAGTCTACGGAGCGCTAGAAGAATTCGGCATGAGGGATAATCATTTTGAAGAGGACGAGCAGTTCCCTGATGGAATGTTTAAGTTTGAGAAAAGATTATGATAATTATGGGACCATCCCTAGCAGCTCGTTCCACTCGCAGGTCTGCCCGAGCTCCACAGACCACTCGCTGCGCGAGCAAGGAGGGATTGGAAATCGGCTTCGCCGATGTGTATAATTTAATAACAGAAAGGAGCATTTATATGCAGATTGATTCAATGAGAGATTTAAAGAATATAGTAGAAATAGAGCGTACTATTCGAAGAATCGACGAGGCGAGTCAAGTCAATAAAGGTATTGATGATTATGAAGCTGGAAGACTGGTTGACGGACCAAAAGTACTTGCGAAATTGAGGGATAAGCATGGCATTTAAAAAAATATAACTAGAAAAAAGCACAATATTTGCACTTTCTAAAAATAAAAAAGTGCAGAAATTGCACTTTTAATCTGGGGAAAGTGCAAAAAGATGGTATAATCCTTTTAGGAGGTCAGAACTATGGTTGATTCTTTAAAAGAGATTAGAAAATCAATAGGCTATACACAGAGCCAAGCGGCAGATTATTTGAAAGTCTCACTGCGCTCATATAAGTCTTATGAAACTGAACCACAAAAGAGCAATTCAATTAAGTATTTATACCTGGTAGAAACACTAGGAAAGCTTAATACTATTGATGAGACTCACGGGATACTAGATATAAATGGCATAAAAGAAAAGTGTAAAAAAGTCTTTAAGGATTATAAAATTGAGTATTGTTATCTCTTTGGCTCATATGCAAAGGGAAAAGCAAAAGAGGATAGTGATATAGATTTGCTTATTTCATCAACTGTGAAGGGACTGAAATTTTATGGCTTGGTTGAAAAATTGAGCAATACCTTGCATAAAAAGATTGATCTCTTGGACAAAGACCAGTTGGTGGCTAATCCAGAATTATTGGATGAAGTTTTAAAGGATGGAATCAAGATTTATGGATAATGAGAAATAATAGAGTAATGAGTAAAAGCGCAGTGCCAGGCTATTGTCCTCTGTGGTATTCTCATTACTCTTTTTATTTACATAAGAATTCTATTATTGGTTATGATAAAAAGGAGGGATTGGAAATCGGCTTCGCCGATGGAAAGTTCCTGACCCTATTACTAAAAAATATCATTTGTAAATTGCAATATAAATGACTTCACGTCTTGGTATGAGATTTCATCAGATATAAGGTTTTTTGTGGTGCGCTCGTAATCATCTGCGTAAAAATCCTTACCACAAAAGTCTTTGATTGTTGCAGCAATATCAACACTAGGGTCGGCAGAAGGAGCTACGTTATCTTTGATTTCTAACCTATGCTGGCGAACCTCAGTGACAAGAGATTTGAAATTGTCATTTACTGAAACTTGTTGTCCAAGCTTATAAATGTCATATAGATGACGCGAGTTTCTGGCAGCTTTATTTTGAATGTAGTAATCGCATAAAGCAAATAGCTTATCTATTAATGTTCTTTCTAGAGACTGCACCTGCATTGGAAATGGCAGAAGATTATATTCTCCAATTAATTCAGGTTCATCATCTTTTAAGGCGGTATAAATATAATTTCCTATCATTCTCTCTTCAGTTGGAAAAGCATATGACATTAGGGCAGTTTCCAGTTTTACATATGTTGTCAAAAAAGGATTCTCTACTATAGAGCTATATGCAAAATCGTAGTGATTGTAATCATTATTGCTTTCGATAGAATCCCAGTTTGCTATTGTAAATCCAAGCTTATCTGCAATTGATTTTAAGATATCATATTTAAGATTTTTTCTTCTGCTCTTTCCTAAATGCTCAGTGAATGTAATATCAATATCTTCTGAAAAACGATCTATTATTCCAAAGGCCTTTGAAAGAGAAGTGCCGCCTTTAAAGCAGATAGGATAATCACATAAAGATAGTTCTTTAAGGATTATTGTTACATAGTAATCCTTCTCTATGATGTCCTGTGCTTGGCCCATCTTTTCTGCAGTAAGGGCGATAATATCGCCAAATAATTCTTTATCATTGTGCAAGTACATTGTCTAACCTCAATTCATAATAAAATTTGAATGCTGTGAGCGGGAATTTCCTTATATATTCATCAACATCGCTTCTTTTTATGTTATGTGATTCAATAAATTTCAAAAAGCATTGTCTGGCTTCCTCATAATCATAATCTAAATATGAGTCTAAATCAGACAGTAGATACAGCATTTGTAATATATAAACATTATCATCGGTGACGGTTGTAAGTGGCTTCTTCACTTTAAATTTTCTGTTGCCTATGATGACATCCCTTGGAGCAGAGTTGGTATTATTACTTACTATCTCAACTACGTGGGGAACCTGAGTAGAGATACCAATCTGATTTGCAAATGTATTTCCAGTATAAAAGCCATCAATCTTGCCATTCTTGACTATAAACCTGTATTTCGCAACTGTATCCGCTGTTGGCCCAACTGCTGATTTAAGTCTGGTTTTCTTAGGCATGTAGTAAATGCCATTATCATACTTAACAAGCAAGCCTTTTTTGCATAGTGTTGTAAGCTGCTGGGTAAGAGCAGATTTAGAAATGGTGCCATCGTATATATCTGAGAAGAAAATTGGCTCACCTTCTTTATAGTTGTCTTTTATGTAGTTGTATATCATATCATCACCACCTTAACGAAATATATAGTAAAACATAATCTGTTAAGCTTATTTTAACATGGATTGCGAATTTGTCAAAGAAAAGTGCATATCAAAATTGCAATGGAGTCAGGCACTTATATTTTGGGTAATTACTTAAAGCCTTTAGGCCCATGTAAAAAGCTAAAATATGATACAATATATTCAAGAAGGAGGCGATATCTATGACTAACGCAGAAGCTTGGGATTACGCTATTGGTATGATTAAAGTTGATGGTCTAGAACCAACAGCAGCGTTTAAAGAATATATAGAAAAAGAAAAACGCGGAGAAATCACAATGGACGATGCCAAGCGTTTTTTGGATAAGAAATATAAGATGAAGGAGACTACAAATGCGTGACCCTTATCTTTATGAATATGTTGCGTATAATGCCTTCTTTTCAGATGGAAATGATTTTAGTAAGAAGGAATATTTGCAAAAAATTGTGTATGATGCTTTTGAACTTTAACAGAATCAAAATATAAAAAGAATGAGAAGATAACATCGGCAGAGCTCTGCTGGTGTTTTTTATTTATATGAGAGTACAATGTCTAGTTTCAACTCATAATAGATTTTAAAGACAGATAATAGATAGGTGTCTGATTCCCATTGGGAATCAGGCACCTTTGCTATTCCTACGGAATACCTCCTTAAGCGGCTTATCCTGTGAGGACAGCCATGCGCCAATAATCATCAGGATGAGGGCAGCAATAAAAAGCATGCCTGGAATCTCACGGAAAATCAGCAGGGAGAGAATGACACCTATGAAGGGCGCTACGGCATAGTAGGCGCTGGTGCGGGCGGCACCGAGGATTCTCTGGGCATAGACATAAAAGAATATGCTGAGTCCGTAAGCCACGAATCCAAGCAGGAGAACCACTGGTACTGCCCAAGGGTGAAGGATACGCTGGCCACAGATTAGTCCGATAATGATGGAACCGGTTCCACAGAAAAGGCCTTTTATCATAACAATCTGAAGCGGATTCTTGGCTGAAAGCTTCCTGGTGCAATTGTTTTCTATGCCCCAGCAGAGACAGGCAAGCAGGACAAACAGGGAGCCCGAATTAAACTGAAGGCTTGATATGTCTTCCAGGGATAGAAGCAGGCAGGATGCGGTCACAAAAAGGATTCCAAGCCACAACCTAGGAGAGATTGCTTCTTTGAAAATGATGAGGGCTATCAGCGCTGTGGCAACGATCTCAAAGTTGTTAAGGAGTGATGCGTTGGCAGCGGATGTCATGGTGAGTCCCAATAGCAGAAAAATGGGTGCGGTGATATCCAGCAGAATCATAGCTACTATGTAAGGATGCTCACATTTGGTGAGGCGTTCTTCTGTTTCAGGGCGATTGGAAAGCTTTTTTATAAGGGCAATGATAAGCATTCCTATTCCGGCGCCAGCATAAAGAAATCCTGCCATCAGGGTTGATGGTAGATAATCCAGAAGAAGCTTTGAAAAAGGTGAGCTAAGGGAATAGAGTCCTGCAGCTAGCACCGCCAGGAATATTCCGTGTCTGATATTTGGTTTCAATTTATAACCTCCACGAACAAAGTGTGTGATAATGAACAAATTGTTTGATATAATCATAGGTGGTTGGAGTTAACCTCACAATAACCAGATGTGATATGTTGTTCGTTACTGAACAAATAAGATAATTTGTCCGGAGGTATATAATATGGATCGTAGACAGCAGAAGACTAGAAGTGCAATATTCCAGGCTTTCAATAAGCTGTTGGAAGAAAAGCATTTCAACAATATAACTGTTCAGGAGATATTGGACGAGGCAAATGTGGGCAGAAGCACATTCTACAGCCACTTTGAGACCAAGGATGAATTGCTTAAGGAAATGTGTACAGATATTTTCGACCATATCTTTTCCCATGAACTGCATTCAGAGACATCCCATGATTTTTCCCTATCAGACCACGGCCTTAAGGAAAAAATAACCCACCTTCTGTATCATCTGAAAGATAACAAGGGGAACGTGATTGGAATATTATCCGGGGAGAGCGGCGAACTGTTCATGCGATACTTTAAGGAATATCTGATTACGATGTTTGAACAGTATCCAAAAAGCGTAAGGACAGATGTACCCCGGGATTTTGCCTTGAATCATCTGGTAGGAAGCCTGGCGGAAGCAGTGAAATGGTGGATAGGAACGAAAATGGAGATGCCGCCGGAAGAACTGGCAGATAACTATTTGAAGCTGATAGGCTACAACAGATAGTTTTAATATAATCTTTGATTGTAGCCATTATCGTTCTTCCAACTTACCAACTGCGTTTTTCAAGTCTCAAACGCTCATGTTCGATTTCAGACATCAGGGTCTTCGCGGGAGCTGTTGCTGTACTTTCATCATATAGTAAACTAATAAGCTGATTTTGCTTCTCTATCAAATTGCTCTTTATGAAGCCTGTTGGCTCTAGGGTCTCCCTCAACTGCTCTTTTCCGGCCCTAATGCTTGCATCCCACTCAGCTTTGTTCTTTTCATACTGTTGATTCAGCTCATCCAGACGCTTTTCAGCTTCTAAGCGAAACTTCTCTGTCTCCAAACGGATTTCTTCCATTCTGGCTTTGACCTTTTCAGTACGATAGATTACGTCAGGATAGGCATTGGCAAATCTTCGATAAAAAATAGATCTGTCACTGAGTAATAATTTCACATCATTGCTTATGGCCTCTGTATTATCAGCCTCACTGGATTCAACTCCGATTTTCACAAGCTTTAATACAAAATGAGAAACGCTGTAGTCAGCAAGAAAAATAACAGAAAGACAACCGGCAATAATCTCCCTACTTACTAGACTTAGACTGTCGAAAAGCCCATATAAAAACGGATTAACAATATGTATAATGGCAACCCCACCTATTCCAAATAGTATCAAGTTACCAATCCAAACTCTGCCGTTTAGGTTCATTGGCTTTTGACTATAATCCCACCATCTGGCATGGAACTTTTTCTCCATAAAATAGCTGGCCATGTACTCAATCAAGCCACATACAATCAAAGATATAGCAAAGGTCGTTCCTATGCCTCTCTCCACTGGTGTGAGTCCTGCTACCGTGAGAGTTATCAGTGCAGCTCCACAACCATAAATGGGAAGCCATGGCCCAATTAGAAAACCTCTATTTATAAAACGACCAAACTGGCGATATTTCAGTGTTACCTCAATACACCATCCCACAAAAGAAAATACGAAGAATACCAATATCAGATTAATAGTGAAATCCATATATCTCCCTCCTATAGATGCTTTTTTATAGCTTTTATTATAGGCTCCTATTACCAGTAATATACAAGATATATATGAAAAATCTGTAATTAATAATTATGGGACCATCCCTAGCAGCTCGTTCCACTCGCAGGTCTGCCCGAGCTCCACAGACCACTCGCTACGCGAGCAAGGAGGGATTGGAAATCGGCTGGCGCCGATGGAGAGACTGCCCGGAGGGGCAGTCTTTTTTGCAAAAGAATCTACACTAAATGAAGTGTTTTCTTACTGAATATGCTATAATTTTCATTAGATTTGTAAATGAAAATTAGGGGAATTTTTTATGGGGAAATTAGTCAGGGACAGGATTCCAGAGATAATAATAGCTGATGGGAAAGAGCCTGTTGTTAGGACTCTTAATCAGGATGAGTATCTTAAGGAATTAGATATAAAACTGAATGAAGAAGTTGCAGAATATCAGATAGATAAGTCAATTGAAGAGATGGCTGATGTGCTTGAGGTTTTGTATGCAATTTGCGAAGCCAGAGGTCACTCCATTGAGGAACTAGAGGCTGTGCGCAAAGAGAAAAGTGATGCACGTGGAGCTTTTAAGAATCGTATTTATTGGGACGGTAACAAATGATGAATCTACCATATTCTGAGGAACTGCATATTGAAAATCTTAGTAGACTGTTTGACAACACCAGTGAGTGCTACAAGTTCTTTTGGTTTAAGGCAATTGTTGAGAAAGTAATTGCGGGGGAGACTGAGATATCATTTGAAGAACTTGTAGATGACATGATTGCTAGTGCTTGGTATATGGTTACCGAGTTTCATCTAAATTTGGGTCCAAAGGACACTCTTGAAAGTGTGGTAAAGCTTATAAAAGATAAAAATCCACACTTCAAATCTAGTATTAAAAAATCAGAGCTTTTAGCGTATTTATCAGAGACAAAAGATAAAGAGATAATTTCCAAAAAACGAACTTTAATATTGAATGTACCATATCGTCTTCAGGCGCCATTTGTGCCAGAGATAAAGGGGAAAGTATGGGATGTACCAAAGGAGGTATTGATTGAGAACATCAATAGGTCTAATAGGATTATGTACTATTTTCTTGGTATCAATGGTCTAGCTACCAGAATCGTAGTAAAGGATGAATGGGTTGATTATTTCATTAAAAATCAGGAAATAGTCAAGGGCTGGCTAGAATACAATATGATTCTCTATATCCAGAAGAGAAATCCTAGTGTACCAGGTATTGCAGATAAGCTATATCCACCGCAGGAGCGGAAGCTTGAGGATATTAAAAAGTATTGGAAGCTTATACTTACTATTGAGCCAGTGAAGGAAATATACGGTAAGAATACATTGACGGCTAAGGATATTTCCATAGACCATTTTGTTCCATGGTCATATGTAGCACATGATGAGATGTGGAATCTAAACCCAACTACAAAAAGTATTAACAGTGCAAAGAGTAATAACTTGCCTGACTGGGATATATACTTTAAGCGTCTAGCGAAGCTAGAGTATAAAGCATATCAGATGATGTGGAAATATGATTTGGTTCGTAAAGAATTTGAGAAATGTGCTAAAAAGCATATAAATGATGATAAAATAAAATATCGTATATACGAATCAAAAATTGGATTCGAACAGTTTGAAAGAGAATTGGAATCGGTAATACTTCCGGTATACAAGTCGGCACTTAATTGTGGATTTGGAACTTGGGAGTACAAAAAAATGGATGACTAATAATTGAAAGGCTTTTAGAGATGAGTGGAAAAGTGGCTACTCCAATAATCAGGGAGATAAAGGATAATCGTGATGAGTTAAAAACTCTCGAGGATGAATTATTATCAACTGCAGATGCTAAAACACAGGATATTATTATGAATTATCCAACTGTGTACATTCATAATTGGAAGAATACAGATGATTTTGAAGTATACGTGGGAGAATCAAATAATGTTTTTAGAAGGACTAGAGAGCACTATGATGAATCTACTAATAAAACTGCGTGGCAATATAAATTGCTAGAGAAGGATGCTAGTCTTTTTATTATTGGTCATGAGCATTTTAACAAATCATTGACACTTGATATAGAAAATCGATTGATGCATTACATGATGAGTATTGATCGAGTAAAGGAAGTACATAACGACAGAGGAAATCCACAATCAAAATATTATACATCAGATGAATTTGAAGAAATCTTTCGTAAAGTTTGGCGGGGTCTTAGAAAAAGAAATAAGGATTTATTTCCGACTGAAAGTGCTATAAAAGATTCAGCAATTTATAAAGCATCTCCACTGCATAAACTTACTCCTGAACAAGAAAGAGCAAGAGATCAAATTATAGCAAAGGTTGCCAGTGCGATAAATAAAGGCAAGACTAAGCAACTGATTTTTATAGAAGGAGAAGCGGGAACAGGTAAGACAGTACTTAATAGCAGTACTTTTTATGAACTGTATTGTAGGGCAGAGGAACATAAGGTAAAGATAAACTGTCATTTGTTGGTAAATCATGATGAGCAGATTACTGTATATGAGCAAATAGCTGATAAGCTCGGCCTTACAAAAGAATACGGAAAAATTGTTAGTAAACCTACAACATTTATTAATAATCATTCAGAATCTGACCCGGTGGATGTTGCCTTTATAGATGAAGCGCATTTGCTACTTACTCAAGGAAAACAATCATATAGGGGTTCGAATCAATTAAAGGATATAATTGATAGAGCAAGAGTTACAGTTGTAATGTTTGATGAGAATCAGATTCTTACTACTGAGCAATATTGGGAAGCCAAGGCTCTTGAGCAATACCGAAAAAAGGCTAAGAAAAATAATAACTATATTTTATTAGACAAGCAATTGAGAATGCATGCGGACTCTGCAACAATTGATTGGATTGATTCTTTTACAAAAAAGGGTGAGTTAAAGAAGATACCAAAATCATCTAAATATAGCGTAAAAGTTTTTGATTCACCAAAACAATTAGACCTAGAAATTAGAAAAAAGGCGAAGGATAAGGATTCAGCACTTTCAAGAGTAATAGCTACATATGATTGGGAATATAGTTCTATTCATAAGCCAGAAAAGCGATTAAAGAAATATTGGGAAGTGCTTATCGATGGATGGCATAAACCATGGAATAGAGAATTAGAATCAGATTTATCAAAGAAGGATAAGAAAGCGATAAAGGGGCTTTCGTGGGCCGAGCAACCACAGACAATTGGAGAGGTGGGGTCTACATTCACTATACAAGGTTTTGATTTGAATTATGCAGGTGTCATATTAGGACCTTCAGTGAAGTATAGAAATGGAAAAATAATAATTGACCCTTCTTGCAGTAAAAATCGCAAGGCAAAACAAAATAGAACATTGTCTAATGGTAAATCGAAAAAGTTTGGAGAAACTTTAATTCAACATGAGGTAAGAGTACTTATGACACGTGGCGTTGATGGCCTGTATATTTACGCCTGTGATAAAGAACTGCGAGAGGCGCTAATAGATGCCTCAAAATAAAGGAGAGAATATGAGACAAGAAACAATAGACAGAATAAGAAAATTCACTGAGGACAGAGATTGGGATCAGTTTCATGCACCAGTTCATTTGGCAAAATCTATAATCATTGAAGCAGCTGAATTACTTGAGTGCTTCCAGTGGGATGATGAGAATTTTGACGAGGAGCATGTGAAGGAAGAGCTTGCAGATGTAATGGTATACTGCCAGAATCTCGCAGATAAATTAGGCGTTGATCCTGATGATATTATCAATAAAAAGATGGATCAGAATGAGGCTAAGTATCCGGTAGAGAAGGCTAAGGGGAAGGCTGATAAGTATGATAAGCTGTAATTTAGGTTAATAGAGGAAAAAGGGGAAGTGTTATGCCAGTACATTTAGATTCTTTTATACCAGAAAAGAAAATACAAACAATAATTTCAGGATTGGTATCTATGGTTAATAGTAGTTCTGTTGTATGTGCATCAGAAGATAAAACAATTATTCATTTACAAACAGACTTAATAGATGATGTTAAAAATATGCCTTTTGGAAGAGCAGTTTTTACGTTAAAAGTCGATGATGTATCAAAGAAGACCAATGTTATCGATATTGATATTGTATTAGAAAACAATGAGACGACTAAATTAGATTTTATAAAGAAATTGTCAAAATCATCTGAAGCAAACGAGTATTATGATGCAGATGTTGTTGAAGGTGGAAGAATTCAGATTGAGACAGTTAATAGGAATGCATTTCATGGAGAATTAGAGGGAAAAACTCATGAAGTTAGATTGTCAGCATTCCCGTTTTCAGTAGATGTTTTTGACAGTATGGATGAGATTAATAAGCGTTTCAGTCAGAATTCTAAAATTGAAGATGATGGAACTGAAAGGAAAGTAGCGGGATATGCAGATACATTTGTATGCCCCGGTTCTATATTTCATCTAGGAGTAGAAAGTGATGATACTTTTACATATTTCTTTGGTAGGGTAAGTAATATTAGAAATATTGAATGTAGTAATCTGGGTGAGTCATTCTCTTTTTATATTGTAGATGTTGTAAGTGGCATGGGAAATATTCCGGTTGCAATAAGTCCAGAATGCTTTGATTTGAGAAAGCTTGATATCGGAAAGGTACTTGAAATTCGTGCAGACATTAAAGCTGATTTTATAGATGATGTGAGAAAATAAAAAGTGCCTGGCCCATTATAGAGACATTATAACTAGGTGATAAAATGCAACGGGGCTAGGCACCTATACATATTTGGAAAGGGGATAAAATGGAGTTACTAACAGATAATCACTATGAGAAAATACTAGATTTGTTTGATAGCGTAGAACAGGAAATAAAAATAATAAGTCCGTTTTTATCAATGCCACTGGCAGAAAAACTTGTTCGCGTTGTATCAAAAAAGCACATTAATTGTGTGTTTGTAACTCGTTTTTATCTTGAGGATATGTTTGCTAAAGCAAATAGTATAGATGCAATAAAACTAATGATGGATGCTGGTATTGAAGTATATGCTCTTAAAGGATTACATACAAAATTATATCTTTTTGACAATACAGCGGCAATTATTGGTTCGGCAAATTTTACTACAGGAGGTTTTGCATCTAATATAGAGCTTTCAATTCTCTTTAACGAGAAATCTTTGATAAATGAGGTGCATGCATATTTTAATAATTTACTTGAACAGATACTAGAGACAGGTGAAGGAAAAATGACATATGAGGTGTTGGACTCAGCTAAGGAAAAATATGATTCATTGTTGAGTCTAAAAAAATCAAAAGGCACAAGAAATACCTATATGTATGGAGCTTCTTTGGATAGAAAAACACGATTTGAGACAACTCAAGCTATAGTTGATGAACTTGATAAATGCAGTACTGAGAATAATGATGTTGTTAGCAATATGTTTAAGGAATCTAGTAATAGAGAAAAAGTGATTAATGATTTTACTGCATGGTTAAAGCTAGAAGGCTCTGGAGAGAATAGACTTAATCCAGAAGAAAAATATTACACGAATGTTGTTATTCTTAATGGCGAGAAAGTGTATCCTTTGAATTATACAGCCAGCAAAAAACCTTCAAGTGTTAAAAATGGAGATGTAGCCTATATTGCACCTCTATCTTGTGATAAAAAAGGTAAGAATCAGCCAATAATTGTTGGAAAGGGACGACTTAGAGCGTTTGACAATGGGAATGATGCAACGCTTTATCCGGATTGGATTAAAAAGTATCCATGGATGGAAGAAAAATATCCATGGTATTGTCTGATGAAAGAGCATTTCGTATTAGATACCCAGATAGAAAATGGAATCCCATTGCAAGAGATATGGGATAGATTTGGGTCTGATACCTATGAATCATCGTTTGGTAAAGAAGAGCCTTATGTTGAAGTTGCTAAAAAACATTATGAAAAATGTCATATTCGTTTGTCTGGAAATGCGGCGGAATATATAGACGCTCGCTTAGAAGAATTAAAGAAAAAATATGGTGTGATTGATGATTAGTATTTATTGAATATAACCATATAACAAATTGAATATGTATTGATTAGAAAAGGAATATAATAAGAAAATGGCAAGATTACTTAGTACAGAAGAATTACAAAATGAATTATCGTTCGAGTACAGTAGAGGAATTGTATTGGCTGAGTCAAAAAGATTAAGAAAATACAATGTAGAATCATTTAATCTTTTGTCTCGAGATAAGCTCGAATATAACAAGCGAGAAAGAAGACTTTTACTTTATACTACATTACATAATGAAAACATTTATATTCAATATCCTGGAAAAGAAAGTGATGCAGAAAGAAAGCAAGTGATGCCATTTGATTTTAGGCCTGAATTACAAAAAGCCAATGGGGAGTTTATTCCCGATATTTCTTTTGGCGATATATGGGATATCTTGGATAAGATTGGATCAGAGGCTAAGAAATATTTACCATTTGTAGCTTCGTTGTTTTTACATATGAGTTATATGCATAATTATGAAAATGAGAAATCTTTGTATGAATATGCGGATTTAGATATGAAAAATGGTACTGAAATAGAAAAAGGGAATGTGGAACATGAGTGGTACCGGTTAAATATTTCTGAAGATATATGGTTTACTTTGAATGATAGAATAGGGCCAATTGAGCTTGATAAAAATAACGTTTTTTCTTTTGAGGCTTTCATTAAACTTGTAGATTTATTATTTCAAAATGAGGATTGTAAATACTATTATAAAAATGTAGTTATAGATGGAAAAAGTAAATATAATTTTGAGAATGGTAGAACACAATCAAGCGATACGAACTTATTGATAATTAGCCATTTGGAAGAAAAAACGAAACTATCGTCACTTCTTAATTCTTTCCAAAAAAGCAGAGGTGTTCCAGGGTTTAAGAAGCAAGATTACTCAATTGTGACGAATGATATGGTTATAAATATTGATTTTAACTAATAGGGGATAGTTGGATGGAAGTACAATTTGAGGATTTAGAAAAATCAGATTTATATGTAGATTGCATTTATAAAGGCGGTACTGTGCCAAATATGTCTTCCGAGCCTTTTCATAAGCTGATACCTGGATGCGAAAATGCAGGAGGCTTTAGAAAAAAGCTGCGCGAAGATGGCTCAGGTAAATATGCATATGTTGTACTGTACACTTCCATGGAAGAACTTGAGTGGCCAGATTATCTTGATGAAGAAACCGGTATTTTTAGATACTACGGAGATAATCGTGAGCCAGGACGCGAACTTACAGATACAAAGAAAAAAGGCAATAAAATACTTGAGATGGTCTTTGATTTATTAAATGAAGGAGTGGCGCTAGAAGATATGCCACCATTCTTTATCTTTAAAAAGACTGGAGTAGGTCGTGATATACAGTTCCTTGGTCTGGCTGCTCCTGGTAATCCTAAGATATCTCCAGATAAGGATTTGGTCGCGTTTTGGAGAACAGTTAAGGAAAAACGATTCCAGAACTATGAGGCGTACTTTACTATTCTTGATACAGGAAATAAGCCTATCTACAGGAATTGGATTGAGTCCTTGATTTATGACCACGACAATAGCTTACAGTATGCTCCAGAAGCATGGCAACGCTTTGTGAAACTAGGCCGTAATGGAATTACAGCATTAACAGCACCTAGAATGCATAAGATTCCCACTAGATTTGAGCAGCTTCCAGCTGGAAGTGATACTGAGGGATTGTTATGTCTTGATGCAATTAGGAATCATTATAATGATTTCAGCCAAGGATTTGAGGCGTGTGCCACAAGCATAATTGGTAAGATGGATACTAATTTTGTAGACTTCTCGCTTACTAGACCTTGGCGTGATGGCGGTAGAGATGCACTTGGTTTTTATTCTATTAGTGCAGGTGGTAAAATTAATTCGCCTTTGAAAATTGATTGTGCATTAGAGGCAAAGTGCTATGCTCCTACACATGGTGTAGGAGTTAAGGAAATGTCTCGTCTTATTTCACGTATCAGATATAGGCAGTTTGGAATAATGATAACAACCAGCTACGTAGATAAGCAGGCATATCAAGAAGTAGTTGAGGATGGACATCCAATACTGATAGTTTCGGCAGTTGATATAGCTGGCGTCTTGCGTAAGAATGCAATTAATTCTTCGAATGTAGATGAGTGGTTAAAATCTGTGGATAGCACCGATAAAAGGATAATGGCATATTACCAAGGAATTAAGGATATTATGAGCAATAAATAGTTAGGGGTATTCTATGTTTAGTGATAAACTTGGCTACGATCCAGCTAGCCCAGACAGTATAGAAGAATATGCGAAAAAACTAGAGAACAATACTTTTATAGAGGTTATTAAAGCCAGAGGAATAGAAGAGCAGACTGCTGTTCAGGCTTATGCAAATAAACTTCGTAAAGGCGGATTAGGTAATCTTCTTGAAGAAGTATATTTTGGATATAAGGCCAATTCTAATCAGGAAGCGGATTTTCCTGAGGCTGGGGTTGAGCTAAAAACAACACCATATGAAGTTACCAAGAAGGGCGAATTGCGTGCAGGAGAGCGTCTGGTTCTTACTATGATTAATTACGATGGCCCTGTGGAAATTGATTTCTATAAGTCTCATGCATGGGAGAAGATGCGCCTTATCTTATTAATCTATTATTGGAGAAATAAGATGCTGGAGAGCAATCTTTTATATCCGATTAAGTATGTGAAGATGTTTACTCCTCCTGAAGCAGATTTGGAAATTATAAAGCGTGATTATAATTATATTACAGACCTGATTCAGCAGGGACGGGCACATGAACTTTCTGAGGGTGATACCATGTATCTTGGTGCTTGTACAAAAGGTGCTAATGCGGAAAAGAGCACGGTTCCTCAGTTTTATGGTGATAAGACACCAGCAAGAAAGCGAGCGTTCTGTTTTAAGAATTCTTACATGACATATGTGCTAAATCACTATATTGCTGGTGGCTCAAGCGATAATTCTATTTTGAAAGATGCTTCTGCTTTGAAGGAGAAGTCCTTCGAAGATATTCTTACAGATATTGTTGGCGAATATGTTGGTAAGTCTGATAAGGAATTATGCGAGAAGTTTGGACGGGAGTATAACAATAACAAGGCTCAGTGGAATGACTTAGCATGTAAGATTCTTGGAATCAGGGATGAGCATGCTGATGAGTTTGAAAAGGCCAATATTAAGGTTAAGACTATTCGCGTAGAAGAGAACAATAAGATTGTTGAGAATATGTCTTTCCCACCATTTAAGTTTATGGATTTGGTGGATGAAGAATATGATGAGTCTACTTTACATGATTACTTTGATGAGACACGACTATTCTTTTTTGTATGGAAGAGAGATGGAGATGTTTATCGCGTGAAGGGATGTATGCTTTGGAATATGCCGTACCATGATTTAGATGTTGTAGTGCGCCAGGAGTGGGAGCAGTACAGACGTATCATTCGATACGGAGTAGAGTTTACCAAGCATATTGATTCAAAGGGGAAGATAAGTTTTTCAAATAATCTTCCAAACAAAAGTGAGACAGAGATTATTCACGTTCGCCCTCATGCTACAAAGGCTGCATATCGATTTAACAATGGCGAAGCATATGGGAATGTAGATCGAGACGCAAATGTCTTACCAAATGGTGAATACATGACTACCCAAAGTTTTTGGATTAATAACAGTTATATATTGAAGCAATTAAAGGATTTATTAGAGGATAATAAATATATTAAAGAGATATATAACAGTTCTATTAATTAATAAGCTTGATTGCTGCAGTAGGTATTTTGAATGTTCTAGGCAAAGAAAATGTGTCCATCCAAATTTAGAATATGCAAAGAGCTGTTCTTATCGAAAAAATTTAGAAAACGGGAAAGTTTTCTATTAAGAGAAAAATGATCTTGCAGTATAGTCCAAAATAGATTATTATTATTTTAGAAAAAACAAACGATCGTTCACACATTTGTTCGATCAGGGTATTAAAGGGAGAGAACAGTGGAAAAAACAGTATGTGAGTTATTTGCTGGAGTGGGCGGCTTTAGATGTGGCTTAAATAATATAAACACTTTAGAAGATACTAATAAAGATGAAAAATGGAAGACAGTATGGTTTAGCCAGTGGGAACCAGCTGACAAGAAGACTCAGTGGGCACATAGTTGCTATGTAAATCGATTTGGGGACTGTCCTGATAACAACGGTGAGTATACAACAAATGATGATATAAACACAGTTGATAAATCATCAGTTCCAGATCATAGTTTGCTTGTTGGAGGATTCCCATGTCAGGACTATTCTGTGGCTTCATCGCTAGCTACTTCAAAAGGTCTTGATGGAAAAAAAGGTATTCTATGGTGGGATATCAGAGATATGCTTGAGGCTAAGGAGTCTAAGTTTGTTTTATTAGAAAATGTAGACAGATTGTTAAAGAGTCCAGCGAAGCAACGCGGAAGAGATTTCGGTATTATTTTAGCTTGTTTTAGGGATCTTGATTATACGGTTGAATGGCGAGTTATTAATGCTGCTGAATATGGTTTTCAACAGCGTCGCCGAAGAACTTTTATTTTTGCATATAAGAATACAACAAGTTATGCAGCAAACGCGAAACATGCAGTTAAGTATAACAACATGTTTGGCGAAGAAATGAAACGCAAAAGTATGGTACATCTAATTGAAGAAGAGGGCTTTTTTGCAAAGAGCTTTCCAGTGGATGTAACAGATGGAAAAAAGATTAAATCGGCAGAACTACCAAAAGGAATTGGAGAACTGTCGGATTCATTTTCTTTCAATTTTGAAAACTCTGGAGTAATGAAAGACGGCATCGTTTATACACTCAAGACATTTCCTAAGTACAATGGTAAGCAAATCACATTGGGAGATATCCTTGAAGATGGTGAAGTAGATAAGAGTTTCTTCATATCAGAATCAAAGCTTTATTATACAAGCCCAGATATTCACCATAGCGATGAAACAAAAATGCCGCTTGAACCGGAACAGCGAAAGACATGGCAGTATATTAAAGGCGCAAAAAAGATTAATCGTAAAGCTGCCAATGGCCATGAATACGTATTTTCGGAAGGCCCTGTTCCTATGATTGATGAGTACGATAAGCCAGCTAGAACAATGCTTACCTCTGAAGGTGGATTTAGCAGAACGACACATATCGTAAGAGACAAGATGACTGGCAAGATTAGATTACTTACTCCAGTTGAGATGGAGAGAATTCAAGGATTCCCATCTGATTGGACCAAGGATTGCTTGATTGATGGGGAGCAAGTGCCAATGCCACTGAATAAGCGTAGATTTATGATGGGAAATGCACTTGTTGTAGATTTGATTAAGCAGATGGAACCTGTTTTGGACGAGATTATTTCTGGGGAGCCAGAGATAGAAGTTCAATTTAATATTGCTGAAGGTTTAGAGATTGTGAAAGAATCATTATGAGTATGTAAAAAGATTGCAGAGAAATCTGTAATCTTTTTTTGCAGTATTTTAATGAATCAATATAACAAATATCGTATTTACGGATAAATGCCTTTGAGATATAATAAATATTGTTGTAATGGTTTTGCCAATATAAAAAACTAGAATGGTGTGCTTTTTTGGCATTATATATTGTGACTATATAAATTTTATACTAATCAAGGACTTTTAACATGGAGAATAAAAAAATAAATTTTGATTGGTTACAAGCATGGCTTTGGCCTTCCATTAAAGAACTATTTATAAGCTATCTTTCAATAATTGCTGCTTTTATTGCACTGAGATTGATTGGTGACTCATGTGAACAAATAATACATCGTAATGATATATTAGCCAGTATTATTATTACAGCAGTGTGTATAGCATGGCAAGGAAGAAAAACTAATAAATATAAAATTCCGCGAGATATCGGTGCGGCTATTGGAATTTTAGGCATTATATCTTATGTGCTATTAACAATACTTCCGCATAAAGGAATTAATATACATCTTAATTATTGTCTGACTTTTTGGATTAGTATTCTCTGCGTTTTAGTATCTATAGTTTTGGTATTGCTTTTTAATTATGATGCAGAGGCGAAAAAAAGACAGGAAGCGGCTAGTTCTGCACGTAGTACGACAGAGGAAACTGTTGGTGATAAGAATATAAAATTGTAAGGTGATTTAATATGAGAATAAAAGTAATTAGAATAGAGCAGCCTATCGGATTTTTTTATATCGGCAAAATGCAAGCAGAGGATTTATTACAGTTAGCTAAAGCTGACATTGCGGATATGAATAAATACACGGATATAGATGATGAAGAATTTTACATAGGTGGGCAGCGACAGTTAATAAAGCGAAAAGTTGAGCAAATAAAAAGATATGTGAGAACATCTGGTGCAACTTTTCCTGCATCTATTATTTTAAACCTTAATAAGAAGTACTTAGTTAAAGAGTCAGATGATGAGTTGATAATTGAAGATAATGAGAATGCATTTCAATTAATAGACGGACAGCATAGACTGTCAGGACTTGAAGGATTAGGAAGACCATTTGAAATGCCAATATCTATTTTTGTTGGCTTAGATGAGGCAAAGACGTCTAGAATTTTTACAACGATTAACACTACACAAACGAAAGTTAATCCTTCTTTGAGTTTGTATCTTGAAGCCAATGATCCTGTGTGGACTCCGAGAACAATGGTTGTAAAAGTGGCTAATTTTTTTGCAACTGATGTGAAATCGCCTTTATATAAGAAAATTAAATTTAATATTCAAAATGATATAGTAGATAACAGTGAATCAACAATAAGCTTACAGACTTTTGGAAAAGCAATTTTGGATATGGTATATGACGATAATTATTTTTATGAAGTACGGGATATTAGTGAAAGAGATGAATTGGGGCTAATTGATAAGAGTAACTTTAAAGCAGATATTCTATGGCCATACTATGTAGAACACAAAGAAAATGCATTGTATAAAGTTTTATATAATTATTTTAGTTCAATTTCTACTATTTTTTCTCCTGAGTGGAAGGACAAGAAAGCAATTTTGGTGAAAACTACAGGTTATAATGCATTTATGAAATTGTTTAGGGAACTATATGAGATTGGATATGAGGAAGGGGATCTTTCAAAAGAGTTTTTCGAAAGGTATTTATGTAAAGCAAGTGGTATGAGTGGAACCTTTAATACTAATTATTATGGTGGATCTGGATGGCAGCCAACAAATGAGTTGTATGCAGAATTAAAAAAACGTATTTTGGAGTGAGAAATGTTTTGAAATCATTTCTTATCTGGCCCTGACGATTGGTCAGGGCTTTATTTGACAGAAAATACTCTGCTTGTTTATTATCCATTGTGGATACGTTGTCTTGAATAAGCTTCAGCGTAATACTGTGGAATATCTTCGAGCTCCCATAACGTAGGGACTTGTCTACCATGATTGTTTGCTCTAATACAAACAACATCAATACTTTGTAAAACATTTTGAGTGCGAGTTGCAGCAAGTGCTTCGGCGTATCTGCAAAAAGCTAAAAGTCTGCCAAAGCGTTTTATAGAACCATCAGGATTATAATCCAAAGGATAATTAATATCTTCTTGCAGTGATACCCAGAATAGAATTTTTCTCAAATTGTTTTTGTAGTCATTATCATCAGGATGGTAATACAATCCTTCATAGTAAACTTCTATGAGAATTGCCAAGCATTCATCGTAGTTTATTATGTTAGTGGTAATATATTTATAAATTAATCGACAGATATCGGCATGGCTAACAGGTTCTCTATCGTTTTCAAATTTGTAATCTATAATGCCTCTGTTAATATTAGTTTTTCGGCCGGGCAGCCAAAGCTTTATATGAGAATCTAGAGTTACACTGAATTCATGAATATGAGACAAAGGGTTATCCTTTATTTCTGTTGGAAGAGTATTAAACTGTTCGATAATGAAGCTTTTGCCAGCGTTAACACTCATAGTTAGTTCTCTGTTGTTAATAAAATAGTCCATTAGGTCTCTCCTTTTGTGTACAATATTATATTAAGTATACATTAGTTATAAAGAAATTTTAAGAATAATTATTTCGGTGAAATTATTAATGGAAAATGGAAATTAAGGTACCTGACCTCATTACAGATGAAAATGATTATTAAAACAAATCTAAGAACTCTTTATTATTGTTATCGTATTTACGGATTTGAATTGTTGGGTGTTATATAGAATATATATTATTGGATGAAAAAGTTAATTAATAAGAGGGAGTAATACTGAAAATTGACTTGCATTGTCATAAGCTTAAAAGTGCCTGACTCCATTATAGAAATATTATAATTAGGTAATAAAAATGCAATGGAGTCAGGCTCCTATACATGAGCGTTTACGCAAGAAGAAAATATATAATCCTAAGTCTGGTGTCATGTATGAGGCTACACCTGGGACTTATGTTGAGGATGTATATGCTAAACCGATAGATTGATTGAGGGGGACAATGATGTATACAGTATCAGTTAGTGACGTGTCAAACTTTATTAAGGCAATAACAGTTGCAAATGAGCAGGATGGGAGTGATAAATTTTTCAGACCCAAAGAGTTGTTGTTTAGAGGACAGTCTGATGTTGCGTATGAATTGATTCCATCATTAGGCAGATACAAAGGGAAACATGAGAATTTAGGTTTTGTTGAACGTAATATGATTGAGACTGCAAAGTATAGAATGCCAAATGTGTTTACAAAGGATTTAGAGCCGTTAGAATTATTAAGTTTGCTACAACATTATGGTATTCCAACGAGATTAATGGATATTACAGAGAATGCTTTAGTTGCATTGTTTTTTGCATGTGAAGGTAGTCCAGATAAAGATGGTGAAGTATTTATATTTAAGAATTTTGTAGATGATGTTGTGGATTATCCAATAGTAAATGCGATTGCGGATTCTTATAGGTTTACACAAGGTTCTTTTCATTTTCTAAGTTCGTTTTATCTAGATGTAATTCAGCAACCATATTTTTTAGAGCAAAAGAATGCGAATGATATTTGTCATAAGGATGCAAATGAAGGCGGTAAGTGGATAGAAGAGTGTTGCAAAACGCCAATTTTTGTGAGGGCATCCCACATACTTCAGAGACAACAAATACAGCGTGGAAGATATATTTTGTTTCATAATGAAATCTCGGGAACTAATGGAGATGCATCTGGTTGTTTTTATCCGAGAATCATGCCTATGTCTAAAGATGATGATTGCATCATTGGTAGAATCACAATTCAAGCAGAGAATAAGGTTAAGATTTTACAAGAGATGAAAATCCTTGGTATAGATAGAGGAATGTTGTTTGCAGATAGTATTGATATTTCCTGTGAAGAGATAAAAAATGATTTCTTCTTTAGAAAACCATAGATTAATTGAGGTTTTGTTTGGGAATAACTCATGATTTAATACTAACAATAAAGGACGAGAAATATGATAGAAAAATATATTGAAAAAACAAAATCGCAAAGTATTAAGAACTGGTGGGTGAGCATAATTACAATTTTAGCTTTTGCAGCTATATGTTTATGTGAAAAATGCACTATTTCTTTGCATCTTGGAATAAGATCAATAGTTGAAAATATCGCGATATCTATATTAGCTGCCGGTATATACTATTTATTTTCTGAGGTTATATATGCTAAAAGAATGAAAAGAAAAATGGCAGGGATTGTTAATGAATATTATCGAAACTTTGCAGAAGATTTAAAAGACCTTTTCTGGGCTATAACTGGGGAAAAAGAATGGTATAAAGACAGCAAACCGACCACAGGTATGAATAAAAGCGGATGGTATGATGAAAAATTACTTGCTTTTGTTGAAAGTGAAGGTGAGCAGTACTGTTGTACTAATCGAATAGGGCTGCTTTCTTTAGCAATTACTAACATTGAATTATCTATTGCTAATATTGAAGGCATATTAGAGTGGTGTGATGCTAAGGAAGTGAAATATGTTTTTGATTTCTACAATTCTTTCTTGTATAAAAGACTTAGATTAATGAAAAACCTTCCAGAAGATGAACCAGTGGATTTTGAAAATTCACTTTCAGGAAATAAATTACAAGAAGTCGAATCGTTGATGAAAATTAAGGAGAATCAGAGTTTAACACAGGATTTATCTAAATTTGTTAGTAAGTATTATCATGTGAAGTAGATCGCCGGCTATAGATAGAGAAATTGTTTGTATAAGAATCAGAACTACTATTGAGAAAAGGAGAAATTGTGGCATTTATTACTGAAAATAAACCGGGGGACTGGCCAGCAAACTCCAGAGAGTATAAACTGGATTGTATTTGGGATATGTTGGATAAATTTGAAGATAACCCATCATATAAAACAAGAGAAGTTCTTTTAGCACTTGTAAGTGATAATGATTTAAATCAATATTCATCAATAGGGAGGTTTCGATTTTCTGAATATGAAGTTGAATTAATTAATCTTATTTATTTAAGAGCAGCACAGTTTCAAATTAATGCGGTAAAAGTTTATCTTTATGACTTGATTACAGAGGCAACCAGGCTGCAGAAAATATACTCTTGGATGAATCCTATTGTGGGAGAAGGGAAAGAAGCAGGGTATAGTATAGAAGTATATGAGAATGGTCTTCGACTTGAGTTAAAGCTATATCATTTTGCATATCAGAAATATACGGTTGAAAAAACAAAATCATTTGCGGAGCAGTTATTGGATGTAGTTGAAGAAATATACAATGCCTGTTCTTCTGAAGATGAAATTGATTCTATCGCATATGCATATTCTGCGATGCTCAATGATATTAGTTATATGCGGGGCAGTAAGAAAGAAAAGATTTGGCAATTTAATAGAGAAGACTTATTGAAAATTCTAAAGTTAGAGGCTGACATTTTATGCAAGAATAATCAGAATCCAACAATCCGACCGACACGCGGTGTTTTAATGACGCAAATAAGCAATTTTATTCTTAAGTCACGAAATAACTATAATCAAGATTATATCTGTAAATATATATCTAAAGAAGTAGCTAAGAGCACTGTGGGCAACCTAGAAATATGGATGGGAAAAACAGAAAATCTTAATGATAAGCGCGAACAAAAAGTTGTGCCAGAGTTGTTCGAAGATGTGAGTTGGATAGATTATGAATGGGCAAAAAATATAGATTTTACACCTTGTAGAACATATTATGTTTCATCTTTTAGCAAGTCTATTAATGCTAATAACATGAAAGATGGCTATGGAGAGTGCCTATATGGATATAAAAACGATCGAATAGTAGATTTGATAGGTCCATTAATGATGCGAACATTTGTAAATAGGGATGGTTGTGATGATGATTTGCCAGACAAAAAAGACTTACCTGCCATATCCCAAGTTATTGCTTTTGACGTTCTATATGATATCGATGAAGCAAAAGAAGAGCTTAAATATCTATTTGAAGTTATAGATGCTTTTGATATCAGCGACGATGAAAAACACCTTTTTCTACAGGAAATATTGCAATATTGGATATTATCTGTCAAAGATAGTTCGTGGAGTGATGAAAGAGAGCGTAGGTATGTTTTATTTCTGTATGAAGGCTACAATTATTTGGAAACTGTAGTTGAGGATGGATTTTTAAAAGAAAAAACATCGTTATTTATGCTTCCAGATTTTATCTTGGGTGAAAATCCGGTGCGAAATATTGTAAAAAAGCAAATGGAAGCTAAACAAAAAGCAACAATGTCAAAAGAATATTTGCATTGTAGAGATTGTCTTGTTCAGGATTACGATTTTATATCAAGTATGAATCAAAAAGAACGTAAATGTCCTGTATGTGGTTCCCTGAACGTAGATATTATTTATAGATAAGGTTGTTAAAATTGAAGGTCGCACGAAGTCTACATGACTATAGGCGGTGATATTATTGATGAACAGAGACTCGAAAAGAAGAGGTGTAGCTTCATAATTATTGTAAACGATAAACCATAGGTACCGTTTACTAAAGGATAACGGTGTCCAATAAATCAGTTGGTTTTGTGAACATTTCTATAGCAAGTCTATTAATAATTAAAGAAATCGTATTCTGGGAGAGTATCAGCAGTATCTGATATCCTGGAGTACGCTATTTCTGTTCAAATAATTCGTTAAGCCTTTATTGGACAGTAACAAAACAATCGTTCCTTTGTATTTCTAATAAATATAAGTTTTTTATGTGGTTCATCGTTTAACCTTTCTGCCAGTTGCCTTTACAATTTTTAAAATACTTGTTAAAATGCAAGCGAACGAGTCAAACGGTTAATAGTTACTATTTAGCGATTGTGATTATATATTATTGTTGTCTCGTTCTTTTTTTATCTTACTTGAACACATTGGTGGAAGACATTAGATAATGTAAACAACCAGTTGTTGCCATTTTTCATATCAATTATAATAGAATCGACATTAGGAAAGGAGGAATTGCCTATGTACAATACCTCAAAATCCCTCCAGGAGATGGAGGCCTAATCTCGATTCGCGGGTTGAAGCGAAGCTTGCCCGCTCTTATATATTAGCTGCAGGGCGTGCTCTGCAGCACTTTTTATAAACACATGAAAAGAAGAAAACGTAAAGAGAATCTCAAGAATTTAATATGGGCCAAAACAAATGGCATCTGTGCCAAGTGCGGTAGAGCAGTTGAGGTAGATAAACGAACCATTGATCACTTCATACCTAAATATCATGGTGGCACAGATGATATTAGAAATCTCATTCCTCTGTGCAAGGCGTGTAATAGAGCCAAGAGTTCTAGACTTATGAGCATAGAGGAATGCTGTCCATTTTTGGATGAGGAATATACAATAGAGATTCGTAAATACGTTGGAAAGAAGTAATCCATCGGCGAAGCCGATTACAATCCTTCCTTGCGGGCGCTAGCCCGTGGTCTGGTTTGCGCGCCATGGGCGCGCTCTAAAGGGTGAAAGTCCCAAACACGCCCAGATAGTGGGAAGTGTATAGCTGAACGGCAAGGGTGTCCATCGCGAGGTGGAATCTGAAGGAAGCCGTAGGCAAATCTCTGGTCCGACGTACAGAAATCACATATAAGGCTATGCTACGAGAGATAAGTTGGCCAGACACAACGAAGTCTAATTACTATCACCTTTGTAGTAGCAGAGTAAATGTGGCGGATATATGGAGAGAAAGAGTGCGTACCTTAAGCGTGGAGGTCTCACGGAGGTTTCATTAGCCTAGTAACAACGAACCGTGAGAAGTCAGCAGAACCCATAGTAGTGAAGAAGTCTCTGTAATGGAGATGGAGCGAAGGGGTGAACAATCAATAAGTTTGAGTATGTCTCGTTTTGCAGAGATGACAACATCTGCCGTAACCAATCGGGATAAAGATGGTCAAATCAAGCGAGGCGAAAAGGAAAGAACACATGGACACAAGTAATCTAATGGAGCAGATTCTATCTAGCGATAATCTCAACAGAGCGTATCTGCAAGTTGTACGTAACAAGGGTGCAGAGGGAGTGGACGGAATGAAGTACACAGAACTCAAAGAGCACCTTGAGTTAAACGGCGAAATCATCAAGGAACAGTTGAGGACTAGAAAGTACAAACCTCAGCCAGTATTAAGAGTGGAGATACCTAAGCCAAACGGAAGTGTCAGAAACTTAGGAGTACCTACAGTAACAGACAGATTTGTACAGCAAGCCATTGCACAGGTGCTTACACCAATCTTTGAAGAGCAATTCCATGACCATAGTTATGGATTTAGACCTAACAGAAGTGCACACCAAGCAATCTATACCGCACTAGACATAATGAATAGTGGCAATGATTGGATTGTAGACATTGACTTGGAAAAATTCTTTGACACAGTGAATCATGACAAGCTTATGACCATCATAGGTAGGACTATCAAAGATGGAGATGTAATCTCCATTATTAGAAAGTTCCTAGTCAGTGGAATTATGATTGATGATGAGTTCGAAGATTCGGTGGTGGGAACTCCTCAGGGAGGAAATCTATCGCCGTTATTAGCGAACATCATGCTCAATGAACTGGATAAGGAGATGGAAAAGCGAGGGCTTAACTTTGTACGCTATGCGGACGACTGTATAATCATGGTTGGTAGTGAAATGGCTGCTAACAGAGTCATGAGAAATATCTCACGTTTCATCGAGGAGAAACTAAGCCTTAAGGTCAATGTAACGAAGAGCAAAGTCGACAAACCGCAAGGGATAAAATATCTCGGGTTTGGATTTTTCTTAGACGACAAGACACTTCAATATAAGGCTATGCCACATGCAAAAGCTGTAGAAAGCTTCAAGAGTAAGATGAGGTCAATCACCTGTCGTAGTTGGGGCGTTAGTAACAGCTACAAAGTGGAGAGATTAAACCAACTCATTAAAGGTTGGATTAATTACTTCAAGATAGGAAGTATGAGGAACATTTGCGAGAAACTTGATAGAAACATTAGGTACAGGCTTCGTATGTGCATTTGGAAACATTGGAAAACTCCACGTAAAAGAGCCAAGAATCTGATGAAGCTAGGTGTCAGTAGACGCCTAGCTTACAGTACAGCATATGCAGGGCATCATGTGGCTAAGGTATGTAAGAGTCTTGCGGTTTCTCTCGCAATTAATAACAAAAGACTTGCCTCATTCGGTTTAGTCTCAATGTTAGACTACTACAATGAAAAGAGTGTCACTTGTTAAGTTGATTGAACCGCCGTGTACCGAACGGTACGCACGGTGGTGTGAGAGGTCGGCGGTCAAAGACCGCCTCCTACTCGATTGGAGCTCGGGCAGACCTGCGAGTGGAGCGAGCTGCTAGGAATGGTAAAATATGCATGAGATACAGCATTTAAGTGCTGGGGAGTTGAGTTTATGAAAAAGGAGATTTTGAAATGAAGAAGAGAGTAATTGTAACTGTTTTGATGGTATCAATGCTGGTTGGATGCAAAACTGCGTCTAAGGAAGAAGCAGCAATAGAGCCGGAAGAAGTCAGTGTAGAGGAAAGCACTGAAGAGGTGGATGAGGCAGAAGAAAGAGAAGACGAGGGCGTTGAGACAGAGGAATCTTGGCGGGAGGCTTATTATGATTATCTGACCACAAATGAGGATGTAGCACCAGATGAAACGGGCAATCATGGATTACAAGTAACAATGATTTATTTAGATGACGATGATGTACCGGAGTTATTTATAGACACGGGATTTGAGGCCGGTGGAGAGATTATTGCAACTTATTACGATGGTGAAGTGGTAAGCTACAATTTTCCACGACTAGGTTCACAGTACATCGAAAGAAGTGGGCTTGTCTATACAAATACTGGGCATATGGATTACTACCCATTAACTATTACCAAGTTGGAAGATGGTGAGTTTAGGGAAATTGGTGTTGGATTAGCCTATCTTAGTGAGGCAGACAGGGAGCATTTGATTGCCGATGAGAATTATCCATATATATTGACTTATGAGTGGGAAGATGAGCTTGTGAGTGAAGAGCAGTTTAATGCTAATGTTGCTGAGATTTATGATATGGAGCAGAGCGTGTATCCGGAGGAGTACGTTCCGTATGATGAGTTTTTGAAGGGGCTGAGGGAAGAGAAATTAGAAGAGGCCAATTATTAAGTGAGGTTATAGATGGTAAAAAAGATAGTAAGAGATCCACTTTTCCTACAGCAAAAATCTGAGCCAGCCACAGAGGCGGATGCTCAGGTGATTGTGGATTTGATGGATACATTAAAAGCAAATTTGGATAGATGCGTTGGCATGGCTGCTAACATGATTGGAGTGAAGAAGCAGATTATTGTTGTAGCTGCCGGTCCATTTATATTTCCCATGGTTAATCCTGTGATTACTGCAAAGAGTGGGAAGTATGAGACGGAAGAGAGCTGCCTATCGCTAGATGGAGTCCGTCCATGTGTGAGATACAAGGAAATCGAGGTGGATTACCTGGACCAGAACTTTAGGCCACAGCATGGCAAGTACACAGGATTCACAGCCCAGATTATACAGCACGAGATACAGCATTTTAGTGGGGAGTTGATTTAGGGGAAGAGGCGTAGGCTACGGAAAAGCGATAAAGGAATAGAAGATAAAACAAACAAAAAATCGAACAGAAAACGATTGTATGTTCTGGCTTCCTATGCTATAATCATTCTATAAGTTATACAGAAAGAGAAATATCAATGGGAAGTAAGGATGTGCAGACTAAGAAGTACATGAGGAATCCGCAGATATTTGCGGATTTTTTCAATGGCTACCTATATGA
>NZ_FMUY01000013.1:0-91330 GCF_900101325.1 Pseudobutyrivibrio sp. AR14
TGAGACAGTTCGGTCCCTATCCGGCGCGGGCGGAGGATATTTGAGAGGAGCTGCCCCTAGTACGAGAGGACCGGGGTGGACGGACCACTGGTGTATCAGCTGTCGACCAACGGCATAGCTGAGTAGCCAAGTCTGGACGGGATAAACGCTGAAGGCATCTAAGCGTGAAGCCCCCCTCAAGATGAGATATCCCCTCCTTCAAGGAGATAAGATCCCTTAAAGACGATAAGGTAGATAGGTTCAAGGTGTAAGTGTGGTAACACATTCAGCTGATGAATACTAATAGATCGAAGGTTTATTCTAAAAGATGTTTAGCGAATAGGATACTAAGTCCTACTGTGTGAAGTTTTGAGGTTGCTATAAAATAAAGGTAGCAAGCATTTATTAACGCTTGCTATTTTTCTTAATAAAGTAACTTATTTGGGGGCGTAGCTCAGTTGGGAGAGCACCTGCCTTGCAAGCAGGGGGTCAAGAGTTCGAATCTCTCCGTCTCCACTAAAGTTCTTGCAGAATTTTGCAAGAACTTTTTTTATGAAAGTCACTTTGAAAAAACTTAAATTAATGTGAAGTTTTTGTGATTTTTCTATTGAAAGCGACTACATATTGTGATATTATCATTGAGTCGCGTGGGTGAAGGACTTAAATTAATTTTAGGTTTTTCGCTTACGATTTAGGGGATTGGTCAAATGGTATGATAGGGGTCTCCAAAACCTTTGGTGGGAGTTCGATTCTCTCATCCCCTGTTTGACTAGAGCTGTAAGCTATGTAGCTTACAGCTTTTTTATTGCGTTATAAGAAAGCAAAAGTTTCCGATGAGAAACTAATTGTTTATTCTTTTTTTCACAATTATTACATATAATGAAAATGTGCAAACGCATTATATCAGCCAACCCCTACGGCTGATTATGATTAACACCCTATTAATCATTTCTCCCCTATTTTTATAATAGGCCCTTTGTAAAATTCGATTTTACAAAGGGGTTTTTTTTTATATAATAAAATATAAGCTATTTATAGCGAAATATTATAGGGAGAATAATAATAGGGAAATGAATACTAAGAATTTTAAGTGCTTTCAGGTTCTTTATGAAGAAAAGAATCTTGTTCCAGCTGCTAAGAAATTATTCATGTCTCCTCAGGGGTTAGGAAAGTTAATCAAGAATCTTGAGGATGAGCTGGATACACCGTTGTTTATCAGAAGCAAGGATGGATTCTTGCCTACTGATGCAGGGATTTTGTTTTACGAAAAATGTCTTGAGCTAGAGAAAAGTTTTCGGGATTTAATGATTAATCTTGAGAATGTTCGCAACCGAGAAAAGCGTTTTCAGATTGGATTTGCGTCTGGCTCAATTAGGGTTATTGATATAAATAAGATTCAGAAGTTCATGGATGAGAATCCAGCAATCGTCGGAGCCTGGTATGAGCAGGATAATGCTATGGTTAAGGAACGAGTTCTTAATGGGGAATTAGGCTTTGGATTTGCTATTGGCGCTCCTGAAGATAATCGCCTCAAGGGGGAACTTATTAAATCTGAGGATATGGTCTTATATGTATATAGAGGACATCCTCTTTTTGATAAAGAAGAAATCTCCGTAGAGGAAATTAAAGGAGATAAAATTATCTCTATGGCTAGCAGATATAGAATTCATCAGGATTTTCTTACAGCTTGTCATATGAATGGATTCCATCCTAACATAGTGGGTAATGTTAATGAAGGATTCTCTATTTTCAGACTAGTTGAAAATCGTGTTGGTCTTGGTGTTTCTCCAAAAATTTTACCAGACTCTGATGATGTTAGAGCGGTAAAGCTCAAGGGTGAATATTCTTGGGATGTATACGGCATTTATCGCGAGGATGGAGCAGATGTAGAGCTGGCTAAAAAGTTGATTGCGTTTATTAAATAGTGTCTAAAATGAGACATGATTCATTGAATATAGATAATCTTAGTGATATAATATTTTTAAATATTCAGACAATTTAAAACATTGGCTGAAGGGGATTTTAATAGGTGTTTTTACAGACAAAAGGAGAAGGATTATGCTTGCTACACTAGTACCACTTTTTTATGAAGACATGTCAGTGGCATCATATTGTTTGTATGCCCAAAAGGAGAACATGTTTGAACATCCTCATTTACTTGGAGCTGGTAAGTATGATGGGGCCGGTTCTATCGTAGGAATCGAAGTATTTGACAGTATTTCAGAGTCGGATTTAATTGATAATTGCAGTATTATTATTCCAATTAATAATATTTCTTTGTTTTCAAATATAGAGCAGCAGCTCACTAGATTTCACGGAAGAATAATGCTTCTTCTTGATCAGTCTATTAAGCCAGAGGATTCTTATAACAAGAGAATTGTGGACCTTAAAAATAAGGGATTTAAGCTTGCAATTAAGGATTTGCCACTTGCTAATGTTGAGGACTATAAGACCTTACTTAAGGACTTTGATTTATTCCTTGTTAATAGTGACACAGGTGATGTGGTAGAACAGGCAAAGGCTTTCAGAAAGGTTTTGCCTAGTATAGATTTCTGTGCAGAGAATTTACATTCTAAGGAAGAATTCGATGTAGCTAAGGATTCTGGTTTATTTAAGATTTTTGAGGGAACATTCTTCAGAATTCCTATTAATACTCAGGATACAGAGGTTACACCTATCAAGATGAATTACATGAAGCTTATGAGTGTGATTAATCGTCCTGACTTTGACCTAGAGGATGTAGCCAATGTAATTGGTCAAGACCCGGCTCTTTCTATAGAGCTTCTAAAAATTGCCAATAAACTGACACTTAATTCAAATATTAGATCTATTCAGCAGGCTACAGCACTTTTAGGTCAGCGAGAGCTTAGACGTTGGTTGAACACTACATTGTTTAACGGACTTGCAGCTGGTAAGCCAAATGAAATCACTCGTCTTTCATTGATTAGAGCTAGGTTTGCAGAGAATCTTGCAATAGCATTTGATTATGCAATGCGCAAGGATGAGCTTTTCCTTATGGGATTGTTCTCACTCTTGAATTTGATTCTTGATATGCCAATGGAAGAGGCTCTTACACAGGTAGGTGTTAGCAATGAAATCAAGAAGGCCCTTGTCAGCGGAGATGGTATTTTTGCACCACAGCTAGACTTCTTACTTAGCTATGAAGCTGGTGACTGGCAGGAAGTTTCTAGATTAATGGTGCTTCATGACATAGAAATGCATGTGGTATATGATGCTTATGTAGAGGCATTGAAGTGGTATGGCAATATGTTTATAGAACATTAATTAAATAAAAATGTCTTATTTAGCCTCGTGGGTGCTTCCACGGGGCTTTGTTTTGGATAAAAAACAATTTTTACGTCTTTTAGTGCACGAATTGATAATTGTGGGCTCGAATTAGATTGACATACTCCTATAATGATGATATAAATTTATAGTGCTTTTTTTAGGTATGTTTTATAGTTTATAGGAGTTGAGTTATTATGAAGTTTAAAATTAGACTTGAGAACACTAAAGATGCTGAAGAGTTTGTAAAAGCAGCATCAGAGTGCGGCGGCGAGGTTGATCTTCATAGTGGCGTTGTATATATCGATGGTAAGTCGCTTCTTGGTGTGCTAGCTATGGGTATTAAGCGCGAGATGGATGTTCATGTTTCTGAGCATGTATATGCATCCTTCAAGAATGAAGTTGAAAAGTTCGTTGTTGCGTAGAATAGAATAATGTATAATAAAGCCTGTGATTATCACAGGCTTTTGCTTTGCAAAACTTTATTTTATTCGAAATGAAAGTATCTAGATTAGTTACTCCTGAGGGAGAAAAGGCACAAATTAATATTTCCGTTAGAAACTTGGTTGAGTTTCTGCTGAGAGAGGGCGACATTGATAACCGAAGAGGCTCTGTTGACCCATTTGAAGCGATGCAGGAGGGTAGTAGGATCCATAGAAAGATTCAAAATTCTATGGGTCCATTTTATAGTGCAGAAGTTCCTCTCAAATATGCTATAGAGTACGACGATTACATACTGGGACTTGAGGGAAGAGCAGATGGACTAGTATTAGATAGAGATGAAAATGGCGATGTAGTCACTGCTACAGTTGATGAGATAAAGGGCATGTATATGGATGTCATGACCTTTGAAAAGCCGGTTCTAGTGCACGAGGCTCAGGCTAAGTGTTATGCCTATATTGTGGCTAAGGAATATGAGCTTGAGACCATAGAGGTTCAGATGACCTATGTGAGTCTTGAGACAGAGGAAATCAAATACTTTAATAAAATATATACATATGAAGAGATAGAAGAATGGTTTTTAACTATAATTGGAATATTTAAAAAGTGGGCAGATTTTCAATTCTATCATAAGAAGGAGCTTATTGATTCCATTCAAGGCTTGCAGTTCCCTTATGATTACAGAGATGGACAAAAGAAGCTTGTCGCTGATGTGTACCGTAGCATTTATAGAAGGAAGACTCTTTTTATGCAAGCTCCAACTGGTACAGGAAAGACTATTGCCAATGTGTTTCCGGCTGTGATGGCATTAGGACAGAATTTAGCAGAGAGAGTTTTTTATCTTACAGCCAAGACGGCTACGGCTTTGGCGGCTCGAGATGCATATAGTTTGCTAGTTGAAGGCGGTTACGAGGGCAAGACAATAATGCTTACCGCCAAGGAAAAGATGTGTCTATGTGATGAGGCAGATTGTAATCCTGACTATTGCCCATATGCAAGGGGTCATTTTGACAGAATAAATGATGTAATATATGAGGTTATTACTAAAGAGACAGTAATAACACGAGATATACTCCTGGGATACGCTCAGGAGTACGTGGTGTGCCCTTTTGAGTTGGCGCTTGATGTGAGTACATGGTGCGAGGGAATTATTTGCGATTATAATTATGTGTTTGACCCAAATGTTTATCTGAAGAGATTTTTTGCAGAAGGCAAAAGTGGCGAGCATATTTTCCTAGTTGATGAGGCTCATAATATGGTAGATAGAGCTAGAGAGATGTATTCCGAGACTCTAATCAAAGAGGAGATTCTTTCTATTAAAAGATATGCTAAGCCGGTTAGTAGAAAGCTTACCAATGCGCTGGAAAAATGCAATCGTATTATGCTTGAGTATAAAAGACTCTGCGATAGTGACATTACTGTCCTAGAAGATATCGATACATTGGTTTATGCATGCGATAATCTTCAGATGATATTTGAGCAGCTATTCAAAAAGGAAATAAAATTTGGCATTTACCAGGATGAGGTCCTTGATTTTTATTTTAGATTGAGAAATTTTACAGCTATAGCTTATCAGCAGGATAGTGCCCACTACAGAATATACTGTGATTTTGATGAGGATAAGAATTTTAATTTACATCTTTATTGTATTGACCCATCTGCACAGCTGCAGGATAGACTTAGACTAGCTAGGGCATCAGTGTATTTTAGTGCAACACTTCTTCCTATAGATTATTACAAGGACTTATTGTGCAACGATAAGGATGTTTACGCTATATATGTAGATTCAGTTTTTGATCAAAAGAATAGACTGTTGTTACTTGGTACCGATGTTACAAGTAAATATACAAGACGAGGCGATGACGAGTATACTAAGTTCGCGAAATATATTCAAAGTATTGTAAGTGCAAAGCAAGGCAATTATATGGTCTTTGGACCTTCCTATAAATTCATTGAGGATATTAGGCAAAAGTATGTGGAGCTTATGGAAAATGATTTTTCTGAGCAGGGTGATTTTGCATGGGAAAACATATCTGAAATAGAGCGGGAAGATTCAGAAGTTTCATATAAAGAAGAATTTGATAATGTAGAGCTTTTAGTGCAGAGACAGAAAATGACAGAGCAGGAGCGAGAGGATTTCTTGCTAGAATTTGAAAAGCAAAGGGACAAGTCTATGGTGGCCTTTTGTACCCTTGGTGGCATTTTCTCAGAGGGAATAGATTTAGTCGGTGGAAAGCTTATTGGAGTTATAGTGCTTGGAGCTGGATTGCCACAGGTGGGCAATGAAAGAAAGCTTATGTCAGATTTCTTTGATGAATATGGTAAAAATGGATTTGAATATGCCTATCTTTATCCTGGAATGAACAAGGTGATTCAGGCAGCTGGAAGACTTATTCGCACAAAGGAGGATGTAGGAGTAATCGCTCTTTTAGATGAAAGATTCAGATTTTCAAGCTATAGAAAGACTTTTCCCCGAGAATGGAATGATGCTGCATTTACAACTGTAGATGATGTTTCGGTAAAATTGACGAATTTCTGGGAGAAAAAAAGCTAAAATACTATTAGGAGATGTGAATTTTTTGTGTTATACTGTCTACAACTGTGGGATATGAGATGACTAATCAGTCCCAGAGGAGTCTAAATAAATATCACGGAGGTGTAATGTGGGCAAGGTAAGAAGAATTTACGTCGAAAAAAAGCCACAATTCGCAGTATCTGCTAAGTCACTGTTTTCCGAAATAGGAAGCTATTTGGGTATCAAGGGTGTTACAGGAGTCAGGGTTCTGATTCGTTATGACATTCAGGATGTTTCTGATGAGGTCTTTAAGAAGGCTGTTAAGACCGTTTTTTCGGAGCCGCCTGTTGATGATGTTTATGAGGAGTCATTTGACTATAATGGTCGTGTCTTCTCTGTTGAGTTTTTGCCAGGTCAGTTTGATCAGCGTGCTGATTCTGCTGAGCAGTGCATGAAGCTTTTAAATGAAAATGAAAATCCAACTATTCACACAGCAACTACCTATGTTATTGAGGGTAGCATTTCTGACGATGAATTTAATGCTATTAAAGAGCATTGTATTAATCCAGTTGATTCTAGAGAGACTTCACTTGAAAAGCCAGAGTCTCTATCTGATAATTTCGAAGAGCCAGCCGATGTCAATACTTTTGACGGTTTCATTTCTATGGCTGAGAAAGATTTACGCAAGTTATATGATTCCTTAAATCTTGCTATGACATTTAAGGATTTCCTTCACATTCAAAATTATTTTTCCAATGAAGAACATAGAGACCCTACTGTTACTGAAATTAGGGTATTAGATACATATTGGTCTGACCATTGTAGACATACTACTTTCTCTACAGAGCTTAAGAATGTCACATTTGCTGATGGTTACTACAGAGCTCCTATCGAGGATACTTACAATGATTATCTTGATAACTTCAAGGTACTTTACAAGGATAGAGATGACAAGTTCGTATGTCTTATGGACCTTGCACTCCTTGCAATGAAGCGTCTTAAGGCTGACGGCAAGCTTGCAGATCAGGAAGAGTCAGATGAGATTAACGCATGCTCAATTGTTGTACCTATCAATGTAGATGGTACAGAAGAGGAGTGGCTCATCAACTTCAAGAACGAGACACACAATCACCCTACTGAAATTGAGCCATTTGGTGGCGCTGCTACTTGTCTTGGTGGTGCAATCAGAGATCCACTTTCAGGACGTACTTATGTATATCAGGCAATGCGTGTAACTGGTGCCGCTGATCCTACAGTATCTGTTAAGGATACTATGGAAGGAAAGCTTCCACAGAAGAAGCTTGTTCGTGAGGCAGCTCATGGATATAGCTCATATGGTAACCAGATTGGTCTTGCTACTGGATATGTTAAGGAAATCTATCACCCAGATTACGTTGCTAAGCGTATGGAGATTGGTGCTGTAATGGGTGCTGCTCCAAGACGTGCTGTTCAGCGTCTCAACTCTGATCCAGGAGATAGAATCATCCTCCTCGGTGGACGTACAGGTCGTGATGGTATCGGTGGTGCTACAGGTTCTTCTAAGGCTCACAATACAGAGTCTACTGCAGTATGTGGTGCTGAGGTTCAAAAGGGTAATCCACCTACAGAGAGAAAGATTCAGAGACTTTTCAGAAGAGAAGAAGTTTCTTATATAATTAAGAAGTGTAATGACTTTGGTGCAGGTGGTGTTTCAGTTGCCATCGGTGAGCTTGCTCCAGGTCTTCAGGTTAACCTTGATAAGGTGCCTAAGAAATATGCAGGTCTTGATGGTACAGAGCTTGCTATTTCTGAGTCACAGGAGAGAATGGCAGTTGTTGTTGCTCCTGCTGATGTTAACAAGTTCCTTCAGTATGCAGCAGAGGAGAACTTAGAGGCAATCGAGGTTGCTATTGTAACAGAGGAGCCTAGACTTGTACTTAACTGGAGAGGTAAGGAGATTGTCAATCTTTCTCGTGCTTTCCTTGATACAAACGGTGCACATCAGGAGACAGACGTATTCGTAGAGCTTCCTGATAATCAGAATAAATATACTGACAAGATTGGTATTGAAAAGGTTGCTAAGGATATTGAAAATGGCGACTTTAAGGCTGCTTGGTTAGATACACTTGCTGACTTAAATGTCTGCTCACAGAAGGGTCTCGTAGAGATGTTTGACGGCTCTATCGGAGCAGGTTCGACACTTATGCCTTTCGGTGGTAAGTATCAGCTTACAGAGACACAGGCAATGGTAGCTAAGGTACCAGTTGCTGATGGCAATACAGATGCAGTTACAATGATGGCTTATGGCTTCAATCCATATGTCAGCTCATGGTCACCATACCATGGTTCACAGCTTGCAATTTTAGAGTCAGTTGCTCGTATCGTTGCAACAGGTGGTGATTACAAGAAGATTAGATTTACATTCCAGGAGTACTTCCGCAGAATGAGCGAGGATCCAAAGAGATGGAGCCAGCCATTTGCAGCACTTCTTGGTGCATATAAGGCTCAGATGGAGTTTGGACTTCCATCAATCGGTGGTAAGGATTCAATGTCAGGTACATTCAATGAAATTGATGTTCCACCAACACTTGTTTCATTTGCTGTAGATGTAGCTAAGGAGCAGGATATTGTTACTCCAGAGTTAAAGGAAGCAGGGGATAAGCTTTACTTACTTAGAGTTCTCCGCGACAACTATGATCAGCCTAATTACGATCAGGCAAAACTTATCTTTGAAGTTGTTAGACAGATGGTTGAGCTTGGAAACATTAAGGCAGCTTATGCACTTGATGCATACGGACTTGTACCAGCTGTTTCAAAGATGGCATTTGGTAACAAATTCGGTGTTAAGCTTCATGATGCATGTCAGACAGAACTTCTCTTTGGTTGTGTCATCGGTGACATTGTCGTAGAAGTTTCTGAGGATGGCGCAATGGCAATTATCCAAGAGCTTGAGAAGCGCGGATTATCAGATTGCGGTTATGAAGTTGGTGAAGTTACAGCTGATAGCACATTTACATATAAAGACACAAAGATTTCTATGGATGAGGCCCTTGCTGCTTGGACAGGTACTCTTGAAAAGGTATTTAAGACACGTAGCTACGAGGATACTTCACTTGTAGATACAGGTGTATATGAGGCTAAGAACTTCTACGTTTGCAAGAACAAGATTGCAAAGCCAAGAGTATTTATTCCAGTATTCCCAGGAACTAACTGCGAATATGACTCTGCTAGAGCATTTGAAAATGCTGGTGCTATTGCAAATGTTAAGGTATTCAAGAACCAGACAGCAGAGGATATCAGAGAATCAGTTGACGAGTTCTCAAGAGCTATTGCTCAGTCACAGATTGTAATGTTCCCTGGCGGATTCTCAGCTGGTGATGAGCCAGAGGGTTCTGCAAAGTTCTTTGCAACTGCATTCAGAAATGAAAAAATGAAGGAGGCTATTCACGGTCTTCTTGATAATAGAGATGGACTTATGCTTGGTATCTGTAATGGTTTCCAGGCCCTCATCAAGCTTGGTCTCGTACCTTATGGCGAGATTCATACACAGAAAGAGGATGCTCCAACTCTTACATACAACACAATCGGACGTCACATTTCTAAGATTGCTTACACTAAGGTAGTCAGCAACAAGTCTCCATGGCTTGCAGGTGCACACCTTGGCGAGACATACTGTGCTCCAGCTTCTCATGGTGAGGGACGTTTCGTCGCTTCTGATGAGTGGCTTAAGAAGCTATTTGAAAATGGTCAGGTGGCTACACAGTACGTTGATGAAAATGGTAATCCTACAATGGATGAAGAGTGGAATATCAATGGAAGTTACTGTGCTATCGAGGGTATTACTAGCCCAGATGGTAGAGTATTTGGTAAGATGTGCCATGCTGAGCGTAAAGGACAGGGCGTAGCTCTCAACATTTACGGTGAGCAGGATATGAGACTCTTCGAAGCTGGTGTAGCTTACTTTAAGTAAAACGTAAAATCCAAGGTATATTCTACCTTGGATTTTTACAAAACATAGAACCGGATGGATTCTGTGTAGATGATAGATAGCTTCTGCTTATGAAAATACTAGTCAGAAGCAGGAGAAAATGTAAAAGGGTAGAAAAGAGGAAAGATGAAAGCATTTTTGATTTTGGAAGATGGTACAGTGTTTGAAGGAACAAGTATTGGTTCTACAAGAGAAGTTGTCAGCGAGATAGTATTCAACACATCAATGACAGGTTATCTTGAGGTACTTACAGATCCTTCTTATGCAGGGCAGGCAGTGTGCATGACATACCCACTGATTGGCAACTATGGTATTACTGATGATATGGAAAGTGGCAGACCTTGGCCAGACGGATTTATCGTTAGAGAGTTAAGCAGAATTCCTTCTAACTTCCGTTGCAAGGGAACTATCCAAGATTTTCTAGTAAAGCACGATATTCCAGGTATCGCTGGTATCGATACTAGAGCACTTACAAAGATTCTCAGAGATCGTGGTACAATGAACGGAATGATTACTACAAATGAGAATTTCAATTTTGAAGAAATTAAGCCAAAGCTTCAGGCTTATGCTACAGGTGATGTAGTTTCAAAGGTTACTTGTTCAGAGAAGACAGTTTTAAAGGGAGCCGGTAAAAAGGTTGCACTTTTAGATTTTGGTGCAAAGAAGAACATTGCAAAATCTCTTAATGATAGAGGTTGTGAGGTTACTATTTATCCAGCTCACACAAAGGCTGAGGAAATCCTTAAGACTAATCCAGACGGAATTATGCTTTCAAACGGACCTGGAGATCCAAAGGATTGTGGACCTATCATAGATGAGATTAGAAAGCTTTACGAAAGCGATACACCAATATTTGCAATTTGCCTTGGCCACCAGCTTATGGCACTTGCAACAGGTGCAGATACACACAAGCTTAAATATGGACACAGAGGAGGAAATCACCCTGTTAAGGATTTACAGACCGGTCGAGTATATATTTCCTCTCAGAACCATGGCTATGTTGTAGATACAGACAAGCTTGATCCTAAGGTTGCAACACCAGCATTTGTAAATGTTAATGATGGAACCAACGAGGGTCTTAAGTATACTGGAAAGAACATTTTCACTGTTCAGTTCCATCCTGAGGCATGCCCAGGACCACAGGACAGCGGATACTTGTTTGATAGATTTATTGAAATGATGGGAGGAGCGAAATAATGCCAAAGAGAAGTGACATTAAAAAGGTAATGGTGATTGGCTCAGGTCCTATCGTCATCGGACAGGCAGCAGAGTTTGACTATGCAGGTACTCAGGCTTGCCGTTCACTTAAGGAAGAGGGCATGGAGGTATGCTTGGTTAACTCAAACCCAGCTACAATCATGACAGACAAAGAAATCGCAGATCAGGTTTATATTGAGCCTCTTACTGTAGATGTTTTAAAGCAGATTATTATTAAGGAAAAGCCAGATTCACTTCTTCCTACTCTTGGAGGTCAGGCTGGACTTAACCTTGGTATGGAACTTGCTGAGTCAGGATTCTTGGCTGAGCAGGGAGTTAAGCTTATCGGTACAACTGCTGAGACAATTTTTAGAGCAGAGGATAGACAGGCATTCAAGGATACAATGGAAAAGCTTGGTGAGCCTGTAGCAGCATCCCTTGTAGTAAATACAGTAGAGGATGGTATCAAATTCACAAATACAATCGGATATCCTGTAGTACTTCGTCCTGCATATACACTTGGCGGTTCTGGCGGTGGTATTGCTCACAATCAGGCAGAATTAGTTGAGATTCTTACAAACGGACTTAGACTTTCTCGTGTACACGAAGTACTTGTAGAGAGATGTATCGCAGGTTGGAAGGAAATCGAGTACGAGGTAATGCGAGATGCAGCAGGCAACTGCATCACAGTATGTAACATGGAGAACATTGATCCAGTTGGTGTACATACAGGTGATTCTATCGTAGTTGCTCCTTCACAGACACTTGGCGACAAGGAATACCAGATGCTTCGTACATCAGCTCTTCGTATCATCGATGAGCTTGGTATCACAGGTGGATGTAACGTACAGTATGCTCTTCATCCAGAGAGCTTTGAGTACTGCGTAATCGAGGTCAATCCTCGTGTGTCTCGTTCATCAGCGCTTGCTTCAAAGGCAACAGGTTATCCAATTGCTAAGGTAGCTGCAAAGATTGCCCTTGGTTACACACTTGATGAGATTCCAAATGCAATTACTAAGAAGACTTTCGCCAGCTTCGAGCCAATGCTTGACTACTGTGTAGTAAAGATTCCTAGACTTCCATTTGATAAGTTCATTACTGCAACTAGAAAGCTTACAACTCAGATGAAAGCTACTGGTGAGGTAATGTCCATCTGCAACAACTTCGAAGGTGCCCTTATGAAGGCCATCCGTTCACTTGAGCAGCACGTTGACTCTCTTATGAGCTATGACTTCTGCGATATGACAGATGAGGAACTTAATGAGGCACTTACTGTTGTAGATGATAGAAGAATTTACTGTATCGCTGAGGCACTTCGTAGAGGTGTATCATACGAAAAGATTCATGATATTACTCAGATTGATATCTGGTTCATTGATAAGATTAAAATCCTTGTTGAGATGGAGCAGCGTCTTGCTAATGAGGAACTTACAGTAGAGCTCCTTAAGGAAGCTAAGAGAATTGAGTTCCCTGACAATGTCATCGCTGATTTAAATGGCAAGATGACAGAGGAAGAAGTTCGCAAGATGCGTTATGACAATGGCATTGTAGCAGCATACAAGATGGTTGATACATGTGCAGCAGAGTTTGACGCTATGACTCCTTACTATTATAGCGTTTACGGTAGCGAGAATGAGGCAGCTGAGACTAGCGGACGCAAGAAGGTACTTGTACTTGGTTCTGGTCCTATCAGAATCGGACAGGGTGTTGAGTTTGACTACTGTTCAGTTCACGCTACATGGGCATTTGCTAAAGAGGGCTGGGAGACAGTCATCGTAAATAACAACCCAGAGACAGTTTCAACAGACTTTGATATTGCTGATAAGCTTTACTTTGAGCCTCTTACAAATGAGGATGTAGAGTCTATCGTTAATCTTGAAAAGCCAGACGGCGCAATCGTTCAGTTCGGTGGTCAGACAGCTATCAAGCTTACAGAGCACCTTATGAAAATCGGTGTGCCAATCCTTGGTACAAAGGCTGAGGATGTAGATGCAGCAGAGGATAGAGAGCTCTTCGATGAAATCTTAGAGAAGACTAAGATTCCACGTGCAGCCGGCGGAACAGTATTTACAGCTGAGGAAGCTAAGGAAGTTGCGAACAGACTTGGTTACCCAGTACTTGTACGTCCTTCGTACGTTCTTGGTGGTCAGGGTATGCAGATTGCATTCAATGACGAGGAAATCGAGAAGTTCATGGACATCATTAACCAGATTGCTCAGGATCACCCAATCCTTGTAGACAAATATTTACAGGGTAAGGAAATCGAGGTTGACGCCATCTGCGATGGTGAGAATATCCTGATTCCAGGTATCATGGAGCATATCGAGCGTACTGGTATCCACTCAGGTGATAGTATTTCAGTATATCCTGCACATACAATCACACAGGATATCAAGGACAAGATTGTAGACTATACAGAGCGACTTGCTAAGGCTCTTCACGTACTTGGTATGATTAACATCCAGTTTATCGCCATGGATGGAGAGGTTTATGTAATCGAGGTTAACCCACGAAGCTCTCGTACAGTTCCATATATCAGTAAGGTGACAGGTATTCCAATCGTAGACCTTGCAGCTAAGGCTATCTTAGGTCACAAGATTACAGATATGGGATACAAGCCAGGTCTTCAGCCAGAGGCAGATTACATTGCCATCAAGATGCCAGTGTTCTCATTTGAGAAGCTTCGCGGTGCTGAGATAAGCCTTGGACCTGAAATGAAATCTACAGGTGAGTGTCTTGGTATTGCTAAGACATTTGAAGAGGCTCTCTACAAGGCATTCCTTGGCGCGGGAGTTGTTCTTCCAAAGCATAAGCAGATGATTATCACTGTAAAGGATGCTGACAAGCCAGAGGCACTTGAGGTAGCAAAGAGATTTGAAAAGCTTGGTTACAAGATTTACGCTACACGCTCTACAGCTAAGTTCCTTCAGGACGGCGGTGTAGATGCACTTCGTGTCAACAAGATTACACAGGAATCACCAAATGTAATGGACCTTATTCTTGGTCACAAGATCGACCTTGTTATCGACACACCTACTCAGGGACATGGCGACAAGACAAGAGATGGTTTCCTTATCAGAAGAAATGCAATCGAGACAGGTATCAACTGTATCACAGCTATGGATACTGCAGTTGCTCTTGCAACTTCTCTTGAGTCTGCAACTACAGAGTACACACTTGTAGATGTGGCAACTATATAATTTAATATAATTAATTAAAAAATATTGACCTTCCACTATGTGGAAGGTTTATATTTTATTCAAAGACATGGCCTAGTCTAAGAATAATTACATTGGGAGGTAATGAGATATGGGAACAGTACCCGTAGCATCACTTGTAGGAATGTGTGTTTCACTGGTTATTGCATTTGGATTACCAATTGGACTCATGATATATGGAAGGGTGAAACTAAAAGCAAACTGGATTTGGGTTGTAATTGGAGCAGTTACATTTGTAATATTTGCACTTGTTTTGGAGCAGATTCTGCATATTGTAATGCTGAGACGCCTAGGTAATGTTTTTGCTGGGAATGTATTATTAAAGGCAGTTTATGGTGGACTTGCAGCAGGTATTTTTGAAGAAGTGGGACGTTTTGTTTCTATGAATTTATTTAAGAAACATAGTCTTGGAAAACAAAATGCCTTTATGTATGGAGTTGGCCATGGTGGAATAGAAGCAATTATACTTGTTGGCATAACTTACATTTCGAATCTTTTAACTTCATTTATGATTAATGCAGGAACTTTTGAAGCTTCACTTTCTATGCTTGATGATAAAATGAAAGAGGATACCCTGAATCAGGTTTCCTTATTATGGACACTGCATCCGACAGTATTTTTTATGGCAGGCGTGGAACGCATTATAGCTATAGCTTTACATATATGTTTGTCATATATTGTTTATAGGGCAGTAGTAGACAGTAAGATTCAGCTTTTACTGTTATCTATTGTTATTCATGCAGGTATTGATTTTATAACTGTTTTTCTCGGTGCTCAGATTTCAGTTTTTATGCTTGAGGTTATACTATTTATTATTGTTGCATTAATCTCTATATTTGTTTATAAAAAATATAAAGGTGAAAAAACCGACAATAGGGAGCAGGATTATGAAAGAGAGAGTTTATAAAACAAGATGTGGAGCTATTCACTATTGGATAAATCCAGATGGGGACAATAAAGATAAGCAGATAGTATTTCTGCCGGGGCTTACTACTGATCATAGACTGTTTGATAAACAGATAGAATATTTCGAAGGTAAGTATCCAGTGTTTGTATGGGACCCACCGGCTCATGCATCTTCCTATCCATTTGAGTTGGATTTTTCTTTAGCCGATAAGGTGAGATGGCTAGATGAAATTCTTATGGAAAATGGTTTTGATAAGCCTGTAATTGTGGGACAGTCAATGGGGGGATATTTGGGACAGATGTATATGCAGCTTTTCCCAGAAAAGATAGTAGGATTCATTTCTATTGACTCAGCTCCGCTGCAGAAGCAGTATTATACAGGAATTGAGCTTTGGCTCTTACATAGGATGACGCCAGTCTATCGTCATTATCCATGGAAGACTCTGATTAGACAGGGAACAAAGGGCGTTGCTACTTCTGAATATGGGCGTGAGTTGATGAGAAAATTCATGATGACCTATGATGGTAATCAGGAAAGATATGCTAGGCTTGCAGGCAGTGGATTTAAGATTTTAGTGGAGGCAGTAGAAGAAGAGCTTCCTTATGACATAAAGTGTCCGGCGGAACTTATATGCGGCACAAAGGATATGGCTGGGTCCACCAAAAGATATAATAGAGCTTGGCATAAGAAATCGAATCTACCAATTCATTGGATAGAAGGCGCTGGTCATAACGCAAATACGGATTGCCCAGAGGAAGTAAATAAAATAATTGAAGATTTTTTAAAATAAGTGTTGACCTTCCAGCTGGTGGAAGCTTTATATTATAGCCATAGACAAGGCCAAGTCCAATAAAAAATCTAGGGAGAAAGCATGAAAATCAATCAAGTTGAAGAGCTAGTTGGAATTACTAAAAAAAATATTCGCTTCTATGAGGAGCAGGGATTGATTAATCCTGAGAGAAATAGAGACAATGGTTATAGAGAATATTCTCTTAAGGATGTGGATCTATTAAATAAGATAAAGCTACTTAGAAGTCTGGATGTTCCAATTGATGAGATTCGGAAATTGGAAGTAGGAGAGATATCCATGGTAGATTGTCTGGATAGGCACATTTCCCATTTTACACATCGCCAAAAGGAACTGGATATTATGAAAGAGATGTGCAGGGAAATAATGGCTGAAAATGTTCAATTTGATGATTTACAGGCAGACTCTTATCTAGAAAATATGAGAAACCTAGAAAGGGGAGGTGTCAGATTTATGGATGTAAATAAAACAGATATAAAGAAGACCAAAAGAGGCCCAATTATTGCAGCAGGGGTTAGCATCATATTTTTTATCCTTATGATAGTGTTTATGTGCTGGACGAAAAGTGCAGATGAGGAGACCCCTATAGGATTAGTTGTAGTTATGGTATTATTGTTTGTGTCTATGATTGTTGGAGTTTTGCTAGCACTTAGACAGAGATTAAAAGAAATTGATGGAGGAGAGATTAATGAAGCTCGTAAGTATTGAGACAATTCCAGGACAGGAATTTGAGGTTATTGGTGTGGTAAAGGGTACTATAGTACAGTCTAAAAACTTTGGTAAGGATTTTATGGCTGGAATGAAGACTCTTGTTGGTGGTGAGATTTCAAGCTATACAGAAATGCTTGTAGAGGCAAGACAGATTGCCACAAAGAGAATGGTAGATGAGGCAGAGCAGCTTGGGGCTGATGCTATCGTAGGAGTTAGATATGCATCTTCATCTGTTATGCAGGGTGCAGCAGAGGTGCTTGCATACGGAACTGCAGTAAAGTTTTTATAGAACTAGATAAATAATTAGGGATGGCAAATGCCATCCCTTTGTTGTTCATTAATTAAAATGTAACTGTCTTTGGAGCATCAGTGAATGATGAGAAAGTAGCTGTAGCGTTCTTGAAGTAAAGAACCTCAGTGTTGTCATCTTCAGCTGAATACATAGCCTTGAGATTTGGATAAGCATCAAGCATGCTCTCCTTAGCCTCGATTCTATCATCACGTACAAGCTCGCCTGCAACACGTACCCACTTTCCTTCTGCAAATCCGCAAATCTCTACCTTAGGATTCTTCTGAATCTGCTTTGATACGTCCTTTGACTTTCCAGTCTGGATGTAAAGCTTATCTTCGAAAATATGAATAGTGCCGAAAGGACGAACTCTTGGCTGGTCACCATCTACAGTTGCTAAATAATATGTACCGCATTTCTTTAAAAACTCGCAAACTTCTTGCATAATGAAAACCTCCTTAATGAATAATGCTTAAACACTTATATTATAATTAATTGCATGCAATCTTTTCAACCCTAAAATTCATAGGACGATTATGCAAACATGATAAATTGAAGTGTTGATTATTATTCCAATATAAAAAACTATACCAATAATTTGAAAGTAGTTATAGACAACTATAAAGGAGACTGGTATAATTAATATCGGTGTATGCGTTTATATGATTATAGATTATAAAGCGTGGATTTTATGGGAAATTAGTGATTAATAGTTAAAGGGAAGGACGGTTATGATGAATAAAAAAGCGATTTTTGCAGTACTATTTATTGGTGTATTATTATCTGGTTGTGGAAAAACTTCGGCAGTTGATACATCTACTATAGATAATGATGACTCAGTAAGGAAAGAGATAAGTATTGAGCAGCTTGAGGCTAGTGGAAAATATAGTGGAATTAATTATGAGTCAATTTATCTTAAGACAATTGATGTAGGAAGTAGAAATTATAGTTACTTTAATTTAGATGAAGATGATATTCCTGAACTTGCAGTGTTTGGGGATGGAGTAGCTCACAATGATCTTGTGAATGTCTACACCATTATGGAAGGTGATGTAAAGGAATTAGGCCAGTATGGCCAGTATGGTACTGTGCAATATATCAAGCAGGAAGGAATTATCTACGAGGAGTACGATAGTGCTGAAAGCTTCTATACAAATATTTATAAGATGCAGGATGGAGATGTAACTACTGTAAATAGTCTGCAAATGGATTATGGAACGGATGGTATTGTTTATACTATAGATTCCCATTCAGCAGATGAAAATGATTATAGAGAAATGCTTGCAGAGTATGACGGTAAGTTGGAAACAGTTGGAGCAGGAAAATAGTTGCGTTAATAATTTAGGTTTTATTAGGAAAGATATCTATGAAAAATAAAAAGTATAGATGGTGTGTTGCTGGTCTTATGGTTGCTATGGTTATGTGTTCCTGCGGCAAGTCTACAGATTCAATTAGCAATAAAAATGAGAAAGTAGTAGAAGAAAAGCAATCAGAAGAAAATAAGGAAGAGATTGTATCTGAAGTAAAAAATAGCTACTTTTTTGATACATCCCAAGAGAATCCTACATATACAGTAAATGCATTCTTGGAAGAGGATGTGGATGAGGTCAACATGAAAGTTGAGCAGGTGGCTACTTATGATAATGGCGATGTATATACCATTAATATTCAGTATGCTGATTGTCCGGGCAGATACTATTATGATGTTACAGATAGATTCAACCTAGGTTTCTTTTATGTAACAGATAGCAAGATAATAACGATAAGAGAACAGGAAGATGTTCCAACGGAAGATGAGTTTATTTCAGAGGGAATCGTAGTATGTGATAGTGAGGATTCTACGATAAATAATGATGGCGAAGAAGTTGAAATAACAAATGAGGATGGCACTTGTAGATGTAATATTTACAACACCCTTATAGAAAGCGGCTTTTATTCTACTTTTGTTTGGACTGAAGGAAAAGGGCTTACCTGTTTCAGATCTGGATATGGAGCAGAGGGAGATCCAATCGAACTAGTGCTTCAAGACTATAGAGATATCAAAAGCATAAGTTTACTAGATTTATATGATTTTGATGATGATTCTTCTTTAGAAAATGGTATGTATACCCTGGTAACAGATAAAGCAGCGGAAGAGGAATTTTTATCATATTTTTATAATGATGATTCTCAATATGAGATGATTGAAGACGCTGGTGCTGAGGTTTATGTAGGAAAAGTAGAAGATAAAAATGTATTTGTATCATTGGTTAGCAATAGTAAATCAGAGTATCCTAAGGAGGCCTATGGATTTAAATATTCAACTAGTGACGCTGTAAAAGAGGCTAAATATATTCCATATCAAGAAGGTATAGAGGTCCTTGATGGAATAAAATCTATAGATGGTCAAGAATACCAGTACATAGATGAGATTAAGCCTCTGCTAGATTACCAAGAAAAAGAATATATAAGAGAAGATGGGAAAATAGTAAAGATGGAATATAGCTCAGATTCAGAGGAATATGGAACCTATAATTCCTCAGGAACCCTATATTATGACAGTCAAGAACGTCCTTTTTATAAATCATATTATGTCACTAGCGGCTCAAAATATATGTTTTATTTATACGATGAAGAAGGAAATTTGATGCAGATATTCGATTTCGGAGGTATGTCTTATAAGAGCTTAGAGAAAAATCCGGATATTGAAATTGGAGTGGATTTTAAGACATATATTTTTGAATAACATTGGGGGATGGCAAAAGCCATCCCTTTTTCTGAAAGGGAGGTAAGAATAATTGAACAGATTATTTATGCGAGTAATACTTTTATTTTCATTAATAATTCTTTTTATTGGATGCGGAAAAGTCGAGAAGGAAAATAAAGATTCTGCTAATGATAAAGATGCTGAGTCCTCAATAGATACTGCAGTTTTGGGCTCAGATATAGTGATTGATGAATCAAGTTTTCCAGATGAATTTTTTAGAAATTATGTAAAAGAAGAAATAGATACAGACAAAGATGGAAAACTGAATCAAAAAGAAATCATGAATGTTGAATGGATTCATGCAAATGGGATAGCATATTTGGAAGATTATGATTATAACAAGATTAAAAGTTTAGAAGGGATACAGATTTTTCGTGGGCTAAAGAAATTAGATTGCAACGGGACAGAGGTGTCAATTGTTGATTTGAATAGTTTTTCTGAGCTTGAATATTTAGATTTATCGAACACTAATATTACAGAGATAGATATTTCAAAGAATAAGAATTTAAAAACAATCAATGTGGGAAAGACGAAAATAAAGTCACTAAATACATCTAATAATGGTGAGCTCATAGATTTAGATATTAGCGAGAATAGTATTGAAAAAATAGATATTTCTTCTAATACAAAATTAAAGAAGCTTTGTGCATATAAGACTGAGATTAATGATATTGATGTATCGAACAATGGTGATTTGGAAGAACTGATTATATATGATACAGGCATTAGTTATATAGATACAACAGTGCTAGGTAATTTAACAGATTTGAATTGTTCGGGAACAAATATTGAAAAGTTAGATGTTAGTGATAATAAAGAATTATTATCATTAGATATATCGCACACAAACATTTCAAATATTGATATTTCAAATAATGAAAAGATAAAGGTATTATATTGCTTGGATTGTTCTAATATTACTGCAATTAATGGAATTGGTCTCACATTGCAGGAATTAAGAATAGAGGGAACTAATATTTCTAACATAGATTTATCTGATTGTAATGACTTATATTATGTTTCATGCGATAATGATACTTGCATTGTAGGTGTTGATGAAATAGTTATTGATAGAACAAATGAATCAGAATAAAAATTTTAATAAGGCCTTATCTAATTTCATAAATGATGCAGCAGCTGGTGGGGCTGTTCGGCATTTGGCTGACAAGGGATATGGCATAAGCGAGATTGGGGAGCAGCTGGATTTTCCTGTGTCAAAGGAGAAGATTGCCAATTTTATGTGGGAACATTTCTTAAATACAGGAAAGATTTCCCTGGAAGAGCCAAGGGACACCTATGAGAAGGCTTCTTTTGTGAAGGAGCAGGATGAATTTGGCAAGATTAGTTTCAGAAGGGTGACAGAAACTGTTGATAACTCAAACCGTAAATACGTATTATGTGAATTCGGCAAGAAGTTATATAGGAAAGATCCTGAGTTTGTGGCGTGGCTAGATAGCTTGGAGGATAGGGATAAGGAATATATTTTACTATTGCCTTGGCCGTTAGAAGCTGTGTACCATGAGTTGGATGAGAGAATGATTAGACTTGGATTTAAAGCATAAGATAGGACAGATTATGAAGACTACAAATCATATTAAAGGTATTATTTTTATTTTGCTGGCTGCATTTGGATTTTCTCTTATGACCTTTTTTGTAAGGATATCGGGAGACCTTCCAACAATGCAAAAGGTGTTTTTCAGAAATAGTGTTGCACTTATAGTAGCGGTATCAGTAATGATTCGTTCCAAGGAAAAAATTGTAGTGGGAAAGGGCAACAGGCTAGGACTTTTTCTAAGATGTTTCTTTGGTACTACAGGAGTGATTTGTAATTTCTATGCCATAGATAGACTTGGAATAGCAGATGCTAATATGCTAAATAAGCTATCTCCATTTTTTGCCATTCTACTTTCGATTGTTATTTTAAAAGAGATACCAAATAAATTTGATATTATAACCACAGTTATAGCTTTTATAGGGGCGTTGTTTATCATAAGACCTACAGGAGCTGTCTCATCATTCTTCCCAGCAATTATGGGATTGATAGGAGGATTTGGAGCGGGAGCAGCATACGTATTCGTTAGAAAAATAAGCAATAATGGTGTGAAGACACCTGTTATTGTAGCTAGCTTCTCACTGTTCTCGTGTCTTGTAACTTTACCATTTTTAATTTTTGATTATTCTCCAATGAGTTTAAAGCAACTGGGATTTTTGGTGATGGCTGGAGTGGCAGCATCTCTTGGACAGTTTTCTATTACAACTGCCTATAAGTATGCGCCTGCAAAAGAGATATCTGTGTTTGATTACACTCAGGTAATATTTGCTGCACTGCTTGGATTTGCATTTTTTGGAGAGATTCCAGTGGTACTTAGCTTTGTTGGATATGGAATTATCATCACCGTGGCGGTGATTCGTTGGAATAGAAATAGAAAGATAGATTAATGGTAAATCATTATGGCAATAATTAGAATTAATGATATTAATGACGATAGAGTGGAGTTGTTTACAAAATATAATGAGGCTCAGCTTTATCATTATTTTGAGCCAAAGGGTGGAGCATTTATAGCAGAGACACCTGAGGTAATTAAGCGTGCCCTTGATAGAGGAGCGGAGCCTTTGGCGTTTCTTGTAGAAGAAAAGGCTTTTGAAAGTGATGTGGTACAGAGTCTGCTTAGAGACTATTTAGAAGAAATTGATGTATTTATAGCACAGCTTAATGTGATTAATAAAATCACAGGTTTTAATCTGACCAGAGGTGTGCTTGCTGCATGTAAGCGTCCTAATCTTCCAGAGGCAGGAGATCTTTTAGTAGGGGCTAGACGAGTTGCTATTTTGGAGGATGTGATGAATCCTACCAATGTGGGGGCTATTTTTAGAAGTGCAGCAGCCCTTGGAATAGAGGCGATTTTTCTTACCCATCCCAGTGCAGATCCTTTCTACAGAAGAGCTGCTAGAGTTTCTATGGGGACAGTATTTCAGGTGCCATGGACATATTTTATAAAGGATTCAGACTATATGAATACTCTTCATGAGGCGGGATTTTCTGTTGTTTCTATGGCTCTTAAAGAAGGTGCTATACCCCTTTCTGCGCCAGAGTTGAAGGCACAGGAGAAGCTTGCAGTGGTATTTGGAACAGAGAGTACTGGAATAAAGGATGAGACAATAGCAAAGTCTGATTTTGTTTCTATTATTCCAATGCACAATGAGGTGGATTCTTTAAATGTTGCAGCAGCAAGTGCAGTGACATTTTGGGAGCTTTGTAAATAATCATTATTTATTAAGAAATATAAGGATTATTATTTGTAAGTAATATTCATAGGGAGGCGTTATAATGGATGAGCGATTGAAAAGGCAGATGGATTTTGCCCTTGAGATAGATAAAGAGAAAAACATTTTCAGACAGACTCATATATCAGGTCACGGTCGAAATGAGAATGATGCAGAGCATGCTTGGCACATGGCCATTATGGCTTATCTATTGCAGGAGTATTCCAACGAGAAAATAGATGTGGCAAAGGTAATGCTCATGTGTTTGATTCATGATATAGTGGAAATCGATGCAGGGGATACCTATGCATACGATGAAGAGGGGCTTAAGACCCAGAAGGCCAGGGAGGATGCTGCAAAAGAACGCATTTTTTCTATTTTGCCAGATGATCAAAAGGAAAAGCTCATGGGGCTTTTTGATGAGTTTGAAGCCTATGAGACTGCTGAGGCAAAATTTGCTCACGCCATGGACAATATACAGCCACTTATGCTTAATGACAGCAATGGTGGAGCTGACTGGAGAGAGCATCAGGCTAAGGCATCTTTAGTTTATGGTCGTCAGGGCAAGACTGCACTTGGTTCTCAGAAATTGTTTGATGAAGTGGTAGATGTGCTTATCAAGCGCAACATTGAAAATGGAAATATTAAACCAGAATAAGTAAAGGATTTTTATGAAAGCACTTATTGCAATGAGCGGCGGTGTAGATAGTAGTGTAGCTGCTCTTTTAATGAAAGAAAAAGGATATGATTGTATTGGTTGCACCATGAAGCTCTATGCCAACGAGGATATTAATGTGTGCGCCACTAACACTTGCTGTTCTTTAGATGATGTAGAGGATGCTAAATCAGTGGCAAGGCGACTTTCCATGCCTCATTACACATTTAACTTCCAGGATAGATTTAGAGAGACAGTTATAAACGATTTTATTAATTGCTATGAAAATGGCATGACACCTAATCCATGTATTCAATGCAACAAGCACATGAAGTTCTCAGAGCTATATAGGAGAGCACTGGAGCTTGGCTGTGACAAGGTAGTAACAGGTCACTATGTAAGAATCCGTAAATGCGATAATGGATATCAGCTTTTAAAGGGACTTGATGACAACAAGGATCAGTCTTATGTTCTCTATAACATGACACAGGAGGAGCTTGCACACACTGATTTTCCTCTTGGTGAATTGACTAAGGATGAGGTTAGAAAAATTGCAGAGAGCAATGATTTTATCAATGCCAACAAGCCTGACAGTCAGGATATTTGTTTTGTGCCAGATGGAGATTATGTGTCTGCACTTAAGAGATTTACTGGCAAGGAATATGAGCCAGGTGAATTTGTTGACGCAGATGGCAATGTGCTTGGTCAGCACAAGGGAATAGTAGGATATACAATCGGTCAGAGAAAGGGGCTTGGTATTTCTGCTGCTCATCCACTTTATGTGACAAAGCTTGACGTTCCTAATAATAAGGTTGTGTTAGGAAAGAATGAAGATCTTTTTACAAGAGACGTGTATGTTAAGGATATAAATTGGATTGGTCCAGATGAGACTCCAGAGAGATTTTCTTGCAAGGCTAAGGTTCGCTATAGAATGGCAGAGCAGCCATGTCAGGTAGAAAAAACTGGTCCTATTTCTGCAAAGATTATTTTTGATGAGCCACAGAGGGCAATTACACCGGGACAATCTGCTGTATTTTATGATGGAGAGGTTGTTCTCGGAGGAGGAATAATATATAATTAAACACTGTGATAAATTTGGGTTTTAGTAAAGCTATAAGGAATATTTTGTAATGAAAGGTTCTCAAAAGAAAAAAATATTTTGGATGATTTTTTCTTTGGCTTTGGCGCTTTTGACCATATGGGCGGTGCTTAAGCAGAGTGAGGACATGTCTATAAAAAAGCTCCTTACTATTATTGAGGGAGCAGATAAAAAATGGATTATTGTCTCCATGATTTCTGCCACTTTATTTGTTTTTTTCGAAGCAGTGGCGATTTGCTCGATTTTAAAGGAAATCTCATACCAAAAAAGTATAGGTAAAGGCATTCTTTACAGTACATCAGATATTTATTTTTCTGCCATCACACCATCGGCTACAGGTGGTCAGCCTGCCAGCGCATTTTTCATGTTGAGAGATGGCATACCAGTTGGCGTAGCGTCAGCTACATTGGTTGTGAATTTAATGATGTACACGGCGGCTATTATTTTTCTTGGTTTAATAGCTGTGATTGTATCACCTAAGCTATATTTTGAATTTAATTTTTGGTCTAGGGTTTTTATAGGGGCAGGAGCTATAGGGCTTACAGTTCTAGTTATTTTCTTTTTGGCAGTTTTGCGAAGAGGGGAAAAGGTATTTACCGCACTGGCAAATCTTCTCCGCTTCCTGCACAAGAAAAAGATTATTCACAAGCTGGACAGTAGGTTACTGAGGCTTAACAAAATACAGATTGATTATGAGAATTGCTCTAGCCTTATTGCTGGCAAGTCTTCAATTATGTTTAAGGCGTTCTTTTGGAATGTGATTCAGCGTAGCTGCCAGATTGTAGTGCCTTCAATGGTATATATGGCACTGGGCGGTCAGAGGCATCAATCTGTTTTGCTGTTTTTTAAACAGTGCCTAATTACAATAGGTTACAACTTTGTCCCTATTCCAGGTGCTATGGGAATCGCTGATTATCTTATGATTTATGGATTCTCTAGTTTTATGACAAAGAATGCGGCTTTTGAGCTGGATATGATTAGCCGCGGTATTACATTTTATATTTGCGTAACTCTCAGTGGTTTGATTACTCTGATTGGTTACATGAAAGGGAAGAAGAGATATGATAGGAGTTTATGATTACACGGTTATTTTAACTTATCTTTCAACTTGCTCAGGCTTGCTTGGAATTATTTTTACAATGACAGAGGTGGGACATCCATACTGCGGTACACTGTTTCTTATGATTTCAGGATTGCTTGATGGATTTGATGGCAAGGTTGCTAGAACAAAACAAAACAGAACTGATTTGGAGAAGCGTTTTGGAATTCAAATCGATTCACTTTCAGATTTAATATGCTTTGGTATTCTTCCGGCAACTATCGGTATTGCACAGCTTAGAGTAAATGGACGCCTTCCAGAGCTTTCACTTACTGACAAGCAGATACCAAACCACATGGGACTTTTAGTGCTTCTTATTTCTATTGCTGTATTTTATGTACTTTCAGCACTTATTAGACTTGCGTATTTCAACTCTACAACAGAGGAGAGAGCAGAAGAGGCTAAAATCAAGGGTAAGGAATACTTTACAGGTATGCCAGTTACTGTAGCAGCACTTGTATTTCCACTTACTCTTGTAGTTCATTGGTTTGTTAGAGCGGATCTTACAATGTTCTATTTCTGGGTATTGTTTATTATGAGCCTTCTCTTTATAGGCAATTTCAAGGTACCAAAGCCTAACATTAAGCAGTTTATCGGAATTTTCTTTGTGGGATTAGTTGAGTTTGTAGCAGTTATTTTTATTTTATTCTTTTCGTAAATGAGTACATTAGATTTTTTATATGAAACAAAATTGGGGCGAATAATACTTCGCCCCTTAATATCAAAACCAATTTCTGATTTTTCAGGATTTCTTTTAGATTCCAAAATTTCCAAGGCATTAATTCGCCCTTTTGCAAAAAATAATAATATTAATTTAGATGACTATATTTTAGATGATATAGGTTCTTTTAATGACTTCTTTTGTAGAAGAATTAAGCCAGAACTTAGACCTGTAGATTTAGAGGAGAATCATCTTATTACTCCATGTGACGGATTACTTAAGGTGATACTTATTAAAAACGGAGAGGTTTTCCCTGTAAAGCAAAGCATTTTTACAATAGGAGATTTGCTTAAGGATAAGGAGCTTGCAGACAGTTTTGAAGGTGGCTATTGTCTGGTATATCGTCTATGCGTTAATCATTATCATAGATATAGCTATTTTGAAACAGGTAAGAAGAGTCAAGATGTAGTAATCCCAGGAGTATATCACACAGTTCGTCCTATAGCCCTTGAGGCAGGCCCTGTTTTTGTACAAAACGCAAGAGAGTATACAGTTATCGATACTGAGAATTTCGGTAAATGCGTACAGATGGAAGTTGGTGCTATGCTTGTAGGACGTATAGTTAACGAGGAGCCTATGGCAAAAGAGGTAATTCGCGGCAGCGAGAAAGGCCACTTTGAATATGGCGGCTCTACTATCATAGTGCTTGTTCCACCGGGTAGAGCAGTAATTGATGAGCAATTGCTTGAGGCATCTGCTAAGGGAGAGGAGACTCCTGTTGTTTTAGGTCAACAAATAGGAACTACGATATCGTAAAACTATATAATAGATTATTATTGCCTTTCACTTCTCTGGTAGGTACAGAGAGGTGGGAGGTTTTTTGTTTTGGAAATGTAATTGATGATAAAAAATTAAATTATGTTTACATAAGCGGTTTAGTATGCTAAAGTAATAAAGTAATTTTTAACGAAACTATAAGGAGAAAATAGATGAAGAAGAGATTATTTGCTGCTTTATTAACTGTTGCAATGGTTGCATCTTTTGGTGCTTGCGGTGCAAAAAAAGAAGAGGCTACAACAGGTGAGGCTACAGAAGAGACAGTAGATAGCGATGTTGCTTATATTCAGGAGAAGGGTACATTAGTTGTTGGTATCACTGATTTTGCTCCTATGGATTATAAGGATGACGATGGCAACTGGATTGGCTTTGATGCTGATATGGCGAAAAAGGTTGCTGAGTCACTTGGCGTAGATGTTGAGTTTGTTGAGATTGATTGGGACAACAAGATTCTTGAGCTTGATAATAAATCAATTGATGTGGTTTGGAATGGTATGACTCTTACATCAGAAGTTACTAATGCAATGGAGTGCACTAATGCATATCTTAACAATGCTCAGGTTGTTGTAGTATCTAAGGACAAGGCAGAGGATATTACTTCAGCAGAGGATGCATCTTCACTTTCATTTGCAGTAGAGTCTGGTTCTGCTGGTGAGGCAGCAGCTTCAGAGAACGGATTTGACTATGTAGCTGTTAAGTCACAGGCTGATGCAGTTATGGAAGTTGCAGCTGGTACTTCAGATGCATGTATCATCGACTTGTTAATGGCAGGTGCTATGGTAGGCGAGGGCACAAGCTATCCAGATCTTACATATACAGTTGAGCTTACAAGCGAGGAGTACGGAATCGGATGTCGTAAGGGTTCAGACCTTGCAGCATATATTAATGATGAGCTCAAGGCACTTTACGAAGATGGCACTATGAACGCAATTGGCGAAGAGTACGGAGTTCAGGCAGCTATCGTAAAACAGTAGGACGGTATTTAAGATGTTTGCAAACGTAACATTATCACTACTTGAGGGTTTCTTGGGAACCCTCAAGTTATTTATTTTAACACTTTTATTATCACTTCCATTGGGACTTCTTATTAGCTTTGGCTCTATGAACAAGAATCCTATAGTGAGACTTCCAATCAGATTTATAATTTGGGTTGTACGTGGTACGCCACTTATGTTACAGCTTCTCATTATTTTCTATGGACCGGGTATATTTTTCGGGATGAATTTCTGGGGCTCTGGTGACACTGGTAGATTTACAGCAGCACTTGTTGCATTTGTAATTAACTACGCTTGTTATTTCAGTGAGATTTTCAGAGGTGGTATCCAGTCTATTCCAAAGGGACAGTATGAGGCGGCTGCAGTTCTTGGACTTACTAAGGGGCAGACTTTCTTTAAAATAGTGCTTCTGCAGGTAGTAAAGAGAATTGTTCCACCTATTTCAAATGAAGTTATCACACTTGTTAAGGATACTTCTCTTGCGAGAGTTATCGCCTTCTATGAAATCATCTGGGAGGGTGAGAGATTTATTAAGAGTGCAGGAATCATTTGGCCACTGTTCTATACAGGTGCATTTTATCTTGTATTCAGTGGAGTTTTGACTCTTTTATTTGGCTATATTGAAAAGAAATTGGATTATTTCAAATAGGATAATTCATAAGGACGAGAGATAGACTATGGCGATTTTAGAAGTTAAGGATTTAAAAAAGAGCTTTGACAATCAGGAGATTTTAAAGGGAATTAGTTTTGAAATGGAAAAGGGGCAGACTCTTTCTATTCTAGGAAGTTCTGGCTCTGGTAAGACTACCCTTTTAAGATGTCTTAATTTTTTAGAGACACCAGATGCTGGTACAATATCTGTTAATGGAAATCTTCTTTTTGATGGTGCAGTAGGACATGAAAAGGGAGTTGATTTAAGAGAAAAGCGACTCCACTTTGGAATGGTTTTCCAGCAGTTTAATTTATTCCCACAGTATACTGCTCTTGAAAATGTGACTCTTGCTCCAAAGCTTGAGGCTAATGGCAAGAGCGACGAGGAGATTATGGAGCTTGGCAAGGAGCTTCTTGTTAAGATGGGACTTGAGGATAGGATGAACAATTATCCTCACCAGTTATCTGGAGGTCAGCAGCAGAGAGTGGCTATTGCAAGAGCGCTAGCACTTAAGCCAGATATTCTGTGCTTTGATGAGCCTACAAGTGCTCTTGATCCAGAGCTTACGGGAGAAGTACTTAAGGTAATCAAGGAGCTAGCTGATCAGCATACCACCATGATTATAGTTACTCATGAGATTGGATTTGCTAGAGATGTTTCTGATGAGATTATCTTCATGGACAATGGTGTGATAGCAGACAAGGGAACACCGAGTCAGCTTATTGATAATCCATCTAACGAGAGAACGAGACAGTTTTTGGCTAACTATTTAAAATAAATTTTCATAGAGAAGGGAGAAAAAATGGCTACACTAGGTATTGTTATTGCAATCGTAGTTTATTTGGCAGCACTGCTTATTATGGGGGCTTCATTTGCCAAGGAGAATCACACTGTAGGTGATTATTATTTAGGAGGAAGAAAGTTAGGTCCTTTTGTTACAGCTATGAGTGCTGAGGCATCAGACATGTCTTCATGGCTTCTTATGGGACTTCCAGGAGTTGCTTTCGCTACTGGTATTTGCGATGCATTCTGGACAGCTTTTGGACTTGGTATTGGAACTTATCTTAACTGGCTTTTGGTTGCTAAGCGTCTTCGCAAGTATTCTGAGAAAAATGATTCAGTGACCATTCCAGATTTCTTCGAGCACAGATTTAGAGATAAGAGCCATATACTTATGCTTTTATCATCACTTATTATTGTAGTGTTCTTTGTTCCTTATGTAGGTTCTGGATTTGCTGCATGTGGTAAGCTTTTTTCATCACTTTTTGGACTTGATTATACAGTAGCAATGATTGCATCAGCAGCGGTTATTATCGGATACACAGCTACAGGCGGATTTATGGCTGCATCTGTAACAGACTTTATCCAGTCAATCATTATGACTATTGCTCTTATTGCAGTTGTTTGCTTTGGACTTTCTACTGTTGATGGCCTTCAGACAGTAAGCACATATTCCACATCACTTGATGGATATATTAGCTTACTTTCAACACATGATTTTGATACAGCATCAAGAGTTTCTTATGGTGGTATCATTACTATTATTTCAACAATGGCATGGGGTCTTGGTTACTTTGGTATGCCTCATATTCTTCTTAGATTTATGGCTATTGAGAAGCCAGAGAAGATCAAGCTCAGCCGTCGTATTTCTACTGTTTGGGTATTTATCGCCATGGGCGTAGCTATATTTATCGGTGTTATGGCAAGAACTATGGTTAGCAAGGGTGCTTTGGCAGAGCTTCAGGACCCAGAGAGAGCAATCATCGTAATTGCTCAGACTCTTGCAGAGCACAGCTTTATAGCATCACTTTTAGCAGGTGTTATCTTAGCCGGAATTTTAGCATGTACAATGTCTACTTGCGATTCACAGATGCTTGCTGCTTCATCATCAGTGTCTGAGAATATAATCCATGAGACATTTGGAATTGAGCTTTCTGAGCATATGCAGATGGTAATGGCAAGAGTAGTTCTTGTTATTATCGCAGCTATTGGTGTTATCATAGCAAGAGACCCTAACAGCTCAGTGTTTGGTATTGTATCATTTGCATGGGCAGGATTTGGTGCTGCATTTGGACCTATTATGCTTCTTGCTCTTTTCTGGAAGAGAGCTAATAGATATGGCGCTATCGCTGGTATGCTTGGTGGCGGTATTATGATTTTTGTTTGGAAGTTTTTAATCAAGCCACTTGGCGGTGTTTTTGGTATCTATGAGTTGCTTCCAGCATTTATCGTTGCCCTTATCCTCTGCGTGGTAGTAAGCCTTGCTACTGAAGCACCTAGCAAAGAGATTGTTGAGGAGTTTGAATCAATCAAGTAAAATAGTCATAATTAGTAATCGAAAGATGCATAATAACTATGATTGATAAAAGAGTTTGTGTGCGATGTCTGCTTCGCGATATGGTTGATGCAGATATGGCTATGATAGAAAAATATAAAAGTGCACTAAAAGAGGCGGATATGGTATCCGACGAGGAATACGAAAGACGCCTAGATATATGTGGTGAATGCGACAAGCTAAATGCAGGTACTTGCATGTCCTGTGGATGTTATGTTGAAATTCGCGCAGCAGCTAAAATATCAAAATGTCCTACCAAAAAATGGTAGGGCATTTTTTAGTGATATTTTTACCTTTTTTTATCAATTTTTTGCTTATTAAAAGATATGTTATTGACGGAGGAAATTAGGTATTGTAAAAAGAAAATAATAAGGGAAAAAAGGAGAAGAATAATGTCAAAATTAGTTATCAATAACGAAAACAAAAAGAGCACCATAGCTCCAGAAATTTACGGACATTTTTCAGAGCATTTGGGACGCTGCATCTACGAGGGGCTTTATGTAGGTGAGAACAGCGACATTCCTAATGTAAATGGAATGAGAACTGATGTAGTAGAGGCCTTAAAGGAGATGAAGATACCTGTTCTTCGTTGGCCAGGTGGATGCTTTGCGGATGAGTATCATTGGATGGATGGTATTGGCCCAAAGGGATCTCGAAAGAAGATGATCAACACTCATTGGGGTGGAGTTGTTGAGGATAATAGCTTTGGTACACATGAGTTTTTTGAACTTTGTAGACAGCTTGGATGTAAGACATACGTAAATGCGAATATGGGCTCAGGCACTGTGAGAGAAATGAGTGAGTGGGTTGAGTACATGACATTTAACGGAGTTTCTCCAATGGCTGATCTTAGAAAAGCTAATGGTCATGAGGAGCCATGGACAGTTGATTATCTTGGAGTAGGCAACGAGAACTGGGGATGTGGTGGTAATATGCGTCCACAGTTTTACGCTGATGAATACAGACGTTATCAGACATATGTTAGAAATTATGATGGCAACAAGCCAATCGCAAAAATAGCTTGTGGTGCCAATGTAGATGATTATCACTGGACCAAGGTTGTGCTTGATACATGCTTCGATGGTACTCCTGAGAAAGAGCATGGATTTATGGATGGTCTTTCACTTCATCACTATACTCTTCCAGAGATGGATGGAGATTGGAACTACAAGGGAAGTGCTACTGATTTTACAGAGGAAATATTCTACAAGACTCTTAAGAGATCATATTACATGGAAGAGCTCATCACAAAGCATGGTGCAATCATGGATCAGTATGACCCAGAAAAGAAGATTGGCATGATGGTAGATGAGTGGGGCATTTGGACAGATGTAGAGCCAGGTACAAATCCAGGATTCCTTTATCAGCAGAATACAATGCGTGATGCACTTGTAGCTGGTATGAATTTAAATATCTTCAACAAGCATTCAGACAGAGTAAAGCTTGCATGTATAGCTCAGATGGTTAACGTGCTTCAGGCAGTTGTTCTCACAGAAGGTGAGAAGATGATTAAGACTCCTACATACTATGTATTCAAGATGTATCGTCATCATCAGGGGGCTACACTTTTAGGAAGCGATTTGCTTAACTCTAGCAAAGTGGGTTCTGGAGAAAATGAAGTTCCTAAGATATTTGAGTCAGTTTCTGAGGATGAGAATGGAGTAATCAATATTACTCTTACAAACAACTCTCTTAAGGATACAGAGAATATAGAGATTCAATTAACAAAGGATGGAGATGCATATTCAGTATGTGAGGCATCTATTGTAACTGGTGCTATGAATGCACACAATACATTTGAAAATCCTGAGGTAATTAAGGAGCAGGAGTTTACAGATTACTCTAAGGCTGTAAATGGAATCAATGTTACTATTCCAGCTTGCTCAGTAGTAAGTATTAGAATTAATAAATAGCCTAAATTTAGGAAAATAATAGTGTTTCAGATATAGCTAGTTATCAATTTAATTGATAGCTAGCTATAATTTTTGCCTATTTGATTTCACAGCGGTAGGAGACTATTATATTCCTATAACAAATACATATGATTATTTAATTGTTATTTAATATTTAAGAAAGGAGCAAGGCAAATGAGAACTATAAATTGTACATCAATGATGAATATGTGCATGCGTCGAATGCTGTTCTCCCAGGTGATTAAGGGCCGAGGGTGCATGGCTTATTGTCTTGCGCCAATATCTTAAGAAGCCATTGCCTGGGAGTAGTTATAAGCGGCAATGGTTTTTTTATTGCCAGGTTATGGCACAAGGAGATTTATAGATGAGAGCAATAGAAATTAAAAACTTATCAAAAAGCTTTGAAAGCAAGGACAGCAGAGTTGAGGCACTTAGAAATATCAACTTGAATGTTGAAAGCGGAGATATCTGCGGAATCATCGGAATGTCTGGAGCCGGTAAGAGCACATTGATTCGATGTTTGAACTATCTTGAGAAACCAACTAGTGGTCAGGTTATAGTTTACGGAAAGGAGTTAGGACAGCTTAATGAGGCTGAGCTTAGAGCACAGCGGCAGGAGATATCAATGATTTTCCAGCACTTTAACTTACTTCAGCAGAAGAATGTCATTGATAATGTAATATTTCCACTTACACTTCAGGGTGTAAAAAAGAAAGAAGCCAGAGCAAAAGCATTTGAGCTTCTTGCAAAAGTAGGGCTTGAGGATAAGGCTAAATCATATCCTTCGCAGCTTTCAGGTGGACAGCAGCAGAGAGTTGCAATAGCAAGAGCCCTTGCTTCCAATCCAAAGATTCTTCTTTGCGATGAGGCAACAAGTGCACTTGATCCACAGACAACAGCATCAATCCTTACACTTCTTAAGGAGATTAATAGAGAGTATGGAATCACAATAGTTCTTATTACTCATCAGATGTCAGTAGTAAAGGCCATCTGTAATAAGGTGGCAATCATCGATGACGGGGAGCTTATTGAAAGTGGAAGAATCGATGAAGTTAATCTTCCAGAGGACAAGTTCTTTTGGCTGAACAAGGAAAATGAGTTAAAGAATAGAGAACAAAGAGAAGGAAAGGAGGCAAAGGATTATGTGGGATAGTGTTACAACAAATATGATATTAAACGGAATACTTGAGACAGTCTACATGACAGTGGTTTCCACATTCTTTGGATACCTTCTAGGACTTCCAATGGGAATTTTACTTACTACTTCAGATAAAAACGGATTAAAGCCTAATCCATTTTTATATAAAGTGTTGGATGCAATTTCAAATGTAGTTCGAAGCGTACCATTTTTGATTTTACTTATTTTACTTATTCCTGTTACAAGACAGATTGTAGGTAAGTCATACGGCACTACAGCAACAATCGTTCCTCTTGTTATTTCAGCAGCTCCATACATTGCAAGAATGGTGGAGTCATCACTTAAGGAAGTGGACGCAGGAGTTATAGAGGCAGCCAAATCAATGGGCGCATCTAGAATCCAAATCGTATTTAAGGTGCTTCTTGTTGAGGCAAGAACATCTCTTATCACCAACGCGACAATAGCCTTAGGTACTGTACTTGGTTATTCAGCTATGGCTGGTACCGTAGGCGGTGGTGGACTGGGAAATATAGCAGTCCAGTACGGATACTATAGATATCAGACAGATATCATGATAGTTACAGTTATCTTGCTTATTATTTTATTCCAGGTATTTACAAACTCTGGAATGTTCATAGCAAGAATACTGAATCACAAGAAAGCATAAGGGTATATTAGGGGAGATAATATATTACTTAAAATTTTACACACAAAGGAGAGAAAAGACATGAGAAAGAAAATTTTAGCAAGCATTTTAGGGGCAACATTTGTAATAGGTGCATTAGTAGGTTGCGGAAGCAGCGACGCTACAGCGGATGCACAGCCAAAGGCAGATGAGGCAACAGAGGCAAAAGAGGAGAACAAGGAGCTTACAACAATTACAGTAGCAGCATCAGCTACACCACACGCAGAGATTTTAGAGTATGCAGCTCCACTTTTAGAGGAGAAGGGCTACAAGCTTGAGGTTACAGTATTTGATGATTATGTTCAGCCAAACCTTGTAGTAGATTCAGGCGAGTTTGATGCAAACTACTTCCAGCACGTACCATATCTTGATAGCTTCAACGAGGAGAAGGGCACACACCTTGTAAATGCAGGTGGCATCCACTATGAGCCATTTGGTATCTACCCAGGTCAGAAGGCATCTCTTGACGATATCGAAGATGGTGACACAATTGCTATTCCAAACGACACAACAAACGAGGCTAGAGCACTCCTTCTTCTTCAGGATAATGGTCTTCTTACATTAAAGGATGGTGCAGGTCTTACAGCTACAGTTAATGACATTACAGAGAATCCAAAGAACATCAAGTTTGAGGAGCTTGAGGCAGCTCAGGTAGCTCGTGTAAAGGACGAGGTAGCATTTGTTGTATTAAATGGTAACTATGCACTTGAGGCAGGATATTCTGTATCAAAGGATTCTATCGCTTACGAGTCTGCAGATTCAGAGGCTGCTAAGACATACGTTAACATCATTGCTGTTGCAGAAGGTCACGAGAATGATGAGGGAATCAAAGCACTTGTTGAGGTTCTCACATCTGACGATGTTAAGAGCTATATTGAGTCAACTTATGACGGTGCAGTTGTTCCATTTTAATTAGTGAAATTGCAGCTTATAATTGACAAATCACTGCAAAGAAAATAATATATAATTACCTATTATTTAGATAGGAGATTAAAAGCAGATGGTAGATATCATCTGCTTTTGCTTTGTAGGATAGGATAATAAAATGTTAAATCAGTTTTCGAGAACAGAACTCCTTTTAGGTAAAGATGCAATGGAGGAGTTACAAAATAAAAGAGTGGCTATCTTTGGTATCGGTGGCGTAGGGGGCTATGTATGTGAGGCCCTAGTTCGTACTGGAGTTGGTCATTTTGATTTGGTGGATGATGACAAGGTATGCCTGACTAATCTCAATCGACAGATCATTGCCACTAGAAGTACTGTTGGTAAGCACAAGGTAGACGTCATGAAGGAGAGGATGTTAGACATCAATCCAAAGGCTGATATTACAGTTCATAAGTGTTTCTTCCTTCCTGAGAATGCAGATACATTTGATTTTAAGTCATATGATTACGTAGTAGATGCTGTTGATACAGTTACTGCCAAAATAGAAATTATCATGCGTTGCAAGGAGCTTGATGTTCCTGTAATTAGCTGCATGGGCGCAGGCAACAAGCTTGACCCTAGCAGATTTAGAGTGGCCGACATTTACAAGACTACCATGTGTCCACTGGCAAAGGTAATGAGACGTGAGATGAAAAAGCGTGGAGTTAAGAGCCTTAAGGTGGTATTTTCCGATGAAAAGCCAACACGTCCAGTTGAGGATATGGCTATTAGCTGCAGGACTAATTGTATTTGTCCACCAGGCGCAGAGCACAAGTGTACAGAGAGACGAGATATACCAGGCTCTATTGCATTTACACCTGCTGTGGCAGGACTTGTTTTAGCAAGTGAGGTTATTAAGGATTTGTCTAACGGTTTTGGAGGGAGAGTTTAATTATGACATTACAGCAGGTTTTATACGCTCTTACAATTCAAGAGTGCGGTTCAATGAACAAGGCAGCTGAGAAGCTTTATATCGTTCAGCCTACTTTGACTTCTGCAATTCAGGAGCTTGAAAATGAAGTGGGCATCACTATTTTCATGCGTACCAATAAGGGCGTTATTGTAACACCTGAGGGCGAGGAGTTTCTTAACGACATTAGAGGCTTTTATCGTCAATACGATATTGTAATGCAGAAATACAGTGGAGAGGGTAATTACAAGAGAAAGTTTGGTGTTTCCACACAGCACTATACATTTGCAGTACGTGCTTTTGTTGATATGGCAAAGCAGTACGATATGAATGATTTCGATTTTGCTCTTAGAGAGACTACCACTATGGATATTATCAATGACGTTAGTTCTCTAAAGAGTGAGGTGGGAATTCTCTATATTAATGAGAGAAATAAGAGAGCCATGAACAAGCTTTTTGTGGAGCATGGACTGGAATTTCACACACTTATAAAGTGCCGGGCTTTTGTCTATTTATGGAAGGACCATCCACTTGCAAGCCAGGATTCTATTAGTATTGAGGATTTGCAGGAATATCCATGTATGTTCTTTGAACAGAGAGACCAAAATGAATTTTTGGCAGAGGAGATTTTGAGCGAGAACTTTTATCCAAAGACATTGAGAGTCACAGACAGATCTACAATGCTTAATCTTATCCGGGCTCTCAATGGTTATACACTATGCTCAGGAATCATCTGGGGCGATTTAAATGGCGACGGCTATATCGTTGTGCCATATCGCGGAGATGAGGAGAATCCTAACAGTGTAATGGAAATCGGATATGTAACTAAAAAGAATAGTGTAATGAGTAAAATGGGTGAGCAGTTTATCGAGGAGATCCACAAAGCTTTGGAGCAAATCGATAAATCTGTTATCTACGAAGGATAATTACTCATTTATAAAAGGGGCTATGGCAGTTCTTACTTCTGTAAGACTAAGCCCTTTTTCTTTTGCGATTTTTGATAAATCATCAAACTCTACTTTAGATTTTTGGACTCCATAGCCACTTGATTTTTTAACACGAACAGGGCCTAGTGGAGTATCAATAGTTTCTATTTTTCTATCAAGAATAAAGCGATTACATGCTTTTTCTCTAATGCCAATAGTGGTAGTGTTGGCAAAAATAGATTTGACCACAGTATCCTTTTCTGCAGCAGTTGTGATAACTGTAAGCAATACGCCAGGACGATTTTTCTTCATCTGGACAGATGTGAAGAATGCTTCCCTAGCTCCGGCTTCATAGATGGCATCAAGAGCAAATCCCAAATCTTCTCCAGTCATATCATCTATATTGCAGTTTAATTCTATTATTTCATCTGTTGAGCCTATGGTCTCACCTAGGAAAATGCGGACACAGTTAGCCACAGGGAAATCTTTCTTGCCCATACCGTAGCCAATTTTTTCAGTCGTCATGGTAGGTATGGATTTAAATTCCTTGCCGAAATGCTTGAGAATTGCAGCGCCAGTTGGAGTGCATAGTTCGCTTTCTACTGTGCCACTGTATGTTGGCAGACCCTTTAGTAGTAGAGCGGTGGCAGGAGCGGGTACAGGTAAAATGCCGTGGGCGCACTTAACAGTTCCACTTCCCACATTGATAGGAGATACGATGATATTCTCCACCTGAAGTTTATTTATCAAGTAGCATACGGCAATTACATCAGCTATGGCATCCATAGTGCCTACCTCATGAAAATGAATTTCACTGACAGGCTCACCGTGGACAGCTGATTCAGCCTCTGCTATAGAATTATAGATTTCGATTCCATGATTTTTAACTTCATTATCAACAGATAGATGTTCTATGATATGGGTAATGTCAGCTAAGCTACTGTGAGAATGATGGTGGTGTTCATGATTATGGTCATGTTCGTCGTGATGGCTGTGTTCTATTTCTTCTTCTACGCCATTTATGGATACAGTGACATGAGTTCCCTTGATACAACATTTTTCCGCTGAAGAAGCGGTATATGTAACTCCAGGAATGCCTATTTTATTAAGCTCCTTTAGAGCCTCATCTTTATCATCTACTAGTTCAAGTAGAGCAGCTGTAAGCATATCACCAGCAGCACCCATTTTACATTCAATATAGAGAGTCTTCATAGTTCCTCCTATAAGTTTAACGATGGTTAATTAGGCTAGCCTGGTAGGCAGCGCCAAAACCATTATCAATATTTACCACTGAGATTCCGTTGGCACAGGAATTCAGCATGGATAAAAGTGCTGATATTCCACCAAATGATGCACCGTATCCTACAGAAGTAGGAACGGCAATTACAGGACATTCTGCAAGTCCGCCAAGTACGCTGGCAAGAGCACCCTCCATACCTGCGATGGCAATTATTACATTGGCGTCTACAATATCATCAAGGTGGGAAAGTGTGCGATGTATACCGGCAACTCCCACATCGTATATACGTTTTACATTGTTGCCAAGAAACTCTGCTGTAAGAGCAGCTTCTTCTGCAACAGGAATATCGCTAGTACCTCCTGTGGCTACTACAATTGTGCCCTTGCCATTAGCCTTTGGCATGCCGCCTATGATGGCAATTTTTGCATCTTCGTAGTAGGTAAGGTCGTGAACATTTTTGACTTCATCAGCCTTTTCTGGTGAAATGCGAGTAATGAGGATTCTATCTTGATTTGATTCCTTCATGGTATCAATAATGCCAATTATTTGCGCTGGTGTTTTGCCGGCGCCATAGATGATTTCTCCTACACCATTTCTCAGGGCTCTGTGAGTATCAAGCTTAGCGTAGCCGATGTCCTTAAAAGGCTTTGTTTTTAATTGGTGCATGGCATCATCGACAGAAATATTTCCGTTTTTAACACCTTCTAATAATTCTTTGATTTCATCATTCATGGTCTAATTATCCTTTTTTGATGATAGAACTTCGTTAAGACTTCCTGTACGATATCCTTGTAAATCCAGTGATATATATTTGAATCCAAAGCTTTTGAATTCAGTAATTATTCTGTTTCGATTATCATCCTGAAGTAGAATAGGAAAATCCTCAGGAAGAGTCTCTATGCGAGCTGTGTCCTTTTGCATGCGTACACGAAACTGCTTAATCCCAAGTGAGGAGATAAGATCCTCAGCTTTTTCAATCATTGCAAGCTTTTCTGGAGTGATTCGCTCGCCGTATGGAATTCTCGATGAAAGACAGGCAAACGATGGCTTGTCCCATGTAGGAAGACCTAGCTCCTTGGAATACTGACGGATTTCTGCTTTTGTCAATCCCACTTCTCTAAGAGGACTTAAAATCTCTAATTCTTTTATGGCCTGAAGCCCTGGACGATAGTCACCTAGGTCATCTAAGTTAGAGCCTTCTGCAATGTAAGCAATGCCATTTTCTGCAGCCATCTTTTTCATACGAGAGAAGAGAATGTGCTTGCAGATGTAACAGCGGTTAGAAGGATTCTTGGCGAATTCTTCGTCCTCCACCTCGTGGGGATAGAGGATAAGCTGGCGGATGCCTTCTTTTTTGCAGAATTCAGAAGCTTCATCCTGCTCCTTGTGAGGGAAGACTTCGCTGATTCCTGTGATTGCTATGCAGGAATCCCCTAGTGTATCGTGGGCTACTTTAAGAAGAAAAGTAGAATCCACCCCAGCTGAATAGGCGATGGCGATACTGCCTTTCTCCTTAAGGTATGCTTTTAATTCATTTAGTTTATTGTCGCTCATGATTGTAATCCTTTTGTGTTATTCAAATGCAGCTGCACAATCCTGTAGTCTGTTAATGATATCAATATGCTGAGGACATACACCCTCGCACTGACCACACTGAATACATGCGCTGGCCATTCCTTTATTTGATACGGCCTTGTCGTAGTCAGCCTGACCTGCCTCTTTTTGTTCCCAGATAAGCTGCTTATTTCTTGCAGAGAAAATCTCTGGAATAGGAATCTGCATAGGGCATCCGTCTGTACAGTAGTGACAAGAGGTACATGGGATAGAATCGATGCCATCCAAGATATCCTGCGCCTGCTTAATAACTTTCTTTTCATCTTCTGAAAGTGGCTTAAAGTCTGCCATATAAGAAAGATTGTCAGCCATCTGCTCCTCAGTAGACATACCTGAAAGTACAGTGATAATGCCATCTAGTGATGCCACGAATCTAATTGCCCATGAAGCTACGCTTAAATCTGGCCTTGCACTTGTGAGCAAATCTCTAACTGCCTTTGGAGGATTGGCAAGTGTGCCACCCTTAATAGGCTCCATTACTACAATTGATTTGCCATGCTTTCTGGCGACTTCGTAGCAAGCTCTTGACTGAACATCTGGGTTGTTCCAGTCAGCGTAGTTAATCTGAAGCTGAACAAACTCAGCATCTGGGTGTGCTGTAAGAATCTCATCAAGTCGTTCTGGAGTAGAGTGGAATGAGAATCCCCAATGCTTAATCAGGCCCTTTTCTTTCATTTCCTTTACATAATCCCAAAGATGCCATTCGTCGTATTTTTTATAGTTGCCATCCTGAAGAGCGTGGAGAAGATAGTAGTCGATGTAACCTGCTCCAGTGCGTTCAAGACTAGTAAGAAGCTCCTGCTTTGCGCTAGCCTCATCTGTTGCAGCAAATGAAGCAAGCTTTGTTGCTAAGGTGTAGCTCTCACGTGGATATCTATCTACGAGAGCAAGCTTTGCTGCCTTCTCTGATTCGCCGCCATCATATACAAAAGCGGTGTCAAAATAGGTAAGACCTGCCTTCATAAACATGTCTACCATTTCCTTAGTACGTTCTATATCAATCTTCGTTGGATTGTCCTTTTCCTTTGGAAGGCGCATCAAGCCAAATCCAAGCTTTGGTGTGCTTTCACCGAAATATCTTTCTGCCATAGTGACCCCCTTTTACTTAAATACAATAGTCTTATGGGCATTTGTATTTGCCAGTTTACTGCCCAGATATGTTTTAAGTATAACATATAGGAAATTTAAATAAGAATATCATTTGTTGTCGTCTTGCTTATTATTTTTTGCGGTTGAAGATATGGACAGCGAGGTCTTCTGTCGCGTGTTTTCTATATGGTGAATTGTTTTTACTGCCTAGTGGATGTTTTTTTGTTTAGGCAGTAGGGAAATTTGAGAAAGGTACTGCTTGTGGAGACTTTTTTAGTTTAGGCAGTAGTAGGATTTGAGGAAGGTACTGCCTGTGGAGGAAAATGAGAAATAAGCAGTAGGGAAAATTGGAAAAGGTACTGCCTGTGGAAAAAAATGGGAAATAAGCAGTAAGGAAAATTGGAAAAGGTACTGCCTGTGGGGGAAAATGGGAAATAAGCAGTAGAAAAATGAAAAAAGGATACTGCCTGTGGGAAAAAATGGGAAATAGGCAGTAGTGAAAATGAAAAAGGTTACTGCCTATATAGAAAAATGAGATTTAAGCAGTAGCAGTTTTCAAAATAGCTACTGCCTAAAATGAAAAAGCCCATGCAAGCAGTAGAAAAAGATACTTTACATGTTGAACTGAAAGTATTATTATACTACCGAGGTTTAAATTGATATAAGTGACATATGAGATATGCAGAAAAATAGACGAGGACAATGCTATGAATAAAGAGACAAAAAATAACGTGACTTTTATGACATTTGATTTGTTTAAGAATGCAGGTGTGAAGCATGGATTTTCTACAAGGATTGGTGGAGTGAGTGATGGTGTTTTTGATTCACTTAACTTGGGATTCAATCGTGGAGATGAGGATGCCAATGTACACGAGAATTTTAAGCGAATTGCAAATGCACTTGATATGAATTATGAGCGTATGTGCCTTTCAAAGCAGACTCACACAACCAATGTAATTGTGGTGGATGAAAAGGATGCAGGAAATGGAATAGTTAGACCGCTTCCTTATGATGATGTAGATGGGCTTATTACAAATGTAAAGGACATGCCACTGGTTACTTTTTATGCGGATTGTGTTCCTCTTTTTTTGTATGATCCGGTTCATGAAGTGGTGGCTCTTTCGCACTCTGGTTGGAGAGGAACAGTTGGAAAAATTGGCAAGGTGACTATTGAAAAAATGGCTGAGCATTTTGGCACAGTTCCAGCTGATGCAATCTGTGGTATAGCTCCTAGCATATGCAGAAATTGCTACGAGGTAAGTGCTGATGTTGCAGATGCTTTTGTAGGTGCATTTGGAGAAGAAAATAGAGATGTGATTTTAAAACCATCGGTTTTTAATCCAGATGATTCAGATAAATACATGCTTGATTTGTGGGCTGCATGCAAGCTTGTTTTTCTTGAAGCAGGAGTGCCAGAGGAGAATATCGAAATTACGGATTACTGCACTCGGTGCAATCCAGATTTGTTCTACTCACACAGAATTATGGGAGCAAATCGAGGCAGCCTAGCTGCGTTTATTTCATTGTAGTTTAGTTTATTTGGGAGAATGTTGTTTATGAATTGTAAAAATTGCGGAGCGCCTGTAGATGGACATATTGCCTGCCCTAAGTGCGGACAGCTAGTTGATTTTACAGGGAGTATTTCAAATACACCTGCTAGAACTAGTTATGGAATCAATTGGGGCACTGAGGAAGAGACACCTGCAGCAAAGCCGGTTTCTGAGGCGCAAGCTAAGCCAGAAGAAAAGAAAACAGTAGTGGAGGTGGAGGCGCAAGCTAAGCCAGAAGAGCAATCAGTTGTAGATGTGCAGGCTAAATTAGAAGAAAAGAAGCAGGTTGTAGAAACTCCAGTTGGGTCAGAGGCAGTAAAGCTAGAACCAGAAAAGCAGGTTGTAGAAACATCAGTAAAGCCAGAATCAGAACAGCCAATTGTAGAAACTTCAGATAAATCAGAGCCAGTAAAGCCAGAGCCAGCGACGCCAACTCCTGCAGTAGCTGAGTCTAGAACAGATACATCAGAAGATGAATCTGAGAATATCTCTATTTTTGATACTTTCAGCGAAGCTATGAAGGATATTGCTGAGGACGTGTTAGAAGTTGGGGATGATATGAAAGAGGATATAGCTGATGCTGTTGCAAATATTTCTGATGCAATTGTTTCAGCATATCCAGAGGAGGACGATGATGAAGAAGATAATTCCGCTGCTGTCACTTCAAGTTCTATAGCTGCAGAAGATAAAAAAGAGGAGCCATACAGATATAAGGAAAATAAATATGAGTTTAGTGGCTCCGCAAAGTCTTCTGGAACATACAATTCTGGAACTTACAATAATTCAAAGAAAAATAATGATGATGTTGATTCTAAACCGGCCGGATTTTCACTGGTTTTATTTTTTGCATTTATAATTATGGCCTTAGTAATAAGTGGCACAAGAAATAATAAAGAAGATGAATACGAGAAAGCTAAGCAGGAATTATATAATAATGTTGATCTTGAGTCATTACAGAATATGTATGGTTTAAATTTGCATAGTTCCAGCTCATCATCTCAAGTTGAAGAAGAACCAGTTGTATATGTCTACGCTGACTTAGGCAAGATTTATAACACAGATGGGGAAAGCATTGAAATTAATGAAGATGCCGTTGTGAAATCGGACATAAATCACCAAAGGATTGCTTATTATCAAGATGGAGAGTTGTATCTGGTAGATGGGAATTTAGAACCACAAAAGGTGACTAGTAATGTGAAGGATTTCCAGATTTTGTCAGATGGAAATGACCTTGCATATATAAGTGAAAACGGTTATTTAACATATCGTAAATACGATAAAGATGACTATGATGTATATATGGTGGTTTCTAAAGTTGAATCCTTTGTTTTTGATGCAGCGGGCAGCAAAGCGGGCTTTTTATATTTAGCAGAAACTGAAGAGGGAAAAGTACTTTGTCAGTGCGATAGAGATGGAAAAAATAGATCAACAATAGCTTCAGGGGAGTGTAAGCCACTTTCTGTTTCCTATGATTTAGATTGTACATTCTATTTGGATGAGAATAATCACTTGCATAGATATTATGATGGAAGAGATGAAGATATAGCATATGATGTGACAATAAACGATAATTCGGAGTATATTATTTCTGATGATAAGAGCGCTATAATAGTTAACAATATAGCTGTAGATGGTAAAATCTACTGTGCTAACAAATTTACAAAAGAATTATCTGTTATTGATGAGCCAGGATTATCTGAGGTCAATATTTACGAGGCTTCAAAAGCTGACGAAGCATTAGCTGTTACATATCAGTCAGATGAGGGGCTTGTAGAAGTGAAATTTGGTCCTGGTGGATCCACCAAATATGTGATTACAGAAAGTACAAATGTAGATTGCTTTGCTGTTAATGCCAAAGAGGATGTAGTACTGTACAAACTTGATAATCAGTTGTACAAATGGGCTAGGACAGAAACGACAGATAGAGTTTTAGATGAAGAAGCTTCGGACATTAATAACATATCAGTCTCAAGCTCTGGAGTATTTTATTATCTAAAGGGAAGTGAATTATATTATTTTAGTACTATTCGCTATACATATGAGCCAGTTTTAGTATCAGATGATGTAGACAAGATAGTTAAATACACTGATAACGATGGACAGGTTACAATGGGATTTGCCAAAACTGATTCTACTCAATATATTTTGATAGCAAATAGTAATTATATTCAGGAGTAAAGGGCCTTTATAGCTGCAGGAATATCTTCCTTTGGAATTCTGCTGAAGGATAAAAGAAGAGTTTCCCCATCTTCAGTAGAGCTGATAGTATTTACCTTGATGCCTTTTTTTAGAAGCGTATCTGATAGGTTTTTACCTTTTAAATTTAAGGCGATTTCCATTCCACTATCGCCAAATAATAATTGTTCAGAAGAGAAATGTTTACTTAGTTCACTAAGAGCTAGTTCACGTTTCTCTTCTTGTAGTTTACGGATTTTTTTTATGTGCCTGTTAAGATGGCCATCACGAAGAAACTGGGCAAGTGCAATTTGCTCAGCCTTTGAGGTGGTTTGGTTGAAATATTTTTTTATGTCCTGATACTGGTTCTTGGTGTCCTTTGGAAGAATAATATAACTGATTCTGACGCTTGGAAGAAGGACACTTGAAAAGGAGCCAAGGAAGGCCACTCGCTCTCCGCCAGTCACGGCATATAGACTAGGGGTAGGGGTGGTTGAAAATACAAACTCATTTTGATAGTCATCCTCTATAATAAGGTGGTCATTGGTGAAGGCATGGTCGATAAGCTCGCGGCGTCTCTTCATAGTCATGACCTGGCCCCATTTGGTCATGTAGGATGGGGTGACATATATGAGGGCACTGTTTTTATCTCTATAATTTACCTGATAGCCAGCCATCTCAAATGTCTTGGCACCATCAGAAAATTCTCTTGTAGGAAAAGATATAGTCTTATCAGTTGGATTAAGAGCAATTAGAATCGTAAGCAAACTTTGGAATCCGGCGCCGATTACCACGTCATCTGCGCTGCAAATGATATTTCTTTTTTTCCTAACATATTTTGCAATTTCTGCTCTAAGATCTTCTTCACCTTGATTGTCGGAATAGGATAGTAAACGTTCCTCTTGTCTGAGGGCGGATTTCATATATCTAGTCCAAAGCGGAAGGCAAGAAACCTGCTTATCTTCGCCGATTGTAGCTAGGTCATAGCGGATTTTGGCAGTATCTTTTTTGATATTTTCAATTTCTTTTTCCTGAACGCGGTCCTTCATGGTGGCCGAAAGACCTGTTATAAAATAGCCAACCTTCTCCACTGAGTAAATATATCCATCGGCAGACAGCTGCAAGTATGCTGTTTCTACAGAGGTGCGGCTAACACTAAGAAGCTGCTCCGTCTCCCTAAGAGATGGCATTCTATCCCCTTTGTTTAGGGCTCCTTCGTTCATTTGCTTAACATAATAGTCATAGATTTTCTCGTATACCTTCATATCTGTCCCCTAAAAATTAATTAAAATTGAGTATTTTTTAAGTATCAGTTTGGTGGTATTATACCGCTAACATAAATGATTAGGAAGTGCTTTCGAATAAAAAGTTTAAATGGAGGACATCATGAAAAACACATCTATCAGCACAAAAACTAACGCAACTGAAACCACTCATACTTTGATTATTGCTTCTTTGATGGCTGCACTTACATGTGTGGGCACTATGATTATAAAAGTTCCAACACCGACAAATGGATATATTCATCCAGGAGACGGATTTGTTTTGTTATCGGGTCTTTTACTAGGGCCTATTTGGGGAGGCTTGGCAGCAGGCATTGGTTCAGCTCTTTCTGATTTAATTGGCGGATATTTTATTTATGTTCCTGCCACTTTTGTCATTAAGGCATTGACTGCGTTTGTAGGGTATTTTGTTTTTGTTTTTATGAAAAAGGTTATTTCTTCAAAAACCAATCCTGCGCCAGTGATTATTTCAGGAATAACAGGAGAGGCTGTGATGGTGGCTGGATATTTCCTTTTTGAAATTTTCATGCTTGCCACTGTAAATGGCTCCTCAGTACAAGCTGGATTTGTGGCTGCTACAGCAGGCTTGATTCCAAATATTATACAGGGAGTTTTTGGAGTAATTATTTCCACAGTTCTCTATCCTTTGCTTACTAAACTTTCTCGATAAGAGGCTATTATTGATAAAATATTTCATCTATTAAAAAAAGTGAAATCGCCTATTGACTATATAGGCGATTCTTTTTATAGTAATCACATATTTAACCAGTAGGTAAATATATTTAAGATAAAAAATGTGAAAGGAACAGGAGATAATGTTTGTTTATGCAGATAATGCGGCAACAACAGCCGTTAGTAAAAATGTATTAGATGCAATGGTTCCAATATACACAGAAGTATATGGAAATCCATCTAGCTTATATTCAGTAGGACAGAAGGCAAAGGAGATTCTTGAGGAATCAAGAGAGAGAATTGCAAAAATCTTAGGCGCTAAGCCACGTGAGATTTACTTTACATCAGGTGGTAGCGAGGCTGACAATCAGGCTATCGTATCAGCTGCCAGATTTGGAGAGAAGAAGGGCAAGAAGCATATTATCTCAACAAAGTTTGAGCACCATGCAGTACTTCATACTCTTCAGGCTCTTGAGAAGGAAGGCTTTGAAGTAACACTTCTTGATGTACATGAGAATGGTGTTGTTACACCTGAGCAGGTTGCAGATGCCATCCGTGAGGATACAGCTCTTGTAACAATCATGTACGCTAACAATGAAATCGGAACAGTTCAGCCTATCGCTGAAATCGGTGCTATTTGCAAGGAGAAGGGTGTTCTTTTCCACACAGATGCAGTTCAGGCTGTTAGTCATATTCATATTAATGTTGTAGAGCAGAATATTGATATGCTTTCAATCTCAGCTCACAAGTTCCACGGGCCAAAGGGCGTTGGTGTGCTTTATGCTAGAGGCGGTGTTGCTCTTACTAACATCATCAATGGTGGTGCACAGGAGAGAGGTAAGAGAGCAGGTACAGAAAATCTTGCAGGTATTGTTGGTATGACAGTAGCTCTTGAGGATGCTGTTGAGCATATGGATGAGAACAATGCAAAATTTGAGAAGCTTCAGGATAGACTTATTGAGGGACTTTCAAAGATTCCTTATTCAGAGCTCAATGGCGACAGACATCAGAGAGTAAAGTCAAATGTTAATTTCTGCTTTGAGGGAATTGAGGGAGAGTCATTGCTTCTTCTTTTAGATGACAAGGGAATTGCAGTGTCATCAGGTTCAGCTTGTACATCAGGCTCACTTGATCCTAGCCATGTACTTCTTGCTATCGGAAGACCACATGAGGTGGCTCATGGTTCTCTTAGAATTTCTCTTGGAGAGGATGCAGATGAGGAGCAGGTAGACTACATCATCAAATCTGTAACAGAGGTTGTAGAGTATCTTAGAAGCTTTTCACCATTCTGGGGTGATTTAACAACTGGCAAGAGACCACACGTTTTTTCAGAGCATAAAGCAGTATAAGGAGGAAATGAAAAATGGCACTTTATAGTGAAAAGGTTATGGACCATTTTAGAAACCCAAGAAATGTGGGAGTTATAGAGGATGCTGATGGAGTTGGAGAAGTAGGAAATCCAGTCTGCGGCGATATTATGAAAATCTATTTAAAGATTAACGACGAGCAGGTTATCAACGACGTAAAGTTTGAGACATTTGGTTGCGGTAGCGCCATTGCATCAAGCTCAATGGCTACAGAGCTCATTAAGGGCAAGCCACTTTCTGAGGCATTACAGCTTACAAATAAGGCTGTTACAGAGGCGTTAGATGGACTTCCACCTCACAAGCTTCACTGTTCAGTACTTGCTGAGGAGGCAATCAAGTCAGCAGTAAAGGATTACTATGACAAGAATGGAATCGAATATGATCCAGCTGATTTCCCAGAGGATCATGACTGCGAAGCTTGTCATTTACAGTAACTAAAGGGTGTGGTCAGGAGAAAATACCTCCTGACCTTTTTATTGCAATAGAATAGAGGACACCATATAATTAATTCAATTGAATTATAAGGTGGGGGACAATAATGGAAAGACCAATACTAAAAAATAAAATTTACCTGTATTTGACAGAGTTTTTCGCAGGAATGTCAGTTATGGCTGTAGAGCTAGGTGCCAGCAGACTATTGGCGCCTTATTTTAGTTCATCACAAATAGTGTGGACCATTATAATAGGAACAATCATGATAGCCATGGCGCTTGGAAACCTTTATGGTGGCAGGATGGCAGACAAGGATCCCAATCCAGATAAGCTTTATAAGAGGATTGTGATAGCAGCCATTTGGATAGGACTTATTCCTGTTGTTGGAAAATATATAATTATTGGAATATCGGCGCTTCTGATTTTTGCAGTTAGCAATCATTTCCTTGTTATTGCTGGATTTGTTGCCTGCATGGTGCTATTCGTATTTCCGTTATTTCTTTTGGGAACAGTTACTCCTTCCCTTGTAAAGTTTTCTGTGGATAGCTTGGATGACAGCGGAAGTGTAGTTGGAAAGCTCAATGCCAGCAACACAATCGGAAGTATCATCGGCACCTTCGTGCCTACATTTATTAGTATTCCTGCAGTGGGCACAGCAGTTACATTCTTGATTTTTGCTGGAATACTTTTAGTGCTTTGCATTGTATATTTTGTAAGTTCAAAGATAAATTTTTCACAGGCCAAGAGGGTTCCTATTAGCATAGTGCTATTTTTAGTCTGCTGCCTACTTGGCCATAGCAATAGCTTTGCTTTTTGGCAGACTAATCTTAACTATGAGGGTGAATCTATTTATAACTACCTGCAGGTGTATGAGGACGATAAACAGGTGACACTTTCTACCAATGTGTTGTTTGGCGTACAGTCGGTATACCAAAAGGAAAAGGGGCCTACCGGCTTGTACTACGACTATGCCATGGCGTCACTTTATATGGCAAATGAAGAGGCGAAGGAGACACCTTTAAAGATACTTATCCTTGGAAATGGCAGTGGAACATTTGCTACTCAGTGTGAGAGATATTTTGACAATGTAGATATTACCGGTGTTGAGATTGATGGAAAAATCACCGATTTGGCCACAAAGTATTTTGAACTGCCAGAGGATGTTTCTGTTGTTACATACGATGGCAGGGCGTATCTTAATGCTATTGATGAAAAATACGATGTGATTATGGTGGATGCCTATCAGGATATTACCATTCCATTTCAGATGTCTTCCCAGGAGTTCTTTCAGTTGGTAGCAGACCATCTCGATGAAAATGGAGTGATGGTAGTAAATCTTAATATGAGAAGTGATACCCCAGGAAATATTAATGATTACCTTTCTGATACTATAGGAAGTGTATTTCCATGCATTTACACAGCAGATGTTAGTGGATGGAGCAACAGAGTTTTATACGCTAGCTTTAATTCGGAGATAGTGGCTAATCTAGAAGGGGCTATTAATAGAGAGACTGATTCGGATTTACGATATATGATGGGTAAGTCCTATGAGGGGTTGCAAGCGTACAATCCAGGTGATTTGATTATGACTGATGACAAAGCTCCGGTTGAGCTTCTAGGTATGCAAATAATTGACGAAATTATCGTGGATGAAGTAAATTATTATAAAAGAATATATAAGGATAAGGGTCTTTCGGGACTTTTAGAATTGATATAAGAGAGGGGATTTTATGGCTTATTTTCCAATGTTTGTTGATTTGACAGACGCCAATTGTCTGATCATAGGCGGAGGCTCTGTAGCCCTTAGAAAGGTTAACGTTCTTCTGGATTTTGGCGCAAAAGTCCATGTTATTGCAAAAGAGATTTCAATGGATTTGGCAGCTCTTTCAGAGGAGACGGATCACTTGCTTCTTGAGCAGAGAGAGTTTACGCCATTTGATTTGCAAGATAGAAAATTGGTTATTGTTGCCACAAGCGACAATGAATTAAATGGGCAGATTTATATGATGTGCTCAGAGGGTGGAATACCTGTAAATGTAGTTGACGACCAGGAAAAATGCAGCTTTATTTTTCCTTCTTATATCAAGGAGCAGAATCTTGTAGGTGCATTTTCAAGTGGAGGCAATAGCCCTGCCCTTACTCAATATCTTAAGAATAAAGAAAAAGAAATACTTACACCTAGGCTTGGTGAACTTAATGAAGTTCTTGGTCGTTGGCGTCAGCCAATCAAGGAGCTTTTCCCACTGGAGTCTAGTCGCAAGAGTGCATTCGAGCAGCTTATTGACTATGCCCTTTGCTATGATGGCATCCCAACAGACGAGGAGATAGAAGAGTTGCTTGGGGCCATTAGTATGACTTTGTAGAGGAATATAATGAAAGAAATATCTTATAAGGAATTAACAGAATTAGCAGAAGGGAGTTATGTATTAGTCGACATTCGAAATGAAGGCAGTCTCAAATATGGAATGATTCCAAATGCCATCAGCATTACTCACGAGCTTTTTGAGACGGATTTTGAGGGTGTCATAGCTAGACTTGATAAATCGAAAAAGATTGTTTTGTACTGTACAAGAGGTCAGATTTCAGTGGATGATGCTGAGCTTCTTTGCGACGAGGGATTTGATGCTGTTAGCTTAAAGGGTGGATATAATAGCTACCTTTCAGCACTTATGGAGCAGCAGGAATCTGAGGGAGAGGCAGAGCTTTCTGAGAAGACAGCTGAGATAGAAAAAAGCATTCGAAAGAAATTCCACAAGACTCTTTTTTCACCATTTGCCAGAGCCTGCAAGCAGTATGAGCTTATCAAAGAGGGAGACCATATCTGCGTGTGTATTTCCGGTGGCAAGGACTCCATGCTTATGGCAAAGCTTTTTCAGGAGATTAAGCGCCATCAGAAGGTGAATTTTGAGCTGACATTTCTTGTAATGGACCCTGGGTATAGCCAGGTAAATAGACAACTTATAGAGAGCAATGCCAAGCTTATGGGCATTCCTATTGTTGTGTATGAAAGCGATATATTTGATGCGGTTGATACAGTAGATAAGAACCCATGCTATCTTTGCGCCAGAATGAGAAGAGGACATCTGTATTCTAAGGCCAAGGAATTGGGATGCAACAAAATAGCTCTTGGCCATCATTATGACGATGTTATCGAGACTATTCTTATGGGAATGCTTTACGGCGCCCAGGTGCAGACTATGATGCCAAAGCTTCATTCCACTAATTTCGAGGGCATGGAGCTGATTAGGCCACTCTATCTGGTTCGCCAGGATGATATTATCGCATGGCAGAGATACAATGGCCTTCACTTCCTGCAGTGTGCTTGTCACTTTACTGAGACTTGCGACAGCTGCTCAGTTGATGGTACCAGCGCATCAAAGAGACTTGAGACTAGAAATCTCATTGCTGAGCTTAAAAAGGTTAATCCTTATGTGGAATCCAATATTTTCCGCAGCGTGGAAAATGTTAATCTAGCTACAGTTATTGCCTACAAGCAAGATGGAGTTAAGCATCATTTCCTTGATACCTATGATGAATAGTTGTCATGGGCGCTGACTGGGATTACAAGAGGACTATTTGAAATAGGATCTGGAATAATGACACTGTCGATTCCATATATTTCTTTGATAGTATCGTCTGTAATTATCTCAGAAGGAGTACCCTGTTTTATAAGTTTTCCATCTTTCATTGCAAATAGATAATCAGCATATTTTGTTGAAAGATTAATATCATGGAGGACCATCACAATGGTGGTTCCCCTTTTTTTATTCAATTCTTTTAAAAGATCTAATATTTCTATTTGATAAGCAATATCTAAATAAGTGGTAGGTTCATCTAAAAAGAGAATATCTGTCTCTTGAGCTAGGGCAAGGGCAATGAAAACTCTTTGACGTTGTCCGCCAGAAAGTTCGTCTATACTTCTATCAGCAAGTTCCGTTATTTTCATAGCCTCCATAGCTTCTTCAATTGCCTTGTAATCCTCCTTGGTAAGACCAGTCATAAATTGCCTGTGGGGATAGCGACCTCTTGATACAAGCTCAGCGACTTTAATCCCCTCAGGGGCAATACTGGTCTGTGGAAGAAGACCAATACTCTTGGCAATGTCTTTTGATTTGATTTGAGCAAGAGGAGTGCCATCAAGGGTAATTACACCGGCAGATGGTGCCATCAATCTGCAAAAGGTCTTTAGCATAGTTGATTTACCACTTCCGTTTGAACCAAGGATTACGCTTATTTTATTTTCAGGAATATGTATGTTAACTGATTGCAGGATATTTTTTTGACCATATCCGGCCATAACATCTTTTGCAATTAATGTATTTGAACTCATTAGAATTGTCCTCCTTTATTTTGCTTTACAAGAATGTAAATCAAATATGGCCCACCTAGAAGACCTGTTATAACACCTACTGGAAAACGAGTGTATAAAAGGTGCTGACCCACAAAATCTCCCGCAAGAACTAGGATGGCACCCACAAGCCCAGAGGAGAGAATATTGGCCTGGTTGTGACCGCAGATTCTTTTTGCTATTGGTCCGGATAGGAAAGCAATAGATGCAATAGGTCCTGTTATAGCTGTTGCAAAAGCGATTAGAACAACAGATAAAACTATAAGAGCTGTTCTAACTAGATTCACATGGATTCCAAGTATTGTGGCGTAGGAATCTCCAAGGGTAAGGGAGATCATTGGGTGCCTCAAACAAATGATTGCTGCCAAACAAGTAAATACAACAACAATCAAAAGTGGCAGAGAATCTGTGACAATCCCATTTAAATTGCCATTCATCCATCTCATAGCTGTGGGCACATCATATTCAGAAGCGGTCATAATCATCCAACTTATGAATGCAGTGAAAATTGCCTGAGCGCCGATTCCTACTAGAATTAATCGGTTGGCGGAAAATGAATTGATGAAGGCAATTCTGTAAATTAAAACAGATGTCAATACACCAGCCACAACAGCAACAATAGACACTAAGCCGCGGTTCATATTTAGAAATAAAATACAGTATACTGCGGCAGCTGTTGATCCTGATGAGACACCTATGATATCTGGGCTAGCCAAAGGATTTCTCAGGAGAGTTTGAAAAATATTTCCTGCCACTCCAAAAGCTATACCTGAAAATATTGCGGCCAATGAGCGGGGAAGTCTTAACTTGGTAATTAAGTAAGAGCCGTCTGTACTACGGCCGGTTAGTGTGTTTATAACTTGTAAGAGCGTAAAGTTTTTCTCACCGATTGTCATATTTAGGCAAAAGAGAAATAGAACTATTACTGCAAGGGCCACCAAGCATAAAATATATTTTTTTCTTCGACTTTTTACTCCATCAAAGAGACTGTTGTTTTTCATAAGCTTTGTACCTTCGCTTTTCTGATGATGAGGATAAAGACAGGGCCTCCTATTATAGCGGTCATAATTCCGGTTTCAAGTTCTCCAGGGCGACCAAGTATACGACCTAGCACATCAGATATTAATAATATAGAGGCACCGTATATGCCACTAAGGGTTATTAGATGTAAATGATTGCTGCAGAAAATCATTCTTATAATATGTGGAACCATTAGTCCTATGAAGCTTATTGGTCCTGCAAGTGCAGTTACAGTTGCGCATAGCAAAACTCCGCAGAGTGCAGCAATGGCTTTTGTACGATTTACATTTAGACCAAGTGCAGTAGCAGTATCTTCTGAGAGAAGAAGAGTATCGAGATTATTTGATATTAAAAGACTGATGGTTATTCCAATTAAGATAAATGGAAGAGCAAGTTTAATATCATCAAATGATGTTCCACCGATGCTTCCTATTTGCCAAAATCTATATGTGGTCATAACACTTGAGTTTGGCATGATGATAAGGCTTACAAATGAAGATAGAGCGGTACTTGTGGCAGCACCTGAAATAGCAAGTTTAATAGGTGTAGGGCCACCATATCCTGCAGATGCCAGCTTGTACACAAATAAGGCTGCTATAATCGCACCTATAAAGGATGCCCCAATATAAGCAAGCTTTGATTGAATATTGAAAAATGCGATTCCTATAACAATAAATAAAGCAGCACCTGTGTTAACACCTAGAATACTTGGGTCGGAAATAGGATTTTTGGTAATCGACTGCATAAGTAATCCAGATATGCTAAGGGCTGCTCCTGCTATAAGTCCAAAAACAGACCGTGGAATTCGGGCTTGAACAATGTTTACATTGTAATCTGTGGAATTAGAATTGAAAAAAGCTTCTATAACATCAGATAAACCTACGGATTTTACACCGTAGGTTACTGATATAAAAAGAGTGAGAATTAGTATTGCTATTCCAATTATATAAGCTAGTTGGATTTTTCTATTAATCATTTATTTTTTGCAGCCTCACTTAAAACTTCAAGATAGTCATCAATGGCGTATGGGATAGAAAGGATGGAAGGTGTTGTTGCAGCAGCTAATGCTGATTCCTCATCAATAAGTACAACAGCTCCATTTTTTACAGCTGGAATCTGACTCATAAGTGGGTCAGCCTGCAATGCATCAAGAAGACCCTGATTGCCATATACTACCATGATATCTACGTCATTTAACTGGTCACAATTTTCTCTTGATATAGTTACGGAAAAATCCTCTGTGCTCTGGGCTAGTGAGAGGATACTCTCAGGTGTAGCAAGGCCTAGGTCATTTAGATAAGATGCTCTAGGATCATTAGGAAGATAAGCATAGAATGTGCTCATATCATCCTGTGAAATCCAGAAATATCCGGCAGATTTACCTTCCAGTTCTGGGTATTCCTTTAGCTTTTCACTGATAAGTTTATCTGTTTGTTCTACAAGTGCTTCACCTTCTGACTTCATACCGATGGCTGTGGCATTTACGATAGTTTGCTGTCTCCAGTCAGTTTTCCATGCAGTCTCAATGTAAGGAACAACAGGTGCAATTTCTGATAGCAAATTATATTCTTCCTCAGTAAATCCAGAATATGATGCAACAATAATGTCTGGCTCACATGAGGCGATAGCTTCATAATCCCAGCCTGTTTCGTCATTGAATACATTAGGAGAATCAACACCAAGAGATTTAAATGCATCATCTGTCCATGGATGAAGCTTGTTGTCTGTCATAAGACCATAGTTTGCTGCAGACACACCAACAGGTATCTGACCAAGTGCAAGAATAGCATCTTGATTTGCCCATGAGAGAGTAACGATTCTCTCTGGTTTTGACTCAATAACTGTTTCTCCAAAAGCATGTTTTATTGTGATAGGAAACTGCGCATCAGATGTTGATGATGCAGAAGCCTCGTTTGTTGCCTGTGTGTTTTCAGTAGCAGTGTCTGATTTACAGCCTGTAAATACAACTGCTATTGTTGCAATAGAAAGCATAAGAGCAAGTAGTTTATTTTTCATTTAATTATTTTCCTCCTGTAATTACCTACTAATTAGGTATGTCTAATCGCAGATTAATATAACATACTGTAGTTAGAGGGGTCAAACCCCAAAGCTGGAAAATTGACAATATACAGCAAAAAAAATACAATTAAGGGCAATATATCTATTATGTGGGGTTTATGGGATGGACTTTAGCCAGTATGAAATGCAAGGCTTACATGATGTAGGCGCTATTAATATTTTCATGGGAAATCAAGGTCGCAATTACAAGAGGCATTGGCATTCCTATGGAGAGATTATTTTAGTAGGGCCAGGAGATAGGCATATATTCATGGTCAATCAAAATACCTACGATTTAGTGTCAGGTGATTTTGTATTGGTTTGGCCTAGAGAGATGCATGAGGTAGTAGATACGAATTTGGAGGAGGCGTTAATTATTCAATTTAGCAATACCTTTATGAATTCATTATTTGATCTTCAACGTATCATGCATTTTTATCGAAATCTTCATGTGCTTTGCGTAAATAATCATCGGCAGTTAGTTTTACAGCTACAGGAGATTGTTCATAAGATGCGAGACATTTTCTTTTCAGATTCATCTGATAAAGAGCTGAGATGTTGCATGCTTCTTATGGAGTTTATGCTTACACTAGATGAGCATAAAAATGAGTTTGCCCCAGAAATTAATTCTCTAGATAATAATGGATATAATGAAGATATCATGCGACGTATGATATCAGTTACTGATTACATTAAAAATAACCTTACTGCTGACGATTTGTCACAGGCGACTATGGCAAAGATGGCCGGTATTAGTAAGGATTATTTTTCCAGACTATTCAAGACAGTTACTGGCACTAATTATAGCAAATGGCTAAACATGATTAGGATGGAAAAGGCTACAGAACTGTTGAGTCTGGACAATAGACCACTTACCGAGGTTGCGATGCTTGCGGGATTTCAAAGTATCCCTAGCTTTAATAGAGTATTTCGCGCCGAAAAAGGTATGTCTCCAGGGGAGTATAGGAGCTTACGTGTAAAGGAAAAGGAGGTATTATGACTAGATTAACTAGACATGGAAGAACTATTGTTAAGGCACTATCTATGGTAGCACTTGCTGCAGTATTGTTAGCAAGCGTAGGTACTAGTGCTGTTCATGCTGAGGTAGCTACAGAGAGTTCAGTTACACAGGAAATGTGTAATCCTACATATTGGAATAATTTATCTGGCGATACAAATGGCACAGTTTTAATGGATGCCAATCAAATAAATTCTTTTAATAGTGCAGCATTAAAGGCAGCTGATTGTCATATGAACGATTTGACTGCTATGGATGCTAGCTTTGACAGCTCAGAGCTTAAAGGCAATCTTGCTAGCGCTATTATTTCTGAGAAGCCTGAGAAACCTATTTTTGTTAATGGCGTTCAGACAGACACAGCTACATATTATGGGGCTATTTCCCAGTTGGTTTCAGCTACAGGCTGGGACGGAGTAATTGGGCCTAAATATGCTCTTGCTGTTAGTCAGACTCAAATCAAATCAATCCCTACAGCTGATTATATTGGATATGATGAAACAGACTCAGACGATGAGGTTACTTTATCTAGCCTTAGAGTAAATGAGCCATTTATTGTAAAGCAGACAGCTGTTATAAATGATAAGGTTTTCTATTGGGGATATTCTAATAGCGTATCTGGTTGGGTACTTGCAAGCGATTTAGCTTTTTGCGGTAGCAAGGCTGAGTGGCTTAATATGTGGCAGACAGGTGTATCCAACAAGGATTTTATTGTGGTAACAACAGACTATTTCACACTTTCTGAGTCACACTATGCACCTAGTGTATCTGGTGTGAAGTTGACTATGGGAACCACTCTTAAATTAGTTCCAGAATCAGAGATTCCTAGAAATATTTCAATGCGAGGAACATGGAATAATTATGTTGTATATATTCCAACTAGAGGTGCAGACGGAAGCTGCGTTAAGGAGATTGCATTAATTGCTCAGAATAAAGATGTAAACGAGGGATATTTACCTATGACATCAGCTAATGCAGTTGATTTAGCTTTTAAATATCTTGGAGATACATACGGATGGGGCGGTATGCTTGATTCTGTAGACTGTTCTGCATTTGTTAGAAATGTTTATAAGTGCTTTGGATTAGAAATGCCTAGAAATACTAACTGGCAGAAGGAAGTGCCTGGCACTTGCGTAAATGTTGGCGAGTACGATAGTGCAAGCAAGGCAGCATTAATTTCTGGTTGTACACCAGGAACTCCTCTTTATTTTTCAGGTCATACTATGATTTATCTTGGCACTGTAAATGGCACATCTTATGTAATAAGTGCATTAGGCTCAACAGCTGACAGTGAAGGATATCTTGATGTTCGAGTTCAAAATACAGTAGCAGTAACACCACTTACTGTTAGAAGGAAAAACGGAACTACATGGCTTGAAAACATTAATGGTGTAGTTATGCCATGGGTGATTGCAAACAACTAGAGGGGTAGTTAATAGTAACATACGTATATGTGTATGTAATAAACTAGAAATAAAGGCAAAAGGAGAATGGTGGTAATGAAGGAATTTTACATTGATTGTGACGGGATTAAGTTGCATGCCAAATTGGATTTTCCAGAGGGGTTTGAAAAGGGACCTCTTTGTATTCTGATTCATGGCTTTACTGGTCACATGGAAGAGGACCATATTGTAGCTGTTCAAAAGGCTATCAATAAGGCTGGGGTTGCTGTGCTTCGCGCAGAAATGTATGGTCATGGCAAAAGTGATGGGCAGTTTGAAAATCACACACTTTATAAATGGGTGACAAACGCTCTTGCTGTAGTTGATTATGCCAAGACTTTAGATTTTGTAACAGATTTATATTTGTGCGGACACTCTCAGGGCGGACTTCTGACAATGCTTATAGGTGGTATGTGCAACACTGCTTTTAAGGCAATTATTCCATTATCACCAGCTTGGATGATTCCTGAAATCTGTCGAGAAGGCTCCGTTCTAGATCAGACCTTCGATGTGAACAATATTCCTGAGACTGTATCATCCGGTGATTGGAATCTGTCGGGAAATTATATTAGAGTAGCTCAGACAATTCATGTGGAGGATGAGATTGCAAGATATAATGGTCCGGTTCTAATAGTTCACGGTGAAGCAGATGAGGTGGTCCCATTTTTCTATGGAGAAAAGGCTGCAAAGCTTTATAAAAACGCAAAGCTTGTTCCAATAAAAGATGATGATCATTGCTACGGACGCCATATGGATGAGATGGCAGATGCGGTATATCAGTTTTTTGCTGAGGATATGAAGTAATATATGGGGTTATATAATGTATGTTGTAAGTTAATGTTTCAATAAATAACAAAAGTGGAGGGTAAAAAATGAAAAAAGTGGACAATGCAACAAAGTATTATCTAGGATTTATTGTAGCAGCATCTCTTGTTGCTATAGGTGGGGCAATTGATATGCCAAGCTTTTTCGAGGGCTTATTAATAGGAGCTAGTATTCCAATTGCTGTTTACTGCCTTTGGAAATATGGCGTTTATCAGAATGAAAAGAAGAACAAAGCCAAAGAGGATGATGCTACTGGTATGGACAATGAAAATGCTTAAGGCTACAATGGGGACATTGTGAAATTAAGCAAAGGAGAATTTTGAAGTGAAAAATAATAGCACGAAAAAGATAGTTATCTCAGCCATAGTTTTAGCAGTGCTTATTGCAGCATTTGCACTTTTATATGGCAAGTTTCCAGCCAAGAGTACAGCCGGTGACAAGGCTATTGTTATTGAGGTTGTAGATGAAAGTGGAAACAGTACAGAATATGATGTTGATACAGATGCTGAGTATTTGAAGGATGCCATGGATGATTTGGCGGAGGCAGATGATAGCTTTTCTTTCAGCGGCAAGGATAGCGGTTATGGTCTCATGGTGCAGGTTATTAATGGCAAGCAGGCTATCTATGAAGAGGATGGTGCTTACTGGGCGTTGTATGTAAATGGTGAGTATGGTCAGTATGGAGTGACAGAGCAGCCAGTTACTGATGGAGATACTTATACTTGGTCATATGAAGCGGCTGAATAGTATGGAAGACAAGTTTCGTTTTTCTGCCAAAGACATTGCACTAATCGGTGCCATGATTGCAGTAATAGAAGTATGTAAGGCAGTTCTTAGCTTTATGCCAAATGTAGAGTTGACCACATTTTGGTTGATTATGTTTACCCTATATTTTGGAAGAAAGGTTATAGCGGTAGTGCCAGCGTTTATTTTAGTAGAGGGCATTATCTACGGCATGAATACCTGGTGGATAATGTATCTATACATCTGGCCTTTGCTTGTGCTTTTGACTTGGCTATTTCGAAAAGAAGATTCAGCATTATTCTGGGCAATTTTTTCAGGAATATTTGGCCTGTGTTTTGGAGCTCTTTGTTCCATAACCTATTTTTTCATAGGATTTAGCTCAGGTGGAATTGCAGCAGGATTTAACACCGCCTTTCCTTGGTGGATTGCAGGAATAATGTGGGATATGATTCACTGCGTAGGAAATTTTGTTTTAATGCTAGTTCTGTACAAGCCAATACGAAATGTAATGAAACGGTTTTAATTTTAGGACTTTATGATTAGAAAAATTCTAGTCATAGAGTCCTTTATTTTGTTGCGGAACATTCTAAAAAAATAGGCTTGCAAAAATAGGTGATAGGAGTTATTATAAAGAAAATAGATTGCACGCAATATAATGATACAAAATCTAAAGGAGGACTAATCATGAAATGCGCTGTTAGATATTACACAAAGACAGGAAATACTAAGAGACTTGCTGAGGCTATTGCTAATGTAGTTGGAGTTGATGCTTTGCCAATTAGTGAGCCAATTACTGAGCAGGTAGATATTCTTTTCCTTGGAAATTCATACTATGCTTTTAGCATTGATCCAGAGGTTAAGAGCTTTGTAGCTTCACTAGATAAGAATCTTGTTGGCAAGATTGTTAACTTTGGCTCAGCAGCAATGCTTAATTCTACATACAAGAAGGTTAAGGCTGAGGCTGACAAAGTAGGTATTCCAATGGACGAGAGAGAGTTCCATTGCAAGGGCGAGTTCAAGGGACTTCACAAGGGCAGACCAAATGCCGACGATGCAAATGCAGCAGCTGAGTTTGCGAAAAAGATTATTGGATAATAAATTGCGCGAAATTTAATCAAGACCTATTGACATACTGGTTCAGTAGGTCTATATTTATATCAACTCATATACCCGATGGGGGTATATGAGAATGACTAGAGAAGGATCCCAATTACTTATGGAAGTAAAACACAAGATAATAGCAATTGATGGGATGACATGCATTAATTGCCAACACAAGATTGAGTCAAAGCTATCTAAAACAAGGGGAATAAAAAGGGTGCGAGTGTCTTATAATCGGGGCACTGCTGACGTGACCTATGATGCTGACAGAATATCCCTAAAGCAGATTAATAGGATAATTGAGCAACTAGGGTATAGTGTCAGTGAGAAAAATACGTTATTTAATTTCGAAAGAACCATTGCTACTTTTTCTTTCATTATTCTCTTATATGTTTTGTTTCAGCGATTTGGAGTGTTGAATTTACTAGTTCCAAGCCAGCTTGCTGATTCGAGTATGAGTTACGGCATGCTGTTTGTAGTGGGATTGCTTACTTCTGTCCATTGTATCTCCATGTGCGGTGGAATCAATTTGTCACAGAGTATTTCTGGGAATAGTGATTCTAAAGCTATATGGCCATCGCTAATGTATAACGCCGGCAGGGTTGTTTCTTATACAGTTATAGGTTTTATTCTAGGCGGTATAGGAATGCTTATTACAGGTCAAAATGGAGTAGGAGTATCTACTGGTTTACAGGGAGTATTAAAAATATTTGCCGGCGTTCTTATGGTAATCATGGGAATTAATATGCTCAATCTTTTTCCATGGTTGAGATATTTGCAGATTAGACTCCCAAAGAAATTGGCAGGTTTCATTGCTAAGAAAAGGATTGCAGAAAAGAGACCATTTATAATTGGCTTACTTAACGGACTGATGCCGTGTGGTCCAATGCAGTCCATGCAGATTATTGCTTTAGGTTCAGGCAATCCTATAGTGGGTGCTGCTTCTATGTTTGTGTTTAGCGTAGGAACGGTTCCTTTGATGCTGGGACTTGGCACTATAGTTTCTGCTATTGGAAAGAAATATACCAAGGCAGTTATGTATGCAGGTGCTGTTTTGGTGTCAGTTCTTGGCTTTGTTATGATTTCCCAAGGACTTAATTTGTCCGGTGTCAATGCTACTTCAATAAATCAAGTGGCATCAAAAGAAACTCAGGAGGCACCTGTAGAGGATGAGGCAGCAGATGATAGCAATAGTTTATTAAATACAGCAGTCCTATCTGAGGATGGAGCGTACCAGGAGGTAAAGAGTAATTTAGAGCTTGGATATTATCCAGAGATTACTGTTTATAGCGGAGTACCTGTTAAATGGACAATCAATGCTGATGAGCGCAGTATTACAGGATGTAATTACAGAATGATACTGAACCAATATGGGCTTTCCCATGATTTCGTTCCTGGCGAAAATATAATTGAATTCACCCCAGGAGATGTTGGTACAGTTGATTATACATGCTGGATGGGAATGGTTTCAGGTAAAATTAATGTAATTGATGGTGGACAGAACGTATAAGAATTTAATGGAATATTCAAAGGAGGATTTTAAAATGAATGAGACATTAAAGGTATTGGAATCTAGAAGAAGCTGCAGAAAGTTCAAGTCTGATGCAGTTAAGGAAGAAGATTTAAAGGCGATTATTAAAGCAGGAACTTATGCTGCTTCAGGTATGGGCAAGCAGAGCGCTATTATCATCGCTGTTTCTGATAAAGAACTCCGTGACGAGCTTGCTAAGGAAAATGCTAAGATTTTTGGTGCACCAGAGGGATTTGATCCATTCTACGGAGCTCCAACTATCTTAATCGTACTTGCTAACAAGTCTGTTCCAACTTATTTATATGATGGTTCTCTTGTAATGGGCAATCTAATGAATGCTGCAGAAAGCCTAGGCGTAGGAAGCATCTGGATCCATAGAGCTAAGGAAGAGTTCGAATCAGAATTTGGTAAGAACATACTCAAGAAGCTCGGTATCGAAGGTGACTACGAAGGTATCGGTCACTGTGCCATTGGCTATGCAGCAGAACCAGCAAAGGATGCTGCTCCTAGAAAAGAAAATTTCGTATATTGCATTTAATGATAACAGGCTGTCACAGAAGTGGCAGCCTATTATATTGCTAATTTCCAGCGATTATCTATTTTAGGACTGTAGTAGAGTCGCACAGTCCGCTCAGTTCCAAAAATCACCACTCGACACTCAAATATCTCGGTGCTATTGCTAACGTATATGCCGTCCTTAGTAGTGCGGGTCCCCTGCTTGGGGACTGGCTTGTAGGTCTTGATAGAGTAGGTTTCAAATAGGCCGTCTTCATTTTGAAGGCGGAACTTCAGTGGGATGGCGGAGCCATCTGATTTTATCTGGCAGATGACATCTATATTGTCAAAAACATTTTTCATTTTGTAGTACATGTATGGTCACTTCCATTCTTGTAAAAATAGTATCGAAACTATAGAAGATATGTAGCCGTCATGCTGTGCTCACCAAGATTAGGAAAGCAGCTAGCACACTGCCTCTGGCAGCATATTCCTATCGTCTATATAAATATCACAGGTTATTTTTCTGGAATTGTTACCGTAGAGCTCTACAATCTCAGGTAGATTGTCATTAATAGCATCAAAACAAAGCCCCTGCTCAACACACCAATCAAGAGCAGAAGACAGGGCATCGCCTGCTCGGCATGTCCATAGGATAATTTTATTGCCAGCGGCCTGCTGAGCCTGAAGATACTGAATCAACCTGGTATTAGGCTCCCCAAGCTCTGGCCAGTTACTAAAGCAGAGAGTACCATCGAAATCCACAGCTATTATCTTGTAATCCATAGGCAACCTCCTGAAATTTCGAATATTAGTTCCGAAAATATGTTCTATATCTGTATCAATAATATACACCCTGCTTTCTCTTTTTTCAATCGAACAGAAAATAAATTTTCAACCAATTACTCGAACTAATAATAATTGGGAATTTAATCTTTATTTTAGTAGGTGGAAAGTATACAATTAGCATAATTAATTAGTTGATAGTATGACTATTTACTTGCAAGGAGAGGAAAAATGAATATTGAATATCGCTTAGGAACAAAGAGTGATCTGGACAATATTTGTGTATTGATAAGGGATGCAGTTAAGGAAATGGAAAGACATGAAATCTATCAGTGGGATGATGTCTATCCTGCTAGAGGAGATTTTGAATCTGATATAGAAAAACAGACACTATACGTAGCATACGAAGAGGATAACTTAGTTGCTTTATATGTTATTAGCGGAGAGTGTGACGAGCAGTATGGCAATGCAAATTGGAAATACGATGATAACTCAGCCTATGTATTGCATAGGTTTTGCGTTTCACCACGTTTCCAGAATAAGGGCATAGGAAAGGCAGCTCTTATTCACATCGAGAACCAGATAAAGGATATGGGATATGAATCTGTTAGACTAGATACTTTTACAGAAAATCCATTTGCGCAAAACTTGTATCGCCACAATGGCTATGAGGCCAGGGGTTTTGCTGATTGGCGCAAGGGTCGATTCGATTTGATGGAGAAAAAATTGTAGGTAATAGAAGATGAAAACAGAAATAACAGTCATAGTTGACAATATAGCAAGTGAAAATTTATGTGGTGAATGGGGACTGAGCCTTCTTGTTAAATATAATGGAAAGAAGATTCTTGTGGATGCCGGCGGGTCCAATCTTTTCCTTGAGAATATGAAAGGACTGGGAGAAGATGTTGCAGAGGTAGATTATGCAGTCCTTAGTCATGCTCACTATGATCATGCCAACGGCATGCCTGGTTTTTTTGATAACAATTCAAAGGCAAAACTTTTTGTTAGAGAAAATACAGCTGCAAATTGTTATGATAAGGAATTCATTTTTAAGAAATATATTGGCATACCAAAGAGAATGCTTGAGGACTATGCAGATAGAATAGAGAAGGTAGAAGGGTTATACGAAATTACAGATGGAGTATATCTAGTGCCACATACTACAGCGGGGCTTTCTAACATTGGAAAACGAGAAAAAATGTATAGGAGGACTGGCTGGAAATGGAGCTTTGATGATTTTGACCATGAGCAAAGTCTTGTAGTTGATACAGATAAAGGATTATTGATTATTAATTCCTGTTCACATGGAGGGGTTATAAATATCATTAACGAGGTGAAAGCGGCATTTCCTGAAAAGAAAATATATGGATATATTGGCGGTTTTCATTTGTTTAACAAGACTGATGAAGAAATATTAGATGTAGCCACTGCAATTAAAGAAACATCAATAGAATATATTTGTACAGGACACTGTACTAGAGGAAGAGCCTTTAAAATTTTAAAGGAACAGCTTGGGGATAGAATTGAACAGATGAAAGTGGGACTGCAGATAGAGATTTAGGGGAATTGTATGGGAGAGGTTTTATCATCAGCACATGTACATACAACTTTTTGTGATGGAAAGTCTACGGCAGAGGAACTAGCTGTAAGGGCATGTGAATTGGGATTTGTTTCTCTTGGTTTTACATCTCATGCACCGCAGACTTTTGATGAGGCACATTGTATTAATCCATCCAGAGAAAGTGATTATAAAAAAGAAATAAGAAAAATCCAGCAAGACTACAAGGGAAAGATGGCTGTGTATCTTGGGATTGAACGGGATTTATATAGTTGCTCAGATGTAGCCGATTATGATTATTTTATTGCATCAGTTCATTATTTTATGAAACCAGATGGAAGTTATGTTGGGGTTGATGGAGCAGCTGAGGAGCTTCAGAAATATATTGATGAATACTGCGGTGGCAGTGGGCTAGAAATGGCTAAGCAATATTTTTCATTGTTTAGAGATTATGTGCTTGATTTTAAGCCTGCGATAATAGGGCATTTTGATTTATTAAGATACAACAATTCCATATTGCATCTATATGATGAAGAGTCTTTGGTCTATAGAAAAATGGCTCTTGAGGCGCTGAGAGATATGTATGAAACAAATGCTTTTCTTGAGGTAAACACCGGTGGCGTGGCAAGAGGGTATATGAAAGCCCCATATCCAGCAACATTTTTGCTTAAGGAATGGAAAGAATGGGGAGGAGAAGTGATTATCAATTCTGATTGTCATGATGCTAAGCTGCTAGACGCTGGGTATTCACAGGCCAAAGATATTTTATTATCTCTAGGTTATGACCATGTTGCGCGACTTAGCTCAAATCCACAAGAGGGTATGTGGGAACAAGTTGGGTTGCTTTAAATTTAATGGCTTTTAAATGGGAGGTTTTATGGGTATTGATTATAGGAGACTTAGCAAAGAGTATTTAGAAACATTTATTCAAATGCGAATTACGCAACTTCGAGAGGAGGGGGCTAAGGAAGAGATTGATTTGGCACCTGCTCTTAGAGATTATTATGACAGGCATATGGCTGATGGGACATTTGTATCTTGGATAGCCTTTGATGGAGAAAAAATCATCGGAACAAGTGGAATGTCATTTGTAGAGAAGCCTCCATATTTTGGTTGTCCCTCTGGAAAGATGGGATTACTTTCTAGTATGTACACAGACCCAGAGTACAGGAGACGAGGAATAGCAAAGGAGCTACTTGATAGAGTGGTTAAAGAGGCGAGAAACTATGGCTGCGGAACAGTACAGATTACTGCCTCAGATATGGGTGTGAAGCTGTACTCGTCATATGGATTTATTCATAACGGAAATTTTATGCAGTATAAGCTTTAGCATGAGTTTTTTATAACAGAATGGGGTTGTTACTTGTGTTGTTACAAAATAATATGTAAGAGGAAACAGATTTTTAGAGGAGGGTTTTTACATGTTTGATTTCAATTATTTTACACCTACAAAGGTGGTATTTGGAAAGAATACTGAAGCAAAGGTTGCTGATTTAGTAAAGGAGTTTGGTGGTACAAAGCTTTTAATTCATTACGGTGGTGGAAGTGTTGTTCGCTCTGGACTTTTAAAGAGGGTGACAGACACTTTGGACGCAGCAGGAATTAGCTATGTAACATTAGGTGGAGCAGTTCCAAATCCTCATCTTGGTTTAGTATACGAGGGAATAGAACTTTGCAAGAAGGAAGGCGTTGATTTCCTTTTGGCAGTTGGTGGAGGAAGCGCCATCGATTCAGCTAAGGCAATTGGATATGGCGTAGCCAACGAAGGGGACGTATGGGATTTTTATGATTATAAAAGACAGGCAAAAGGCTGTATTCCAGTAGGAGTAATTCTTACAATTGCGGCCACTGGTAGCGAGATGAGTGATTCTTCAGTAATTACTAAAGAGGATGGTCTTGTTAAGCGTGGATACAGCAGTGATTTTGGGCGTCCAAAATTTGCAATCATGAATCCGGAGTTGACTATGACATTGCCAGACTATCAGACAGCATGTGGATGTACTGATATTATGATGCACACCATGGAAAGATATTTTTCAAATGGTGGAAATATGGAAATTACAGATTCTTTGGCAGAGGGGCTTCTTCGCACCGTCAAGAAAAATGCCCTTATTTTATACAAAGATCCAAAGAACTATGATGCTAGAGCAGAAGTTATGTGGGCGGGAAGTCTTGCCCATAATGGACTTACAGGCTGTGGTAATGATGGCGGTGACTGGATGACTCACAAGCTAGAACATGAGCTTGGCGGTCTTTACGATGTGGCCCATGGTGCAGGTCTTGCTGCTATCTGGGGCAGTTGGGCTAGATATGTATATAAGAACTGTTTGCATAGATTCAAGAAGTTTGCATTAAATGTCATGGAGGTAGAAAACAGCGGCTCAGATGAGGAAATTGCACTTCGCGGAATTGATGCAGTAGAGGATTTCTATAGACAAATTGAGATGCCTACAAATCTTCGTGAATTAGGCATTAACCCTACAGAAGATGAGCTTGCCCTTATGGCAAAAAAATGTGCTATCGGAGTTGGCGGAGAAAAAGGCTCTGCAAAGGTGCTTAATGAAGCAGATATGCTTGCAATTTATAAGGCAAGTATGTAGGAGCGATAATACATGTAAGAAGAGGTCTAAAATAGTGGTATGTGTATTAAATAGTGAGATTTGAATGGCACACAGAGAAGAATAGCACTGGCAGGCTAGATAGGAATCAAAAATAAAAGGAATAGAGAATATGGATTATATTAAGGACTTAAGAAAAGTAATAGGTCATGATTTAATTGTAGGTGTGGGCTGCGGTTTGCTCCTAGAGAATGAAAAAGGTGAACTTCTTCTACAGAAGAGAAGCGATAATGGTCAGTGGTGTATACCAGGCGGAGCACTGGAGCCTTGTGAGACATATGTTGAAGCCGTAAAGCGAGAAATCCGTGAAGAAGTTGGAATAAATGTGCTTAACCCAGAGCTTTTTGGATTGTACTCGGGTGAGGATAGAGTCATACATTATCCCAATGACGATGTGGTATATTCGTTAGCTGTTATTTTTAGAGCCACAGAATATGAAGGCGTGATTTCAGATGAGGATTCTGAAGTGTTGGAGCATCGCTTCTTCGCACGAAATGAAATTCCAGATGAACTGTTTTATCCTGATGCTCGCCCAATCCGAGACTGGGCCGCTGGTGGAAATGATTGTATTGTTAAATAAGAGCTTTTTAGGGGAAAGTTTAATATGTTAGCGTGGATTAGAAAATTCAATTTAAAAAAGGCAGGATATATTTCTGTTTCTATAGGTCTATTTACAATAATTGTGCATATTTTAGTGATTACAGGAGTTTTACCATACCTTTGGATAAATGGTGGACGGTCAGAATCTTTTGAAGTTGCTAAGCAGACTTCAATTTCATCAATTATAATTTTACTTATCAGTATCGTAATTACGTTAATTGCAAGTCAGATTATCCCAATCAAGTTTAATAAGTTTTGGGGAATTGTTGTATCAGTGTTCTTGATTGTCTTGTTGCCATTATCTTTTATTGGAATTATTCAGCAGTTATTAGGTACTGTTTTTGAAAAATGTGTTATGTCACTCGTGACAATAATTGGTTTTATTGCTGCGGTGAGAATTGCCTTTGAAAAGAGATGGTAGAGCGTCTGGGATTTGAAGGAAACTAGATTTAATGAGCTATAGGATCAAAAAAATGAAAATAAGTAGAGCAGAATTACAGGATTTAGATGAGATATTAAAGTTGCAGTACTTGGCGTATCAAAGCGAGGCTGCACTATTTGGAACAGATGATATTCCACCACTTAAGCAGACTATTGAAGAGGTTGAGGATGAATATAGCAATGGCATAATCTTGAAGATGCACACAGATGATAATGTTATTGTAGGCTCTGTTAGAGCTAAAAAAGAGAAAAACACGGTATATATTGGAAAGCTAATGGTGCATCCTGATTATCAATGTCAGGGATATGGAAGCAAATTATTAGCGGAAATAGAAAAAAGTTTTCCTGATAGTAGATACGAGCTTTTTACCAGCACAAGGAGTGTTGATAATATTAGGCTTTACAAGAAGCTAGGTTATAAAGAATTTGACGAAAAGAAGATTGATGATGAATTAGTCTTTGTATATATGGAAAAGTAATTATAAAAGGAGAAGAATATGGAAACTTGGTACTACACTGTCGTATCTATTGACGGGGATTATGCGAATTTAAAAAGAACAGATATTGATTCAGACGAGTTAAAACTTGTGGCTAGGGCACTACTTCCAGCTGATATAGAAGAAGGAACTAATCTGAAATATGAGCTAATGCAGTATTTTATTGTATAAACAGTATAAATTTTGCGATTTTTGATTGACTGTAAACTTTGTTTATACCTTATAGTTGCTTCATAAAATCAATGGAGGTACATAGATATGACTATAAAAGATGTGGAGCAACAGTTAGGAGTTCCGAGAGCAACAATTAGATTTTATGAAAGGGAAAAGCTCATAAGTCCTATTAGAGGGAGCAATGGATATCGTGACTATTCAGCTGATGATGTATCGCGTCTAAAAGAAATAATACTTTTGCGAAAGATAGGTCTTGCTGTAAATGATGTAGAAGATATCTTAGATGGAGCACGAAATTTGCCGGAAGTTTTAGCGGAGAATATAAATAAGCTTCAAACACAGATGGAAGAACTTAACGGTGCAATTGTACTAACAAAGAAAATTCAAGATGATTCATTAGATAAAAATCGTATTGATATTGATAAGTACTGGAATATCCTCGAGGATGAAGAACGTAAAGGCGGCAAGTTCATGGATATTGCAAAAGATATAGTAAGGACTGAAAAAAGAGTTGTTTTCAGTTTCATGGGTTGGACTGATAGAGACGGCAATCTTTATAATTCAGCAAGTGATATAGGAAAATTTTGCGGACTGATGTGTTTAATTGGCTGTATCTATTGTTTAATAAGAAATGAATGGTCCGTGAAAAATTTTATCTTTGGAATGTGTGGAATACTAGCTCTGGCAGCAGTTGAAGGTATATTAAGTATTCCACTATATTTTCTTAGCAAGAAGTATAAGTGGGTGAAAGAAAATAGAATTAAAGCATTAATAATATCTATGGTTATAGTTGCTGCAGTTTTTGTAGTTGCAGCGATGATATTGAATTAGAGGCATCAACAAAATGGAAAATTTAGATATCAAAATAGCTATAGTAACTGGTTCAAATACAGGGAATAAGATGGCTTAAAGATGTGACTTGAGGAGAATAGACTTATGAAAGAATATATATGCGCTACGACTAAGGACTTAGATTCAGTATTTGGAATAGTTCAGTCTTCTATCAAGGAGATTTATCCCCAATATTATCCAAAGGAAGTTGTAGATTTTTTTAGTGATTTACATAGCAAAGAAAACATTTTAAAAGATATTGAGGATGAGCTAGTTGGGATTCTTCAGGTAGATGGAAAGTGTGTTGGAACTGGCTGCTATAAGGATAATCATATTACTAGAGTATATATTGAACCGGCCTATCAGAAAAAGGGGTATGGTTCATACATTATGGATTGTTTGGAAAAGAATATTTCATTGAATTATTCGTCAGCAGTTTTGGATGCATCTTTGCCAGCAAGTCACTTATATTCAAGCCGTGGATATGAAACAATTGAACACTGCAAATATCCAGTGGAAAACGACGTAATTCTTGTGTATGAAGTAATGGAAAAGGCACTGTCTAAGAATGAGACAAGGATAGATTACAATGGGAAAAAATTTGTGCCATTAAACAATACTGAAAATGGTGAGGTTGATGGTAATACAGTGTTTATCTATCACCAAAGTGGAACAGATTTTTCTGCTGAATATTCTGGCGGGGAAGTGAAGACTGGTTTTATGGTTGGAAAAGTTGATGCAGCAGGAGAGCTTGATTTCTATTACGAGCATCTGAACTTGGATGACGAGATTCGAGCTGGAAAATGCCATAGTGTTCCAACTATAAAAGATAATGGAAAAATTGAATTACATGAAAAATGGCAATGGCTTAATGGAGATTGTTCCAAAGGAGAATCAGTTGTAGTCGAGCTATAAAAATATAAATAGAAAAGATTGTAGGCAACAAGGAGGAGGCTAAAAATGGATAAAGAATTGGTGGAGTTTTTAATTAGGGCGAAGAAGGCAACATACGCAGGCAAGGGTGCAGAGACAACATCATCTCGTGAGAAATCCCATGATTTGATTTATAGAGATGGCGATTATATGTATTATGACACCTATCTTGGAACAGGAAAATTCGCCGGAGAGGAAGCTCTCTGGATTAAGGATACTCCATATTGGAGTATGAATTATATTGGAAGAGTAACTGGGGATAATTTCAGTGGAGATTTTTTGAAGGAGGCACTGCTTTTAGTTCCTGAGGATAAACCTTTTAGAGGGCCGGAGAAATATATTAACGGTGACTACACTTATGATTGCAAAATCGATGGAGATTATAAGTGGTTTAATGGACGAGAAACTATTTCATATAAAGGCGAAGAGATCTATGAATGTATTTTCCACGGTGGACTTGTGGAATAAAGCAGAGATGGGTGAGGACTATGAGTAGATTAAAAACATTAAGAGAGTATGTGGATAATGAGCTTTTGATGCTGGCAGAAGATAAGAGGGGGAGTGCAACTGCACATCTTTACGGTGTGTCCCTTGCGGCTACAATTCTAGCAAAAAAGCGTGGGATGAATGAAGAATTGGCAGCTATGGCAGCCATGCTTCATGATATGCATGCATACAAAAGTGGTTCTTATGATGACCATGCTCATTTAGGTGCAGATTTAGCAAGAGAGATCTTAGGCAAGCTTAATATAACAACGGGCGAAGAGACGGATTTAATATGCTCTGCGATATATCATCATGATGATAAACTGGTGGTTGACTCACCGATGGATGAGTTGTTAAAAGATGCAGATGTAATTGACCATTGCTTTAAAGATTCATCGAAGCCGGTGAAGGAAAAAGAGCAGCAAAGATACGATAATCTATGCAAAGAACTTGGACTAAACTAGTGAGTTAAAAAAAGCTGCAAAGGAATATAGATATTGTATGAAAAGGGGAGAAAAATGAATAATGATAAGAAAATAAAACTATGGAATGTATTTCGCGATTATATGGAATATTTCCTGCTATATTGCTTTCTAGGATGGGTATATGAATCAGTGTGGTGCTGTATGATATATCACCATAGAGGATTTATTAATAGAGGCTTTCTATTTGGACCATGGTTGCCAATATATGGATTTGGATTTTTTATAATACTTGGAATATTCAAGATTCTTAGAGTAAAGAAGCCACTTTGGGTATTTATAGTAGGCACAGTTGTGGCCACAGTGGCGGAACTTGTGGCAAGCTATATTATTGATGCTACAATAGGCACTCCTATGTGGGATTACACAGGATATTTTATGAATTTTCAGGGGCGAATTGCGTTGGTTCCAGATTTGATGTTTGGACTTATGATATGGGTGGCAATTTGTCTGATTCAGCCAGCAATAATTAAATTGCAAAATAAGTATAGATCCTCTAAAATTCATAATACATTTTTTATCGTATTTACGGTATTGTTTATAATAGATCTTATAAGCAGAATATGGCTTGGAAGCAATATCTAAATATAAATAGAGGTCAAAGATGAAAGTAATAAAGCATATTTTTGATGGGGATTTTGGTTGTGAGGAAAGTACCAAAAATAAGCCGACAGTATCAGTAACACTGGTGGATGAGTTAGGGAATGAATCTTATGTAACAGTGGAAGATCAGTGGCTTGTGGAAAATGGTCTAGATGTGGGCGATAAATGGCCTGAGGATTTAGACTAAATATATACATCATAAAAAGGAGAGGGCTAGAATAATGAAAATTGAACACATTGCAATGTATGTAAATGACTTGGAGGGGGCTAGAGATTTTTTTGTAAAGTATTTAGATGGCAAATCAAATGATGGCTATCATAATAAGAATACTGATTTTAGATCATTTTTTATAAGCTTTGATGATGGGGCAAGACTTGAGATTATGAAAAAGCCTCAGATGGAAGAAGCAGAGAAAACTCTTAATAGAACTGGTTATATTCATATTGCATTTTCGCTGGGAAGTGCTGAGGCAGTAGATAGTCTTACAGCACGTTTCAAGGAAGATGGCTATGAAGTAGTAAGCGGACCGAGAACAACTGGCGATGGCTACTATGAAAGCTGTATTGTAGGCATTGAAGGCAATCAGATAGAAATCACAGTCTAGAGTCTGCGCAGCAGAAGCGTACAAGTATGAGGTGAAGGATGATCAAGCTCAATGGTATTGATGCGGGGCGGCCTTTTGATTGGGGGAAGGCGTCAAAGGATTATGCCAAGTACAGGGATATTTATCCCGAGGAGTTTTATAAGTGCATATTGGATTTGGGATTGTGCAAGGATGGGCAGCGTGTGCTTGATATAGGTACTGGTACAGGAGTTCTGCCTAGGAATATGTATGGATTTGGTGCCAAATGGACAGGTACAGATATTTCTGAAAATCAAATAGAGCAGGCAAAATTGCTTGCAGCAGAGCAGGGTATGGATATTGATTTTTACGCATGCCCTGCAGAAGAGGTGGACTATCCGGCGGGGACATTTGATGTTATTACAGTGTGCCAATGCATATGGTATCTCAATGCCAAAGTGTTTCCTGAAAATTTTGCCAAGATGCTAAAGCCAGGTGGCAAGCTCCTGATTTTATATATGGGATGGCTTCCATATGAGGATGAGATAGCAGGCAAAAGTGAGGAGATAATATTAAAATATAATCCTACATGGACCGGCTGCAAGGATAAGGTGCAACCTGTTTTTGTACCAGAGGAATTGTATTCATATTTTGATCTGGTAAAAAGAGAAGAATTCAGAGTAGATGTGCCATTTACGAGAGAAGGCTGGCATGGGAGAATGCGTGCGTGTCGAGGTGTGGGTGCATCTATGGATGAGAAAAAACTCCCTCTTTGGGATAAGGAGCATATGGAAATGCTTCAAAATAATGCCCCTGAAAGATTCAATGTTAAGCACTATATTTCCTATGCAGAATTACAAGTGAAATAGTAGTTAAAGAGTTATCGCAAATGCGATAGCTCTTTTTTAATGTTAAGTGCTTTGGCACTGAGAAAGAAGTCTGAAAGATTTCCATTATGAATGCGGGAGAGTTACTGTGAATAGTAACTATTTACACTCAAAAAAAGAAAAACAAGAGGGCTTGTTGATATGATTTCTCAAAAGAAAAAAAGTTGTTGACTTGCAACTAATGTTAGATTATCATAACAGCAGTTAGTAAGAGCTAACGAAATACAAATGACGAGAGTAGATTATGAGCGAAGAAGTATTTGAGATAGTTTGTTCCATGGATAGGCGCAAGGTTGAACTTCAGATTGTACTACAGTGTGCACCTACACTAGCGGGACTTAAGACATCGAATCTTCTTATTCTCCCAAAGGACTTAGAAGAGCAGGCTAGAGTGATACTACGTCACACCGGTTTAGTGGGGTATCGGTTAGTGTATGATAGGCACAGAGTTGTGTTCCTTGTATTCAAGAGGGATATGCTTATAAGCTACTTGAAATCAGATGAGGTCAAAAGTTTTCTTGCTTCTTATGATTACGACATTGATTGCTTTGGTGCTTGTCTTAAGACATTCCAAAGGAGATATGAGGATTTCGTAAAAAGCAGAAAGAACTTTCCACACGAGATGGGCGCATTTTTGGGATACCCAATGTGTGATGTAAAGGGCTTCATCGAAAATGAAGGCGATGGGTTCTTAATAGCTGGTTACTGGAAGGTATACGGGGACGCTAATAGGACAAAGCAGCTGTTTGAACTTTTCGACGAAACAAAAGATGATATGGTTTGCATGCTTTCAAAGGGATATACATTAAATCAGATTATTAGTGAACAGTCCCGTGCATCATTAGCAAGCTAAACAAAGACAAAGGAGAAACATGTCATGAGTAAAGTAAATGTAGTTTTTTGGTCACAGTCAGGTAATACAGAGAGCATGGCCAATGCAGTAGGTGCTGGTGTTACAGCAGCTGGTGGAGAGGCAAATGTTGTTTACGTTGGCGATGCTTCAATAGATGAGTTAAAGAATGCAAAGGCATTCGCACTTGGTTGCCCAGCAATGGGAGCTGAGGTTCTTGAAGAAGGTGAGATGGAGCCTTTCGTAACAGATTTGGAAGGTTTTGTTTCAGGTAAAACAATCGGTCTTTTCGGCTCTTATGGTTGGGGAGATGGACAGTGGATGCGCGACTGGGTTGATCGTATGACAGCAGCAGGCGCAACAGTAGTTGGCGGCGAAGGCGTTATCTGCCAGGAAGCTCCAGATGGAGCAGCTGAGGAAGCTTGCAAAGAGCTTGGTAGAGCATTAGCTGCAATTTAATAAAAGCTTATTTCCTTTCCCTGAGTTTCTAACCGGGTTTCTTAGGGAAGTTATTAGACTCCTTTTACAGCCTCCAGGTATGCCAGTGCCTGGAGGAATTTTTTTGCAAAAAAAAAGAGAAGCTATAATAAGCTTCTCAATTAGAAAATCTATTTATCCTTTATCAATTGATTGATTTCGTTTATCTCACCATTGATGCTTAAGGTATCAAGGAATGTGCATATCAAAAGTATGGCCAGTGACATGATTGTCAAAACTGTAACTGAAAGGCTTTCGTACCAGCCGAAAATCATCCCAAAGACAAGTATGAGCCCAATTGAATAAATAAGTTTTATTGTGGTTTCCAAAAGAAAATATGGTATCTCAAATTTGTTAATGATATATACTCCAAAATAGATAAGTGCATTAACGCCTAGCGCTTGGAAAACTGTATCAAGACAGAGGAAAGAAGCCTTGTAGCAAAGGGCCACAAGAGAAAGTACAACCAATGTGACTCCGGTCATGGCAAATATATTAAGGATATTTTTTCGCATTATCGGTTCCTCCTTATAAGCACTTCTCTAATGTCCTTGAGATACTTTCTGCTTACACAGATTCGCTCACCGTTTGTAAGCACAGCCTCAAGCTTTGAGTTGGCTAGATTCTTAACGCTAGAAAGTGTTTCTACATTGAGGATAGTTGATTTGCTAACTCTTACAAACCCAACGTTAGAAAGCATTTCATCTAATTCGATTAGACGAAGATTAGTCTGATAGACATCTGATTTGTCGTATATAAAAGTCTTCTTGTCCACACTTTCTATGTAATAGATATCACCAGCAGAAATAGAGTAGGACTGTCCTTCTTTTTTGCAGAGGATGGTCTTGTCAATTCCGCGGACAAAGTCGCAGACTCTTTTGACATTTTCTGTCAGTTCGCGATACTCAATTGTAACTGCAGGATTCTCGATATCCTGTCTGTTTTTCATTGTAAGTTGCATTTTGTCGGCTCCACATGAAATACCATATGAGTACCAACAGGAAAGAGACAGTCTGTGCAATGGAAACTCTAACTGTCATCAGCTCATCGGCACCGGTATTTGTAACAACATGTAAAATATTAACGATGGTGTTGTTGACAAAATGGTCACTCATAGACATATATAGGCTTCCAGTAATCTTTGTCAACATAGTAAATTTTAAACCAACCAGTGCACTTACCACAAGCATAAAAAGTGAGGTTATAATCATTCCCTTAAGGCTTTGTCTTCCATCAACATAGTTTCTAATAGGCCCGGCAACATGCCAAAATCCAAATAGGATAGCAGAAATAACAGTGGACTTTAAAAATGAATATTTAGTCTCGAGAATTCTAAGAAAAAGACCTCTGAAATTTCCTTCTTCCATAATTACGTTGACTACATTTCCAATGATGCAAATCAAAAAGAAGATTAGTTCAGTTCTATTGCCAATATTTGAATCGATTGCATAGGCACTCACATACAATTCAAATGATTTAAAATTTCCATTATTTAGTGAAAGTAAAAATTCAGCCCCATATGCGATAAAAAATACGCCCAACCCAAAAGCTAAACCGAGTAAAATATATAGTAAATGTTTACCGTTTTTAAATCCGATTTCATTTTTTGAAATCCTTAGCTTGCAGGCTATGATGGCCATGATAATGATGCCCAGCAGCTTGTGAATGATAGCTTCGCCAACCCAGGTTTGGTCTGTTCTTAGAACAAAATATTCAAGAATGTGTAATAGATAGTAAAAAATGTAAATGGTAAATACCATAAATAAGGGGTTTTTAATTGTTTTGTGGTTCATTTTTCTACCTCGTTTCTTTTTTGAATGTCTGTTTTTTCGAAGTTATCATAGGAAAAAGATGTCATCAAGAGCTCTACTACCAAGATGCAAAATAGCTATACCAAGATACAAATTTTCTAGAGCAACCATGGGAGATGCCATACTTTTTCCTGTTAATATTTAAATTTTGTCGGTAGATATGAGAGGGGATTTTTTTTATCCTTAGGATAAAGTGGGAGGTAGTATGCTATGGGAATTTTCAGTCCAGATAGTGAATTGATGGAGTTTTTGGGGAAGGTTACAGATTATATAATCATCAATCTGCTCACTCTATTTTTATCTATACCTATAATCACAATGGGGGCAGCCCATACTGCAAAATTTTATACATCAATGAAAATTGCCAGAGGGGAAGAACCAAGGGCAGTAAAAAGTTATTTCAAGTCATTTAGGGAAAACTTTTCTCAGGTTACAGCAGCCTGGCTGGTATTTCTTGTGCTAGGAGTAATCCTGGTGTTTGATTGGTACAACGTACTTTACGGCAAAGGCCAGAGTATGCCATTTCCATTAAAAGTTATGCTTGGCATTATCAGCTTTGTTGTCTGGGCTAGCTGCTATTGTATGTTTGTATTTGAAGCCAGATTCAAGGTGACTTTAAAGGAACTATTTAAAGCATCTATTTTGATGGCACTTGTGAACCTTCCTAGGATGGTTTTAATTGCTATTTTTGTGTTTTTGCCATATTTAATTTGCGCGTGGTATATACAGTGGGGGCTTGCAATATGGCTTTTTGCAACTACAGTGACCTTGTACTACATAAGCAAAGAATTTAACGGGCAGTTGGAGATGTTATATAAGGACAGCGAACAATGAATCTAATTAGTTCTTTATTTGGAAAAATAATAAACCGCGCCAGCACAAAAAAGCTCTTTATCTTTTACACATTATTTATTATTTTGCCAATGCTTTTAGTGGATGGCATGTTTGTATCCAGTGCATACAGGTATGAGAAGACAGCGCAGGAACACTTGCTAGAGAACCAAGCTAATGCCATTCATTATACCTTTTTTAATCAGGTTGATCAGGCGGCCAAGCTTGGCAATGCCATATACACCAGCATGTATGTGGACAATTTTTTGACTAAGGAATATACATCCAATTTGGACTTTTACAATTCCAGAAAAAGTTTTTTTGACAACACGCTTTTACAGATGGTTGAGAGCCAGTCAGGACTGACATTTACTTTCTATATAGACAATGACACTATTACAAATGGTGCTGAGTTTCAAAAAATAGATCAGGCTTATGACATGGATTGGTATAAGTGGATGAAAAAAACAGACCTAAATAAGGGCCTTGTTTTTGGAAGTCGCATGACACCTGAGGGGAATGATCAGAGAAAAATTTATTATTATCAAAGGCTAAATTACTACGGAAAAGATCCTGATAATTTTGTTGTTATCACGATAGATTACAGCAAGTGCAACAATGATATTGCCAATCTGAATTACGGAAATCCTGCATATATTTGCGACGATAAAAGAATCCTTTTGACAAATGGAAAATATAGTAACGTCAACAAGAAGTACAGTTTAAAGGCGGGTCTTAATCCATCCTATGTGGATCAGGTGGAAGTCTATGGTCAGACTCTCTACATTGAAATTGTAAATAACAACAAGGACATTGTCAGTGTAATGAGGGCGAGATGGTATCAGTTTTTACTTCTTGCTGTTGTAAATATTATTTTGCCATTTTTCGTTGCAGGAATAATATATGCTGCTTATCAGGCCAAGCTGAAAGAGCAGGAAAATGTCATGGCAAAGAAAAATGCAGAGCTACTGGCACTTCATAGCCAGATTAATCCACATTTCTTGTTCAATGCACTAGAAAGCATAAGGATGCATGCACTGATTAAGCAGGAAAATGAAACATCAGAAATGGTGGGGCATTTGGCTAAGCTTCAGCGACAGTACACCGAGTGGAGCGAGGACAGTATCACAATCGAAAAAGAGATAGAGTTTGTCGATTCGTATTTACGGTTACAGAAATATCGATTTGGAGACAGGCTTTCATTTGAAATAGATGTTGCTGATGAATGCAAAAACTTATTTATACCAAAGCTGTCATTGGTTACATTTGTGGAGAATGCATGTGTTCATGGAATTGAAAGCAAGATAGCACCTGGGTGGATATTTGTCAGAAGTTATATTGACAGAGATACACTGATCATGGAGGTTGAGGATACAGGAAATGGTATCGATGAGAGCATTAGATTGGACCTTTTAAATAAGATGCGCTCATCTAGTATTAGCACACTGAAAGATTCAGGCAGAGTGGGGATTGCAAATGCCTGTCTTAGATTGAAAATGATTTCAGATGATGAGGTGTTATTTGATTTAGATTCGGAGGTAGGTACTGGAACGCTAGTACAGATTTGTATTCCAGTTAAGTATGTAAAGTCAAGGGGGAATAGGGTTGTTAAAAGCATTGTTGGTAGATGACGAACCGTTTATTTTACAGGGGTTACAGCTTCTTATTGATTGGGACAAGGCAGGATTTGAAGTTCATACTGCCTCAAATGGTGAGGAAGCATACGAGTATTTACAGTCAAATTCTGTAGATTTAATAATTGCAGATATTAAAATGCCTGTAATGACAGGACTTGAGTTGTTGAAAAAAATCCGGGAGGAATTAAACCTGGATACCTACTTTATTATCTTAAGTGGGTATGCAGAGTTTGAGTATGCCAGACAGGCGCTTCATTACCATTGTACGGACTATATTTTAAAGCCTGTTGAAAAGGACCAACTGAAATCCCTGTTAAAGAAAATTACAGATTTGGCGCAACAAAAAACATCCAAGGAGAAAAATGGTATCAAGCGGGAAAAGGCATTGATGGAGCGCACATTGATGCATTTGCTCAGCGGAAAATATGACGTAAATGACCTAGAGTACATAGAAGATAAAGTTCCTGTGGATGATGAAAAATGCTATGTGGAAATACAGTTAAATGATAGTGGCTGTCTAGAGGAGTGCTCTGACGAGGATAAGAGAACGCGACTTGATAAGATATATCAGGCAGTGATTGATTATCTGAAGCAGGATGCCATGTATTGCATTCGAGATGTCTCTGATAATAGCCAGATATATGATATAGGCTTTGTATATAGTAGCTTTATGGCACAAAAGATTAAGTCGACCAGGGAGGACTACCTGAGGGGCTTTTATAACTATATTGTTTCTAACACCAATTTATCTATCACCATGCTGGTGGGAAAGATGGTGTCTGGAATCAGAAATGTTTCAAAATCCTATGGCACAGCAAATATGCTTCGTTCTCTTCAGGGATTTAGAGCTAAAAAAGATATTTATTTTTATGAAGAAGAATATAAGGTGAATGAAGCTGGACTTGTAATATGTAAAAAGCAGCTTGATATGTTAATAAATGCAATTGAAACAGGAGAGCATGTTAATATTCGTAAATGCGTAGATGATTTTTACGAAGAAATGCAAAAGATGGGAGTGACAGGCTCTACAATCGATTTGAATGTTAACTATCTGCTGTTCCAACTTATTCATCTGGCAAGCGAGCTAGATAGTGAGGTCAATCAGGAGGAGATTCTTCGAATTATATCGGAGAGTACCTCTGAAGAAGACATTAGTCGAAGCAGTAAGACTCATCTTTGCAGGATGGCATATGCCTATAGTGAGTACCTGTGTCAGCTTCGTAAAAACGTATCATGTAGTGTCTTAGTAAAAATAGAAGATGAGATAAAAAAGAATTATTCGTCCAACTTAACACTTAAGGATTTGAGTGAAAAATATTATGTTAATTCCGCTTATCTAGGTCAGTTATTTAGAAAAAAATGCGGCTGTTCTTTTAAAGACTATTTAAACCGAACCCGAATTGAGGCGGCTGCAAAATTGCTTAGAAAAACTGATATGAAGGTATATGAGATAGCAGAATCAGTAGGTTACAAGGATGCAGATTACTTTGTAAATAAATTTATTGAGGCAAAGGGCTGTACACCTACAAAATACAAGAAAAATATTGGATAAATATAAAAAAATTCGGGGAGAAAATATAAAATTTCTCCCCTTTTTTTCTATAGTTTATCGGATGTTTTGTTTGAAGATTAAAAATACAATATTGACATAGGTTAGGGAGAGGGCTCCCGATTATAACAGGAGGGTTTTGTATGAAGAAAAAATTAGTTAGTGCTTTATTAATCACTGGCATGCTTTCATCTATGTTTGCCGGATGTGGCAAATCAGCAGGTGGCGGCGGTGCAGTCAATGCAGACGGTATTAAGGAGTTTACCGCCTTTTTTGCTGTTCCAGGAAACGAGATTAATAATGACAATGAGATCCAAGGTCTCATTGCAGAAAAGACAGGCTGCAAGGTAAAAGAGTCATGGCTTACAGGTCAGTCTGCTGAGGAAGCAGTTGGTACATTTATTGCCGGTGGCGAGTATCCAGACTTTATCGATGGTGGAAATAGTTCAGTTCAGCTTTATGAAGCTGGTGCGCTTATTCCAATTGATGAGTACTATGATGATTACCCAAATATCAGAAATTACTTTACTGATCAGGAATGGGATATGCTCCGTCAGAGCGATGGACATATTTACTGGATTCCACAGTTCTCTAAGATTAATGGAGAGGAAAGAGTTTGTCAGCACAATGACGAGGCTTTCTGGATTCAGACAAGAGTATTAGAGTGGGCAGGATATCCAGAAGTTCATACAATGGATCAGTATTTTGATTTGATTGAATCTTACAATGAGGCAAATCCAACAATGGAGGATGGCACAGCAAATATCCCTTACACAATCCTTTGTGATGACTGGAGATATTTCTGCTTAGAGAATGCTCCACAGTTCCTTGATGGATATCCAAATGATGGTTCAGTAATCGTTGATCCTGAAACACTTACAGTAATTGACTACAATACAACTCCAACAGCTAAGAAGTATTTTGAGAAGCTTAATGAGGAGTATAAGAAGGGCATCGTAGATCAGGAGTCATTTACTCAGACATATGATGAGTATATTGCTAAGCTTTCTACTGGTCGTGTACTTGGTATGATTGATCAGTGGTGGGATTTCTACAATACAGCAGGAGATGCTATCAAGTCAGCAGGTCTTGATAAGCAGGGATGCGAGTATGTTCCACTTCCAATCACTATCGAAGAGGGTATGACAAATCAGTGGCACAACTCAGGCGGAGCATTCAATGCTTCTTCAGGTCTTGCAATTACAACAAGCTGTCCTGACGTTGAGGGTGCTTTACAGTTTGTAAATGATTTGCTTGCTCAGGATGTTCATGATCTTAGATTCTGGGGTGTTGAAGGCGTTGATTATGAAGTAGGCGATGATGGCTTATATTATAGAACACCTGAGATGAGAACAAATTGTGCAGATTCTTCTTACAAGGCTGCTCACCTTTGCTTCTATTCATACTTCCCACAGTTTAATGGTACAAGCCAGGATGGAAAGAATGCGATGAAGCCTGAGAATCAGGAAAATGGATTCTATGATGGACTTTCAGATAATTTAAAGAAGTGCTTCGATGCATATGGTGTTAAGACTTATGTTGAGATGCTTGGTACATCTCCAGCACCAGGTCCTTGGTACCCAATGTATTCATATTCTCAGACTCTTACAATATCAACACCAGGTGGTGTTGCTTGGAACAAGATCGGTGAGGTTAAGCATGAGTATCTTCCAAAGGTAGTTATGGCTGAGAATTTCGAGGCAGGTTGGGAAGATTACATGAAAGTATATAATGAGTGCAAGCCTGAGGACTTCCTCTCTGAAATGCAGACAGAGCTTGAGCGAAGAGTAGAAATGGCAGCTAAATATCAATAAAAGGTGTAATAGGTTAAAAAACCCATGGCGGGCATAATCCTTTTGTGCCCGCCATTATTATACCTATTTATAGCCTAAAACAAGGATTTTTAGCTATAAAAGATGGGAGTTTAAATCATGAAAACCAAAAAATTAAGTAAAATTGAATTCAAGCATCAAAGAGTTCTAATCGTATGGGCTGCCATTATTTGTTTATACGGATTTATTTTCTATTATGTGCCACTTGTAGGGTGGTTAATGGCGTTTCAGAATTATAAGCCAGTGCTTGGAGTTTTTAAATCAGAGTTTATTGGACTAGATAAATTTAAATTTTTATTTGAAGATGAGAGTTTTATTCGTGTAATTAGAAACACTTTCGCAATGGGTATTATCAACTTGGTTTGTACCTTTGTTATGGCAATCCTATTTGCGATTCTTTTAAATGAAATAAAAACAAAAGGCAGCAAAAAGGTAGTTCAGACAATATCTTATTTGCCTCATTTCTTATCATGGATTATTGTTACTGGTATTTTACATGATGCACTTTCTGGTTCTGGAATAATAAATGAATTGTTAATGAATTTTCATATTATAAGCAAACCTATTGATTTTTTTGCACATGAAGGATATTTCTGGCCTATAGTTGCCTTCGCAAATGTTTGGAAGGAAACTGGCTGGAATGCAATTATATATTTAGCAGCGATTACTTCTATTGATCCATCACTTTATGAAGCTGCTGCTATAGATGGAGCTGGAAGATGGGCAAAAATTAAGCATGTTACACTTCCAGGAATCAAGCCTACTATTATGATTCTACTTCTTATGAATGTAGGAAATATCTTAAATGCAGGTTTTGAAATTCAGTACTTGCTGGGTAATGGACTTGTTCAAAAGGTATCACAGACAATTGATATCTATGTACTTAAATGGGGTATTAGTCAGGCTGACTATTCTCTAGGTACAGCAGCTGGTATCTTCAAGAGTGTGGTAAGTATTGGTTTGATTTTGGTATTTAATAATATCGCTAAAAGACATGGCGAAGAAAGATTATTCTAAGGAGGCAAAGGAATGGAACAGAAGAGAAGACGTAAAAAAATTTCCGGCGCTGATTTAGCATTTAGAATTTGCAATGGCATTTTTATGATAGCCTTTGTAATAGTTACTTTATATCCGGTTTTAAATACACTTGCTATTTCTTTTAACGAAGGAACAGACGCCCTTAGAGGCGGAATATATCTATGGCCTAGAGTTTTTACTCTGAAAAATTATACTACTGTTTTGCAGAAGGATAATTTGATTACAGGTGCTTATATTACAGTTTTAAGAACAATAATTGGAACATTACTTGCGCTTGTTACTAATGCAATTTTGGCATTTATCGTAAGTAGAAAGAATTTTATTTTCGCAAAATCAGTATCACTATTTTGGGTTATAACAATGTATGTTAATGGTGGATTAATTCCGACCTTTCTCCTCTATAAATCTTTAGGACTTACAAACAGTTTTGCTGTATATGTAATTCCAGGAATGATATCTGCTTTTAACATGTTAGTAATAAGGACCTACATGAGGGGCATACCTGATAGCTTGGAAGAGTCTGCCCAGTTGGATGGAGCAGGTTACACAACAATCTTCCTAAAAATAATATCACCGCTTTGCAAGCCTGTTTATGCAACAGTGGCACTCTTCGTAGCTGTCTTTCAGTGGAACTCTTGGTTTGATGCAATGCTTTACAACAGAATGTCAACACAGTATACAACATTGCAGTACGAATTGATGAAGCTTCTTTCATCAGTTTCAAATCAAAGCTCTTCAGCTGAGGCCATGAAAAATTCGGAAGGTTCTATTACACCTACATCTATTAGAGCAGCAGCGACAATTGTTACTATGCTCCCTATAGTTTGTATTTATCCATTTTTACAGAAATACTTTGTAACAGGACTCACCCTTGGTGGTGTTAAGGAGTAATATTTTATGAGAAATTATAGAAATGTCTTTTTGGAAATCGGTAAGAATCAGCAAGAGATAGAAAAACGTCTATACGATATTTTTGAAGAAATATTTTATGGACCAGACAAGTTTTACGAGACAACAGCAGATGGAAAAATGGGCTATCTGGTGGACACAGGAAATGTGGACACGAGAACCGAGGGCATTTCTTACGGAATGATGATGTCTGTACAGCTTGATAAGAAAAAAGAATTTGACCAGCTTTGGAACTGGGCCATGACAAATATGTACATGGACTATGGTGAAAATAAAGGATATTTTGCCTGGTCAGTAGATCCAAGCGGTAGGAAGAATGCAGATGGTCCAGCTCCAGATGGCGAAGAATTTTTTGCAATGGCACTTATTTTTGCCAGCCATAGATGGGGTGATGGTCAGGGCATTTACAACTACAGCCATATGGCAAAGGAGTTGTTAAAAGTCTGCATACATCATGAAGAGCTGTATGGCGGTCATAATATGTGGACGGATGATGGCCTTATTAAATTTGTCCCAGGACTTGATTTTACTGATGCATCATATCATCTTCCACATTTTTACACTTTGTTTGCAGACAACTGCTACGAGGAAGATAGAAGTTTTTGGCTTAAGGCAGCAGAGGCTAGCAGACAGTATCTGAAAAAGTCATGTCATCCAAAGACAGGATTATCGCCAGAATACGGAAACTATGATGGTACTCCTCACGTAGTTGAGCCAGGTACATTTGGCGGTCGACATGACTGGTTCTACAGTGATGCATACAGGACAATTGCAAATATCGGATTAAACTATGAATGGTTTGATAAGGATACAGAATTTGGAAAATGGTCGAAAGAGACTGCCAACAATCTACAGAGATTTTTCTATTCACTTCCAGAAAAAGATTCTAGAGGAATCTATGAAGTAGACGGAACTATTGTAGAGGGAAAAGCACTACATCCAGTTGGACTTACAGCCACAATAGCCCAGGCTTCACTGGCATCAGACAACGAATATTCACTTAAGGCGGTGGAGGATTTTTACAACACACCACTTAGAACAGGTGATAGACGCTACTATGACAATTGCCTGTACCTATTTGCATTTATGGCTTTAAGCGGAAACTATAAGATTTGGTAATAAATATTTTTTAATATTTATCCATAACAAAGAAAAACCACTATCTTACATGGGGGTAGATAGTGGTTTTTCGTCGTTATATGTTATGGTAGGAACTTTCCTGATGCAAGGTACAAGTCGTACCATTCCTTGTGAGTCAAATCTACTTTTGCCGCATCACAGAATTCCTTAAGGTGAGCTGGATTCATAGTGCCGGCAATGGCTTGCATTTTAGCTGGATGTCTTAAAATCCATGCGATAGCAATGGCAGTTTTAGACACACCATATTTAGCGCCGATTTCTGCAAGCACATCATTGAGCTCCTGGTAGTCAGGATGGTCAATGAAACAACCCTGGAACATGCCAATCTGAAGAGGAGACCAGGCCTGGATTGTTATGTCATTAAGGCGGCAATAATCAAGTATTCCATTGTCTCTATTTGTCGAGCGGTCTGTAGTAAGGTTGTTTAAATAAAGGGCAGCATCGATAAGCTGTGACTGGTCAAGTGAGAACTGAAGCTGATTAAATACCAGTGGCTGCTTAACATACTTCTTTAATAACTCTAACTGACCAGGTGTTACGTTGCTTACACCAAAATGCCTTACCTTGCCTGAGGTGTAGAGCTTGTCAAAAGCCTCGGCAACTTCTTCTGGATCAAATAGCAAATCCGGACGATGTAAAAGAAGTGCATCCAGATAATCCATTTTTAATCGAGAAAGGATTTCGTCTGTGCTCTTTAAAATGTCTTCCTTTGTCCAGTTAAATTCTTTTGTATCAAAGTGTAGGCCGCACTTGCTTTGGATGATAACATCCTCTCGCTTTAAGCCTGTAAGAGGAAAAGCATCACCGAATCTTTTCTCAGCCTCACCATCACCGTAGCAGGTAGCATGATCAAAGAAATTGATGCCATTTTCGGCAGCAGTAGAAATGATTTTTGCTGCCTCATCCACATTGAGTGCAGGCATTCTCATACAGCCTAGGATGATTCTCGATGCATTCTTTGGGCCGTTAACTACATCCAACATTTTCATATATATTGCCTCCTTAAATATTTTCAAACATTTATTTAATTATACAAATACCAAGGAATCAAATTCTTCTTAATATTTGATTTATCATATATCAAAATTTGATAAAATTAGAGTCAATTTTTAATGAGAAATAAGGGTAGATACTAAATATACTCTTTTTATGATTAACTTTTTTGGGGAAAGGGGATACTAATGAATAATTTTCAATTTTACTCACCAACATGTTTTGTTTTTGGTAAGGACACAGAGAGCCAAGCTGGCGAATTAGTAAAGCGTTTTGGAGGAACTAAGGTACTTATCCACTTTGGTGGAGGAAGTGTGGTTCGCTCAGGTCTATTAGATAGAGTTAAAAAGTCTCTTGATTCAGAGGGCGTCGCTTATGTTGAATTAGGAGGCGTTAAGCCTAATCCAAGAAGCGGACTTGTATATGAGGGCATTGACCTATGTAAAAAGGAGAATGTTGATTTCATTCTTGCGGTAGGTGGTGGAAGCGTTATTGATTCATCTAAGGCTATTGCAGCTGGTACTGTATACGATGGAGATTTCTGGGACTTTTACCAGGGCAAGAGAATCGAAAAGGCTCTTAGCGTAGGAACAGTTCTTACTATCGCAGCGGCTGGTAGTGAGGGCAGCCCTGATTCAGTAATCACAAAGGAAGAGGGTATGTTTAAAAGAGGTGCCAGCGGAGATGCTATTCGTCCAAAGTTTAGTATTTTAAATCCTGCACTTACTCAGACATTACCACCATATCAGAGTGCGGCAGGAATTACTGATATTATGGCTCACCTTTATGAGCGTTACCTTACAAATACAAAAGAGGTAGAGGTTACAGATAGACTAATCGAGGCTCTGCTTCTTACAATGGTTCATGAGGGGCCTCGAGTTATTGCAGATCCTAACAACTATGAGGCTAGAGCTAATATTATGTGGGCTGGCACACTTGCTCACAACAATATGTGTGGCGTAGGCCGTAGCCAGGATTGGCTTAGTCATTCAATCGAGCATGAGCTTTCAGCTCTTTATGACTGTGCTCACGGTGCAGGACTTGCAGTTACAATGCCAGCAGTATTTAAATATGAGATGTCTCACAATGTAATGAGATTTGCTCAGGTTGCTGTTAGAGTATGGGGCTGCCAGATGGATTTCGAGCACCCAGAGGTTACAGCTCTTGCTGGAATTAATGCACTCCAGAAGTTCCTTATCTCAATTGGAATGCCATCTAATTTTGCAGAGCTTGGAGCAAAGGAAGAAGATATTCCAAAGCTTGTAAATGTCCTTTGTAGAGGCGATGGAAGAGATGGTACAATCGAAGGCTTCATAAAGCTTAATGAAGAGGATTGCACAAAGATTTATAAGATGATGGTTTAAAAATAAAACGGTTAATAATATAAGGCAGGTGCGTTTAGCACCTGCCTTTTACGTTGTTTATCACAAAAATAACGTTGTTCATCACATTTATATATTGTATAGATGATGCACATGTTATAGTAAATGAGTAAGATATTGAAAGAGAGGTTAAAGAGCTAGATATCAAATGCATTGATATATATATGGAGTAATTTTAGTCGCGAATGAGATTATTTAAAAAGGTTAAAAAAGGAGAAAAAATGGAAAAAATTTATTCAACATTATTAACGATGCCATCTAATTATGTGGCTATGGACGAGAATACTATGGAATATGTAGAAGGAGGTAAAGGCATCAATCTTGCAAATTCGGTATCATATTTAAGTAGAAGCGCTTGTTTAACAAAGGCAAAGAGCCTTAAGGCGCAGGGATATTGTATAAATATGTCCCAGACAGATGTTGCAAAGGAAATTCATGCTCATGCAGTTATATTGTATCTGGGTGTTCCGGCAGCTCTTGCAGCGGTTGTGGCAGGAGCAGGAGCTGCTGCAAAGGGAATTTTGGATATTGCTAATCATGGAGCAGACGGAATTGATTTAGATGACAACTTAGATTCAGGACGAGTGGAAGCATATAATATTGTTTGGTATTTAGGAGTAGCATAATAATTTATGAAGAAGGGGAGGGTTACTATGGGTAAAGAAAAAAATTTTTTTTCAAATAAATCACTACCCGCTAAAGTTGGAATAATTATAGTGGGTATCATATCCTTATTTATACTCTTTCAAATAGTCGGTTATTTCATTGCAATGTTTATTTTGATTGGTGATGCAATGTTCTCAAGAAAACACACATATACCGATGTTGAAAACTATACAAACTATATTGGTGTAAATTGTGAAGATGAATATTCTAATAAAAGGGGAATGGATGAAAGTATATTTCCAGAACAAATTACAGATTCAATGAATGTAGATGAGTTTAGTTTTACATATTACAATCCTAGGGACGCACAATATGTTGGGTATCTTACTGTAACTTATTCGCAAGAAGAATATGAAACAGAATTGGAGCGACTATATCAAAAAGAACATGATCAATATAAAGGCCTGTTTAATGTGTCAGGAGAACCAGAGGATTATTCAATTCTTGCAATCGACGCAGATAAAGATTTTGGATTAGTATATGCTATTAAACCGGATTCAGAAGGAACTTCTATTACATATGTAGAAGTTATAGTACCGGGAAATTTGGGAATGATACTTGGTAAATATTTGCCTGAAAAATATCAGTTGAAAGATATG